>NZ_BAAATR010000003.1:192416-417482 GCF_039533515.1 Kitasatospora cystarginea | reverse complement strand
GGCGGCCGCGGTGACGTTGGCGGCGGCGGCGAGTTCCGCGGGCGGAGCGAAACGGCGCTCCTCCTTGAGCAGGTTGGCCAGGCTCTCGTTGCTCAACGCGCACTCCTCATCGAGTTTCATATGCCGGGAGATCCCGTGCGGCGGGATTGTCCCGTGTGTTCCAGCGCACAGCTCACCAGGCGAACCGCCATGTTGACAAGAGGCAGCTGCTCTCAATTGGTTTAGACCTTTAAGTGGGCCGGCCCGGACGTGCGCTGGCGGCCCCGCCCTCGGGGGCGTTCCATCCGGCTCCCTGGTTGCCAACCGCCGAGCGCCAACCGACGGCTGCTTTCCGTCGACCACCGACCACCGATCACCGATCACCGACTGCGGGCGGGCTGCCACGAGGAGTATTGACGGCTGGTCCGGCGGGTAATCCACTGAAGGTACGGGCTCGTCGTCGTCACTCGCGGGCCCGCTCCTCAACGCAGCGCTCCCGTTCTTGGGGGGATGCACATGCCTGGAACTCCCGCGACCCCCGCTGCCTCGGCCCGCCCCGGGGAGCCCCTACTTCCGCCCCTTCCAGGGGACTTCGCCGTTGTCCGGATGAACGGCCAGGTCGGCCGCCTGATCAGGATCGGACAGTGGCTCAACGGCGATGGATTCGCCGACTTCGAGCACGCCTTTGTCTACCTCGGCGACGGCGAGCTGATGGAGGCCGAACCCGGCGGTGCCCGGGTCGGGCCGCTGACCGAGTACGAAGGCCAGCCGATCCGCTGGTCGACCGACAGGCTCGCGCTGACCGAGGAACAGCGGCAGGCCGTGGTCGCTGCGGCCCGCGGCTACGTCGGGGTCCCCTACAGTGCGGCCGACTACTTCGCGCTCGCCGCACACCACTTCCATCTTCCGATAGGCCTGCTGATCAAGGCCTATGTTGCGGACAGCCGGCACATGATCTGCTCCCAACTGGTCGACCAGTGCTACCGGGACGCCGGCATCCAGTTGTTCCGGGACGGCCGTTGGCCGGGCTACGTCACCCCGGCCGACCTGGCCAATCTGCTATGGCCCTGACCCACTCTGTCCAAGGTCACAACTACGGCCCCGAGCCTCGAACTCGAGGATCCCCTCGGGGGCCGGGCCCGGTTCTGCCCGACCGGGCCCGGCAGGCGCCGGAGGAGGCGCGCGACGTCAGGCTGCCACTGGCCGTTCGTCGTGCTTTTCCTCCGACACGGACACGAACCGGCTCTTCTCCCGGTCCAAGACGTACGCCTGGGCGGTGGCGAAGTCGAAGTACATGCCGACCAGTCGCAGGGTGCCCTCGTTGACCCGGCGTTCCACCGCCGGGTTGGCCAGCAGCTGATCCAACTGCTGGACCACGTTGGTGATGCAGAGCTGCTCCGCGAGGTCGACTACCGGTCGCCCGGCGAACTCGGCCGGTGCCCGCCTCAGCCGGGCCAGCGACCCGCGCCCGTTGCGCAGCCAGCGGGTCAGCGGTGTCGGCGGCCCCGGCTGTTCGTGGACCCCGTCCAGCAGGGCCTTCATGGCGCCGCACCCGGAGTGCCCGCAGATGGTGATGCTGCGGACCTCCAGCACCTCGACGGCGTACTGCACCGCTGCCGCCACCGAGTCGTCGGCGGCCCCCGGCTCGTACGGTGCCGGGACCAGGTTCCCGACGTTCCGTACGGTGAACAGGTCGCCGGGGCCGCTGCTGGTGATCATGCTGGTGACCAGGCGGGAGTCGGCGCAGGTCAGGAAGAGCTGCGAGGGCGCCTGGCCCTCACGCGCGAGCCGGGCAAGTTCGTGGCGGACCAGCGGTGCGGTGTGCTGCTGGAAGCCGCGGACCCCGTCCAGCAGCCGGCCATGCGGGTCCTCGTTGCCCTGCTCGATGCAGTGGTGACGACCCCAGGGTGTCCAGGCCCGGCAGCGGTGCGGGCCCGAGGAGCTGCCGGAGCGAACGGTGCCGTCCGGGTCCAGTACCCCGTCGTCATGCCGCTCCGTCAGCATCGAGACCCGGCCGCCTCCGGCCTGGTGGCCGACCCGCCAGGTGTGCACCTGCTCGTATGCCGCGTGGTCGAGGAACGAGCCGTCGTGGCATACCGTCACCCGGGCCCGCGGGGGGATCAGGGCGAGTGCCCGACTCAGTTTGGGGACAGCGGCGAAGGTGAGCGGGCCATGGGTGCGGACCAGGTACGAGCCGTCGGGCTCTACCGAGACGTCCACATGGGCTCGGGTCAGCCGGTACAGGGCCAGGAGGACGGCCATCGAGCCGCCCAGGGCGACACCGACCAGGACGCCGAGCAGAACCACTCCCAGCACGGTGGTGAGGTAGACGGGGAACTCCCGGTGCCGGTGCACCCGCCGGATGTGCGCGAAGCTCACCATCTGGATGCCGACCACTAGGACCAGCGCGGCCAGCGCCGCCAGTGGGATCCGGCGCAACCCGCCGGCCAGGGCGACCGCGGCCAGAGCCACCCAGACCCCGTGGAGGACGGCGGATTTGCGGCCGACGGCGCCGGCCCGGATGTTGGCGGTGCTGCGGACGGCGCCGCCCGCCACCGGAAGCCCGCCGAGCAGGCCGCTCAGCAGGTTGGCGACGCCTTGCCCGCGCAGCTCGCGGTTGAGGTCGCTCGAGCTGTGGGTCATCCGGTCCACCGCGACGGAGGAGAGCAGCGACTCCACGCTCGCCACGGCCGTCACCGTCAGCGCGGCGGCCAGCAGGACGGGCCAGTGCTGGACGAACACGGCGGGGCTGGGAGGTGAGGCGAGGGCGTGCCGGCTCCAGGCGGGAAGCTCGACCCGGGCCAGGCTCAGCCCGAGGCCCGCGGAGAGCGCGGTACCGCTGGCGACGGCCACCAGGGCGGCGGGAACCCTGGCCAGTGCGCCGCCCAGCCGGCCTGCCGAGCCCGGGAACCGGCCGAGCCGGGGCCAGCCGCAGAGGATGGCGATGGCGACGGCGCCGACCGCGAGCGCGGGCAGATGTGGACCGGAGAGCTGGCCGGGCAGCGCGAGGAGATTGGCCTGTGCGGAGCTCATCGGTGAGCCGCCGAGTACCACGTGCAGTTGGGCGATGGCGATGGTGAGGCCGACGCCGGCCAGCATCCCGTGCACGATCGCGGGTGAGACGGCGAGCGCGGTCCGCGCGACCCGCAGTGAGCCGAGCAGCAGCTGCAGCAGTCCGGCGATCACGGTGACGGCGCAGGTGACCTGCCAGCCGAACCGGGCGATCAGCCCGGCGACGATCACGGTGAGTGCCGCGGAAGGGCCGCTGACCTGGAGCGGAGTACCGCCGAGGAGGCCGACCACCAGACCGCCGACGGCGGCGGCCACCAGGCCAGAGGTGAGCGGGGCGCCGGTGGCCAGGGCGATGCCGAGCGAGAACGGGACGGCGACCAGGAAGACCACCAGGGAGGCGGCGAGGTCGTGCGGCAGGCCGGTGGGCCGCGCCGGGAGGGGGCCGGTGGCCGTGGTTTCCGGTGGCGCGTGGTCGGTGGTGTCGGAGGCGATCGGTGCGGTGGAGATGTCGAGGGTCATGTCTTCCCGTCTTTCCGGGGAGCGAACGCAGTCAGGTCCGGTGGGGGAGCTCGGAGGCGGATCGGCGTGGGTCGCGACGGTACGGCGGGATGGCGTGGGCGCGGCGGGGAGTGTCGCGGGCGGCCCATGAACCATCAAGAATCAGTAAACCGAGAGTAATGAAAGCTTTGCACAGGGTGAAATTGAGTGGAAGGAAACGGCCCTGGATTCATTCCTATGGGTGGCGGCCGGGTCTTCCGGGAATACGTCCTGACCTGCGCGAGGGCCGACCGGGCGTCGCCGGGCAGCGCGAAGGCCGGCACCCCCTAGGGATGCCGGCCTTCGCGAGGGCCGATCGGCGCCGGTGTGCGAGCTGGGTCGTCAGGCAGGGGCGGCGTCCAGTTGATCGGTGGCCTGTTCGACGCCGAGTGCGAAGTCCTCGTCGATCTGCGAGGCGAGGTCGATCCCGGTCCTCGCGTTGCCCCAGCTCTCCGCGTTGCGGAGGTGGAAGTGGACGGCCTGCCGGGTGTAGCGCAGCGGGTCGCGCAGTCTGAAGGCCGCGTCGGCCTCCGCCTTGAGCCGGGCGAGCACCTCGCGGTTCGCGGGCTCGAGCGTCCTCAGCTCCGGCTCGGCGCCCTGCTCCAGGTGGCGGACCCAGGTGGACTGGCCGAAGGCGGCGAGCAGGTCGTCGCCCACCTCGCGTCGGAGGAACCCGAGGTCGTCGGGGCTCTGCACCTTGTTGCCGACGACCCGCAGGGCCACGTTGAAGTCCCGCGCGTAGTCCTTGTACTGGCGGTACACCGAGATGCCCTTGCGGGTCGGTTCGGCCACCAGGAAGGTCAGGTCGAAGCGGGTGAACAGGCCGGAGGCGAAGGAGTCCGAGCCCGCCGTCATGTCGGTGACGACGTACTCGTCCGGGCCGTCGACCAGGTGGTTCAGTAGCAGCTCGACCGCGCCGACCTTGGAGTGGTAGCAGGCGACGCCGAGGTCCTCCTCGGCGAAGGCGCCGGTCGCCAGTAGGCGGACCGAGCCCTCGTCGAGTGCGATCGGCCGGGCGCAGGCGGCGTACACCGGGTTCTCCTCGACGATCCGCAGCAGGCGTGAACCCCGGCCGGGCGGCGTGGTTTTGATCATTTCCTCGGCGGAGCCGATCAGCGGGTTGCTGCCGCGTAGGTACTCCTTGATCTGCGGCAGGTGTTCGCCGAGCGCGGGCAGCGCGGCGGTCTGGTCGTCGGTCAGTCCGAGGGTTGTTCCCAGATGTTGGTTGATGTCGGCGTCGACGGCGATGACCGGGCGCCCAGCGGCGGCCAGGTGGCGGATGAACAGCGCCGACAGCGTGGTCTTGCCGCTGCCGCCCTTGCCGACGAAGGCGATCTTCATCTGGGACCCCGACTCTCGCTCGGGCGGGACGTGTGCCGCCGGGATTGTTCTTGGAAATCGTTATCGTCACCGATAGTGGCTATGCTAGCGGCGCGCCGGTGCCCCGCGAGGGCGGGAATCGGGGATTGCCTCAAACGGGTGATGGCGGGGTTGCTGTACCGGCCCCAGCGGGTGGTTCATTACTCTCGGGTAGGTGACCACTGGAACTGATCCCCTCGCCCCGCTGGCAGAGCTCCCCGGGGTGCCCGAGGCTGTTGCCGAGGTGCGCAAGGCCGTGGACCGGCTGTACGGACACCGTGTGATGCGCCGCCGTTCGCCCGAGGTGACTTCGGAGGCCGCACTGCGCGGTGCGCGTGCCTCCGCCGCCCTGGACGGGGCGGACTGGCCGCTGGAGGAGGTGCGCCGCCGCAGCGACTTCGGCGGCGATCCCGGGGCCCGGACGGTCGGCGCCGCGCTGCGGATCTCCGCCGAGGCCGGGCAGCTGCTGAGCGTCTGGCGGCACTCTCCGCTCCAGGTGCTGGCCCGGTTGCACCTGCTGGCGGTCGGGGATGCCGACGAGTCCGCCGGGCGGCCCCGAAGTGCGGGGGAGGGGGTGGCCGAGCTCTTCCCGCTGGAGCTGGCCGCGGTCGAGGGTGTCGAGGAGGCGGTCTCCGGCGCGGTGGAGCTCCCGCCCGCACCGCAGGTCGAGGAGGTCGCGGCGCGCCTCGATCAGCTCTCCCGGCTGCTGGTGGCCCGGGCGGAGGGCGCGGCGAGCGGAACCCCCGCGCTGGTCGTGGCCGCGGTGGTGCACGGCGAGCTGCTCGCGCTGCGGCCGTTCGCCTCGCACAACGGCATGATCGCCCGCGCCGCACAGCGGATCGTCCTGATCTCCGAGGGGCTCGACCCCAAGGCCATCTGCCCGGTGGAAGTCGGTCTCGCGGAGCTGGGCACGGCCGCCTATCAGGAGGCCCTGCGCGGCTACCTTGGCGGCACGCCCGAGGGAATGGCCGCCTGGATCGGGCACTGCGGGAAGGCGCTCCGCCTGGGCGTGCGGGAGAGCACGGCGGTCTGTGAAGCGATGCAGCGCGGCATGGTCTGAGCGACCCGGGCACCGTCCCGGCGCAGAGTTGCGGCGGCACCTGATCCTGCTGGGTGCCGCCGCTGGTACAGGTACCGAGTTACCAAGCATGCACCGTAAGTGCCCATCAGGCGGGGATCCTGCCCGTTCACCTGGTGCGGCGGCCCGACAGCGGGTCGGCTGCATGTGGGTGCCCAGCTATCTGTACGCGGTCCGTGGGCCTGAACTGCGTTGTCGGAACGACCCTCATTGGGTCCTGACCGGGTCTCGCGGGCCGTAACTCATTTCTATCGCGGTTCGACGGAAAGCGGAACCCGAAAAAAGAAGTCTTTGCTGTTTGTCCGTTTCGTCCTGATGGAGTGGTTTGCCGACTGGGCGCGCGGAAACCGACTGGGCGCGTAGACCAGTGCGGCGGCCCCGGTGTGACGTCGCCCGGGGCCGGTCGCATCAAGCGGACGGGCGCCGTCGCTTGGCCGCCGTGTACCAGAGCACCCCGGCCGTCAGCAGTGCGGTGCCGACTGCCACGGCCGTCACCACGGAGCGGCTCGGCGCGCTGAAGTCCGGGAGTCGACGTCGGAGTTCGACCGGGCGGTCGAAGGCCAGGACCGGCCAGTCGCGCGCCAGGGCCTCCTTGCGCAGAGCGCGGTCGGGGTTGACCGCGGAGGGGTGGCCGACCGCCTCGAGCAGCGGCAGATCGGTCGAGGAGTCGCTGTACGCATAGCAGTTGGCCAGGTCGTAGCCCTCGGCATCGGCCAGTTCGCGAATCGCCGCGGCCTTGTTCTCCGCGTAGGCGTAGTACTCGATCTCGCCGGTGTACCTGCCGTCCTCGATCTTCAGCCTGGTGGCGATCACATGGTCCGCGCCGAGTAGCGCGCCGATCGGCTCGACCACTTCGGAGCCCGAACTGCTGACGATCACGACATCGCGGCCGGCCGCATGGTGCTGTTCGATGAGCGAGGCGGCCTCGTCGTAGATGATCGGGTCGATCAGCCCGTGCAGGGTCTCGGCGACGATCTCGCGGACCTGCTGGACGTTCCAGCCCCGGGTGAGTGCGGAGAGGTACTCGCGCATCTTCTCCATCTGGTCGTGGTCTGCGCCGCCCACCAGGAAGACGAACTGGGCGTAGGCGCTCTTCAGCACGGCCCGACGGTTGATCAGTCCGCCCTGGTAGAACGGGCGGCTGAACGCCAGGGCGCTCGACTTGGCAATGATCGTCTTGTCGAGATCGAAGAATGCGGCGGTTCGCACCGCGCCATACTGGCGACGCGAGATGGCTGCAGGTGCCGGTTCAGTGCCGTCCGGTGCGGAACGGAACGCGGAGTTCCCGTCGTGCTCGGCGATGTCGGCGTTCTCGGAGGTGTCCACGGGATCTGAGGATAGAGGGCCCGGCAAAACACCCCGCCATTCGGCGTACTCGCGGGCGTGTGGGTTTGTGTTTCTGGCCGCTCGGGTACACCATGGAAGTCACGGATCGTTCGCGACCGTGCTAACCCGGTCCGGCTCCTCCCCCCCGAGTCGGGCTGTGGATAGACGACCCCCGCTCTCCCCCCCGGCGGGGGTCGTCGCACGTCCGGGGCCATTTTCCGGGCTTCTCGACGATCTCGGGGAAGGCTCGCCGACGGTATTCGCGATGGGCGAGAGCGATCTGCCGGGAGGGCTCATCGGCACTGATCCGTCACTCTCCGTGTCTATTGAGTCTTGGGTGGCGAGACGTGACTCCGCCCCCTGGCTGCGGATCTCGGGTGGGGGCGGGCCGCCGCGTTCCCGGGCTTCTTGGCAGTCTCGCGGGTGTCAATTCTTTGCTCATTAACCCCCCGTGCGGGTGAACAAAGTTATCCACAGACCCGACTTGTCCACAGGTAATCGGGAGGGGGCTGACGGATTCGGCCGCGGCCGCGACCTTGGTGTCCGGGCAGCAGTCGTCTCCGTTCTCGGGGAGGCCGCTGACAACCCACCGGCGGGCGCCGGGGCCATGTCCGGTGCCGGCGCCCGGACAGCACCTCACCGGGGGAGACAGCCATGTCCACACCCACCGCAGACCACCATTCGGCCGACCGGACGGCTCCGTCGGGGCCGCTCATCGTCACCGAGGACGAGTCCCTCGCCGAGAACCTGCTTCGGCTCTGTGTCGCCGCAGGCACCGACCCGCACCTGCTGTGCGGCGTTCCACCGTCCCGAGACCTGTGGGAGAACGCGCCGTTGGTGCTGGTCGGAGACGACCAGGCGGAGCGCTGTGCGGCTCTGGGCCGCCGGGCCGGCGTGCTGCTGCTCGGCCTCGATCTGGACGACTGCGAGGTCTGGGTCAGAGCCGTCAGACTCGGGGCCGAGCACGTCCTGTTCCTCCCCGATGCGCAGGCGTGGCTGCTGGACCGGATCGCCGACGCGGCCGAGGGCGTCGGCCCGCCCGCACTGACCGTCGCCGTGCTCGGCGGCCGCGGCGGGGCCGGCGCCTCGACCCTGGCCTGCGCCCTTGCGATCACCGCGGCCCGCACGGGACACCGCACCATGCTCATTGACGCCGACCCCTTGGGCGGCGGGCTCGACGTGCTGCTCGGTGGCGAGGGTGCGGGTGGCCTGCGCTGGCCCGACCTGGCTGCCTCCCGCGGGCGGGTCAATGGAGCCGAACTAGCTAGAGCGCTACCCGAGTTGCACCGGCTGGCCGCCCTGTCTTGGGATCGCGGCGACACGCTCGCCGTGCCGCCAGAGGCGATGCGCAGCGTGGTCGCCGCGGCCCGTCGCCGCGGGGGGCTGGTCGTTCTCGACCTTCCCCGGCACCTCGACTCGGCCGCCGGGCAGGCACTCGAACAGGCCGACACCGGGCTGCTGGTGGTTCCGGCGGAGCTGCGCGCGATGGCGGCGGCGGACCGGGTGGCCTCCGCCGCCCGGATGCGGCTCTCGGACCTGCGCGCGGTCGTCCGGGTGCCGGGACCGGCCGGGCTGGCGGCCCCGGAGATCGCCCGTGGGCTCGGGCTGCGGCTGGCCGGTGAGCTGCCACGGGAGCCCGGACTGGGCGTCGACGTCGAGCGGGGAGCACCGCCCGGTACACGCGCGAAAGGACCGCTGGCGCGGTTCTGCGCAGGTTTCCTGAACGAAGCGATGCCGCCGGTTCCGGCGGATGGAGGGGGTGTGCTGTGACAGGTCGTCTGAGGGGGTCGAGCCGGCCGGGGGAGTGCGACAGGACCACGACCGGCCCGCACCGGCGGCCGCTCGGCCCCGGTATGCGCCTCGGTGGCCGGCCGCACCGGCCGGGCCGGGCCGACACGGGGTATGCGGACCCGAGTCGAGCGGAGGCGGGCGGGCGAGGCCGGAGCGAAAGGGGTCAGGACGCCGGGCTGGACGCGGAAGCGGCGGCCGGCTCCGGGCCGCAGCTCGGGCGCGAGCGGCCCGGTGGAGCGGAGCCGGAGGGGCTGGGGCGGACCGGGGCGGCGGTGGTCCGCGGGCGGACCGATCCGCGAGCCGTGGCCTTGCTCGACGCCGTGCGGCTGCGGCTGGCCGAAGCCGGTGCACAGCCCACCGCGAGGTCGGTGGCGGCGGCAGTACGGGCCGCCAGGCCGCCGCTGGGCGGTGACGATGTCCTCGACGCGGTGCGGGTGCTCCGCTCGGAGCTGGTCGGCGCCGGGCCGCTCGACCAGCTGCTGGGTGAGCCGGATGTGACCGATGTCCTGGTGAACGGTCCCGACGAGGTGTGGATCGACCGGGGAGCCGGGCTGCAGCGGGTGTCCGGCATCCGGTTCCCCGACGCCGCCTCGGTGCGCCACCTGGCGCACCGGCTGGCGACTGCGGCCGGTCGACGTCTCGACGACGCCAGGCCATGGGTCGACGCCCGGCTGCCGAACGGGACACGCCTGCATGCCGTGCTGCCACCGATCGCCGCCGGGTGCACCCACATCTCGCTCCGGATCTCCCGTTCCCGGCCGTTCACCCTGACGGAGCTGGTATCCGGTGGCACGCTGCCCCAGGCCGGAGCGGACCTGCTCCTGGCGCTGCTGAACGCCAGGCTCTCGTTCCTGATCGCCGGTGGGACCGGCACGGGGAAGACCACCTTGCTCGCGGCCCTGCTGGGGCTGGTCGGGCCGGGGGAGCGGATCGTGCTGGCCGAGGACTCGGCCGAACTCCGGCCGGACCACCCCCATGTGGTGCGGCTCCAGGGCAGGCCTCCGAATCAGGAGGGGCTCGGTGAGCTGACCCTGCGGGATCTCGTCCGGCAGGCGCTGCGCATGCGGCCGGACCGCCTGGTGGTTGGTGAGGTCCGAGGGGCCGAGGTGGTCGACCTGCTGTCCGCGCTCAACACCGGTCACGAGGGCGGCTGCTGCACGGTTCATGCCAATACCGCGACCGATGTCCCGGCCAGGCTGGAGGCGCTCGGCTCGCTCGCCGGCCTGGACCGACTCTCCCTGCACAGCCAATTGCGCGCAGCCCTCGATGTGATCATCCACTTGGTGCGTGAGTCGCACACCGGGCTGCGCCGGGTCGCCGAGATCCACATGCTCACGGGCGACGAGCGAGGGCTCGCGACGACCACGTCGGCGGTCACGTTCACGGCCGACGGTACTTGTGAGCCGGGTCCCGGCTGGGACCGGCTGCGGCAGCGCTGTGCGGTCCGAGGGGTGGAGCTGCCGGGGAGCATCCGATGAACGTGCGGCAGATCGAGATCCTCTGGGCGCTGCTCCTGTGCGCCGCCGCGTTCGGTGCCTGGCGGCTGCTGCAGTCGGCCAGGAAGGGGTTGCAGTGATCAGCGGCCAGCTGTTCTGGGTGGTCGGAACGATCGGTGCGGTGGCCGGATTCCGGTCGACTCTGGGGCGCAGGACGCGAGCGGCCGAGCGGGTACGAGGTCTCTTCGGCAGGGCGGCAGGAGGTGGACGTCGCGACCTGGCACACGGCCTCCTGGCTAGGGCCCGGTCGGGCTGGCTTGGCCGACTGGCTCCGGAACTCCTCGTGCTGCCGGTCGGGTTGGCATTCGGACTGCACGTGAGGTCGCCAGTACCACTGGTGGTGGCGACTGTTGCCGTGGTGCCGCTGCGGCGGTGGCGGCACCGCCGTCGGTTGGCGGCGGAGGCGCGCACGCGGGCGACAGCGGTGATCGAGCTCTGCACCGGCCTGGCCGCCGAGTTGCGCGCGGGAGCGACGGCGGACCAGGCGCTGGGCTCGGTGATCGTCCGTACGTCCCTGTGGGCGGGGTTGGGAGCGGAGCCTGCCGCCCGGTTGGCCGCCGGCCGGTACGGCGCCGACATCCCCGCCGCACTCAGATTCGTGGCGGAGTTGCCCGGCGGGCAAGGCGCGGCGGCCGTCGCAGCCTGTTGGGAGGTGACCGCGGAGAGCGGAACCGGCCTGGCCGCGGGTCTGGACCAACTCGCCGACGCGTTGCGGGCCGAGCGGGCCTTGAACGAGGAGATCGCCGGAGAGCTGGCCGGGCCGCGGACGACCATCGTGGTACTCGGTGCACTGCCACTGATCGGGCTGCTGCTGGGTGCCGCGCTCGGCGCGAAGCCCATACAGGTCCTGCTGCACAGGCCGATCGGCCTGGGATGCCTTGTCATCGGGGCGCTGTTGGAGGCGGCCGGGCTGGCGTGGACGGCCCGGATCGTGCGGGCTGCTGAGGCCGCCGGGGGCTTGCCGGCCCGAGGGGGACCAGTGGGCCGCCCGGAGCCGCCTGCTCGCCGGCCGGTGGTGGAGCCGGACCCGGCGCGGGACGAAGCGGCGACTCGCGACGCGGGGGGTCGCCGAAGAGCAACGGACGTGCAGGGGTGCGCGATTGAGTGCGGGATCTCAAGGAGTCGGGCCGGCCGGGCGGAGGTGGGGTGGTGAGCGTGGGAGTTCCGGTGTTGTCGTTCGCCTTGTCGGTCGTGGTGATGGCGGCTGTCGGGGAGGTGGCCGGGGTGGGACGGCGCCGGGTCGCCCGGCGTCGGGCCGGCCGATGGATCGCCCGTGCCTCCGGTGCGGAGGCCGGCCTTCAAGGCCATCATGGCCTGGGGAAACGCCGATGGTCGGTGCATGGGCTCCACCGAGCAGGTCGAAGCTCGTCGACGCGGACTTGGCGAACCCGCGCGACCGAACTGGCGGGAGCCGAGTGGACGGCACCGGTCGTGGTGGGGGTCGGTGCGGCGGCTGTGGTCGGTGGCCCGGTCGGACTATCGGCCGGAGTCCTGCTTGCCCTCGCCGCGAAGCGGTGGCTGCCGCGGGTGCGCTCTCCGGCCGAGCGGCGGACCGCTCTGGAACAGGAGCAGTTGTCCCGGCAACTGCCATTGACCGCCGAACTGTTGGCCGCCTGTCTCGGTTCCTGCTCCTCGCCGGGCGAGGCTGCCGTGGCGGTGGCGGCGAGCGTGAGCGCGCCGATGAGCGACCGGCTGGCGGGGGTGGCGGCCGAGCTGTCGCTCGGAGCACCGCCGGAAGTCTGCTGGGAGAGGCTCGGCGCGGACTGTCCGACACTCGCCCCGCTGGCTCGGTGTCTGGTGCGGACGAGCACCAGCGGTTCGCCGCCGGCCGCACCCCTCATCGGACTGGCCCAGACCCAGCGGGAGGCCGTCCGCCGGGCCGCGCACGTCCGTGTCCGCCGGGCCGGGGTGCTTGCCACCGCTCCACTGGGCGTCTGCTTCCTGCCCGCATTCATCCTGATCGGGGTCGTTCCCGTGGTCATCGGGTTGACCTCGCTCTTCGCCAAACGAATCTGACTTGATGTCAGATTTCTTCGCCCTCGGACATCGTCGAGGACGAACTCACGGAACAGGTCCGGACACGTGGAACAAGCCCCGAGTGAGGGACCAAGCCCCAACTCGCGGAACCGCTGCGAACTCACGGAACAAGTCGAAGGAGATCTGCCATGACCGTTTCCATCGCGGTTGCGACCGGCCGACGGCACGTCCGCTCCATCCCGCCGGCCCGGAGGGTGCGGAGGTGGCTGTCCGCGCGGCTGAGGAGACTGCGCGGGGCGCGGAGCGACGCGGGAATGTCGACGGCCGAGTACGCCATCGGGACGGTCGCCGCGTGTGCGATCGCTGCGGCGCTCTACAAGTTGGTGACCAGTGGGGTGTTCACCGATGCGTTCACCGAACTGGTCAACCGGGCGTTCCATGTCATCTGACCCGCCCGGGCGGCGGGTTCTCCGACCGGGCGGACGGTGCGGCCGAACTCCGCGGGGGCACGACGGCAGGACGGCCGGGGACGGCGGGTTCGTGACAGCCGAGACCGCCGTCGCACTCCCGGCCCTGGTGTTCCTGGCGGCCGTGCTGATGTGGGGAGTTGTGGCGGCGGCTGCCCAGATCCGGTGCGTGGACGCCGCGCGGATCGGGGCGAGAGCGGCCGCACGCGGTGACGCGAACGCCACTGAGCTGGCACAAGCCGCGGCACCGGCCGGGGCTGCCGTCCAGGTCTCCCGGGACGGCGAGACGGTACGGGTGGCGATCGACGCGCCCTGCCCGGGGCCCGGGCGTCTCGCGGCGGCTCTCACGGTCCGGCTGGGGGCATCGGCGGTGGCGGCCCGCGAGGACATCATCGGTAAGGCGGAGGGCGGTGGATGATGGCGGTCCGAGCACTGGGCCCGTACGTTCCCCGCGATCCCCGTTCCTGCGGCTGGACCGGGTTCGGTGGGATCAGGTTCGGCCAGGCCGGTTTCGGCGGGCCCGGGTTCGCCGAGGTCGGGGCGGGCGGATCGCTCAGGTCGCCTCGGGTGGCCAGGTCGGCAGAACTGCTCAGGTCGGCTGACCCGGCCGGCCCGGTCGTTACGGAGCCGGCTCCGACAGGACCCCCGTCTACCGCACCGCGCCCACCAAGCTCCACCGAGCCGACCGCCGCCGCACCGTGCCCCGCCATGCCACTCGCCACCCCCGACGCCGGTTCGGCGACTGTCTGGCTGGTGACGCTGATGATGCTGGGCTGCGTGGTCTTCGCCGCCAGCCTGGTCGTCGGGTCGGTGGTGGCCGCGCGGCACCGCGCGGAGTCGGCGGCGGATCTCGCCGCTCTCGCTGCCGCCGATCGACTCCTGCTGGACCCGGACGGCGGCTGCGGCTGGGCCTCCCGGATCGCGGACGAGCACCGGGCGGCGCTGGTGTCCTGCTCGGTGGATCCGGGCGCGGATGCCGTCACGGTGACCGTCGAGGTCGAAGTGCCCCGCGGGGGGTTGCCGTTTCCGGTCGGTCCGGCTCAGGCCCGGGCCAGGGCCGGACCGGTCTGGTCCTGGGGAGCAGACGAGTCCGAGCCGCCACGGCCCACGGCCGATCCGGTGGCGGAGAGCTCGGCCGGTGGCGGCCCTGCGAAGGCCGGACCGCCGGGGGCGCTACACCTGCGCGTGACGCGCACGCCCCACCCGCCGGTGACAGGCGATGCGCCAGCGGCGGCTCAGCCGTCACCCCCGGCCGAGGCGCCCTGCCCCGGAGCCCCGGCGAGCAGGACATCCAGGAGTCTCACGGCTGCCGCCTTGTCGAGCGGGTCGTTGCCGTTCCCGCACTTGGGGGACTGCACGCACGACGGGCAACCCCGCTCGCACTCGCACGCCGCGATCGCGTCCCGGGTCGCCGTCAGCCACTGCCCCGCCCGTCGGAACCCCCGTTCGGCGAAGCCGGCGCCGCCGGAGTGCCCGTCGTACACGAACACCGTCGGCAGCTGGGTGTCGGGATGGAGCGGCACGGACACGCCGCCGATGTCCCAGCGGTCGCAGGTGGCGAAGAGCGGGAGCAGGCCGATGGAGGCGTGCTCCGCCGCGTGCGCGGCGCCCGGGAGCTGGTCGAACGGGATCTCCGCGTCGAACAGCTGGTCCTCCGTAACGGTCCACCAGACCGCTCGGGTGCGCAGTGTCCTGGGCGGCAGGTCAAGCTTGCTCTCGCCGAGGACCTCGCCGGTGGCGATGCGCTTCCGCAGGTACCCGACCACCTGGTTGACCACCTCGACCGAGCCGAAGCAGAGCCGCGCTTCACCCCACTCGACGGTGGTGTCGGTGCCGAGGATGGCGATGGAGGTGATGTCCCGAGCGGATGTCGTGTAGGGCGGGTCCGCCTGTTCGACCACGGCCACGGAGGTCTCCAGGTCGAGGTCCTGCACCAGGTACGTACGGCCCTGGTGCAGGTGGACCGCGCCGGTGTGCACGGTGGTGTGGGCGGCGGCCGCGTCCACGGTGCCGAGCAGCCGGCCGGTGCGTCCCTCGACGATCTGCACCGGGCTGCCGCCACTGCCGCGCAGGTCGACCGCGTCGGCGGCGCGCTCACGCCGGGTCCAGTACCAGGCCTTGGCACCGCGTCGGCGCAGCAGCCCGCGTTGCTCCAGCACCGGGAGCAACTGGGCGGTGGAGGGACCGAACAAGTCGAGGTCGCTCTCACCGAGCGGGAGTTCGGCCGCCGCCGCGCACAGGTGCGGGGCCAGGATGTGGGGGTTGTCGGGGTCGAGCACGGTGGCCTCGACGGGGTTGGCGAACAGGGCCTCCGGGTGGTGCACGAGGTAGGTGTCCAGCGGGTCGTCCCGGGCGATCAGCATGGCGAGTGCACCCTGGCCCTCTCGTCCCGCCCGCCCGGCCTGCTGCCAGAGCGAGGCCCTGGTGCCCGGGTAGCCGGCCATCAGGACGGCGTCCAGACCGGAGACGTCGACGCCGAGTTCGAGGGCGGAGGTGGAGGCGAGACCGAGCAGCCGCCCGGAGTACAGGTCGCGTTCCAGGGAGCGACGTTCCTCGGCGAGGTAGCCCCCGCGGTAGGCGGCGACGCGGGCGGCAAGGGGTGGGCCGAGCTGCTCCTGGGCTTGCAGGGCGACCAGCTCGGCGGCGCGGCGCGACCGGACGAACACCACCGTCCGGGTTCCGGCGCCGACCAGGTCGGTGAGCAGATAGCCGGCCTCGGCGGTGGCGGTACGGCGCACTGGCGCGCCGTGTTCGCCGACGTTCTCGGTGAGCGGCGGCTCCCACAGCGCGAAGACCAGCGGACCGCGCGGTGACGCATCCTCGGTCACCGCCACGGCCGGGAGGCCGGTGAGCCGCTCGGCGGTGGCCGCCGGATCGGCGGTGGTGGCCGATGCGAGCAGGAACACCGGCTCTGAGCCGTACTGGGCGCACAGCCGCCGCAACCGTCGCAACACCTGGGCGACGTGCGAGCCGAAGACACCGCGGTAGCTGTGGCACTCGTCGATCACGACGTACTTCAGCGTCTTGAGGAAGGAGGACCAGCGTGTGTGGCCGGGGAGGATACCCCGGTGCAGCATGTCCGGGTTGGTGAGCACGTACGAGGCGTACTGGCGGACCCACTCGCGTTCCTCGGGCGGCGTGTCGCCGTCGTAGAGGGCCGGGCGGACCCGGTCCGGGGCGAGTTCGGCGGCGCGTCTGCGCTGGTCGGCGGCCAGAGCCTTGGTCGGGGCCAGGTAGAGGGCGGTCGCACCGCGCCCGTTCGGGGCCTCGGTGCCGTCCAGCAGATCACTGAGGACCGGCGCCAGATAGCCGAGCGACTTGCCCGAGGCGGTCCCGGTGGCAATCACCACGCTTTGGCCGTTCTTGGCCAGATTCATCGCCTCGGCTTGGTGCGCCCAGGGCAGTTCGACGCCCAGGGTCCGGGCGGCGGCCACGATTTCCGGGCGGATGCCGTCCGGCCACGGCGAAAAGCATGCCTGACGGGCTGGCAACTGCTCCGTATGGGTGAGGCGGTCGGAACGGGACCGGCTACCGGCGAGGGCGGTCAACAGGGCTTCGGGCGCGCGATGGTGGGGCGGCATGAGGACCCAGTGTGTCACCGGCGTGACGGAGAATCGCTCCAAGCCATCGTGCGGGCATGGTCACAGGTGGTTGAATGAAGCCGTGACGGCCGCATGGCCGAGGGTCGCAACGCCGGGGTTCCATTTGCCGTGGCGGTGTGCCCGCTCTGCGGCCAAGCGATGGCGGCCGACCGGCCGAGGTTGCAATGACGTAGCAAGGCAAGGTGCTGGAGGTTCCGTGGACCTGTCCCTGTCGACCCACACGATCGGCGACCGCACGGTTGTCGAGGTCGGTGGCGAGATCGATGTGTACACCGCCCCCAAGCTGCGCGAGCAGCTGGTCGAGCTCGTCAACGACGGTAACTACCACCTGATCGTCGACATGGAGGGCGTTGACTTCCTCGACTCGACCGGTCTGGGCGTCCTTGTCGGCGGCCTGAAGCGGGTCCGGGCACACGAGGGTTCGCTGCGTCTGGTGTGCAACCAGGAGCGCATCCTCAAGATCTTCCGGATCACCGGCCTGACCAAGGTCTTCCCGATCCACAACTCGGTCGAGGAAGCGGTCTCCGCGACCGACTGATCCACCTTCGACACGCCGATGTGAGCAGACCGGCGGGGCGACCGTGCCTCGCCGGCTGTGCGGGACCGGGAACGGACCCGGTGCCGCAATGAGCGGTGAGGTGTTGGGGAGCTACCCCGGAGGGGGAGAGATGGCAACCGTCGAACTTCGATTCAGTCCGCTTCCCGAGCACGTGCGCACGGCCCGGCTGGTGGCCGCGGCTGTGGCGAGACGTGCCGGTGTCGATGAGTCGGTGCTCGACGAGGTGCGACTCGCGGTCGGCGAGGCCTGCTCGCGCGCGGTCGGGCTGCACCGCCGTGGCGGCGTCGACGGAGCGGTACGGGTCGCTCTGATTGACCAGGAGAAGCGTTTCTTCATCGAGGTGGAGGATGAGGCCGGTCCAGCCGGAATGCCCGCCTCCGATCGAGACGCGGGGGCCGATGCCGACGAGGACGCACTCGGCCTCGCGGTGATCACCGGCCTGGTCGAGGACGTCGAGGTGACCAGCGGCGCCGACGGCGGCCTGATCCGGATGAGCTGGCCGATGCCCGACCCGGCGACCGACGACTGAGCCCTGCGGTTCCCGATCCCGATCTGCCCAGCTCCCGGTCGCCCCGATTTCGGCTGCCCGTGTCGCTCTGCCCGGGCTCACGCTCACACGGGTTCACGCTGTTTGGCTCCCGCCTGCCCGGGTTCACTCTGCCTGTTCCTGCCTGCCCGGGTGCGTGGCGTCCGGATGCACCCCGTGGGCGGCCGGGCAGGCGCCGGCAACTCTGTGGTCGACACACCGAGGAGGCCGGCGCCCGGCAGGTCGTAGAGCCCGGCACGCTTGCGTTCCGGACCGGCGGCGACGGCCCGGTGCGGCCCTACGAGCCCACGCCGACCTCGCGCGGCGACGAGTGCCGGCTGGCTGGTGCCTGCAAGATCCTTGGTGTGTCGGACCCGGAGTGTCGGCCGGTGACCGTAGGTACTGCGTACCGTCCGGAGTGCGGACCCGATCCGGGTCGGGTGGGCCTGACCGGCACCCGTTGTCCCAGCCGTCTGCCCTTGCCGAACTGTCCTCTAGGGCCGTGGGGGGCCGGGCGCCTGCGGGCCGAACGCGTGGCCGTGTAGGTTCGCAGGTCGATGACCGACACCGAAAGGGCCTTCCCGGTGAAGAAGCGACTGCTGACCGTATCCGCGCTCGGTGCGCTGCTGGCGTTCGGCGCCGTCGGGTGCGGTGGCGACGACAACAGCGCCTCGCTCAACAACTGGGCGAAGAACGTCTGCGATGGCGCGCAGGGCCCGATCGGGAAGTCCAGCGACGCCCTCGCCGACACCGGCAGGGTCAAGCAGGGTGAGGCCCCGGTGGACCTCCAGAAGCGACTGTCGACCGATCTCGCGGTGCTCGCGACCGCCAACCAGCAGCTGGCCGACGCGATTAACAAGGCAGGCGCGCCGAAGGTGAGCGACGGCGCGAAGCTGCAGCAGGGGGCCGTGGACGAGCTCAAGCAGGCCACCCAGGGCTACCTCGACGTCCAGAAGAAGCTGAACGTGCTGGACAACGCCGACCAGGCGCGGTTCGCGGACGGCCTCAGGAGCATCGGCGACCAGATCCAGCGGCTGGCCCAGCAGTCCACCTCCGCGCTGAAGAACGTCCAGAGCGGCGACCTCGGGGT
The DNA here is from genome assembly GCF_039533515.1 of Kitasatospora cystarginea. NCBI lineage: Bacteria > Bacillati > Actinomycetota > Actinomycetes > Kitasatosporales > Streptomycetaceae > Kitasatospora > Kitasatospora cystarginea. Next base: position 398,683 of record NZ_BAAATR010000003.1, on the reverse strand, counting down.
GGCGATCAGCAAGCAGCCGGGTTGCAAGGCGAAGCCCGGTGCGGGAGCGGCGAGCGGAGGGCCGTCGGGCGGGGCGGCCGGTGCGCCCACCGGTGCCGTGACCGGTGCCCCAGGCGCCGGTTCCTCGGACCACGGCGGATCGCGGAGCGGCTCCCCGGAGGCCTCCCCGACCGACTCCCCGTCGGTCGCCGCGTCCAGTGCGGCTCCCACGGACGGCGCTGCGGACACGGCCGCCGCGTCGCCGTCGGCCTCCTCGTCCGGCAACTGAGCGGGCTGGCGGGTAACCCGATCCAGCAGCCTGACAGCAGTCGCATCAGTCGTCCGGCGGCCTACCGGTCAGGTAGCCGTCCGGGGCGGCGCCGACGGTCCGGCGGCTGAGCAGTTCGCCAGCCGGGCATCCGGCGACCGGCTGTTCCGGGCACACCGGCTGCCCCGGGAACGGTGCCGCGACGGCAGCGGTGCCGCGCGGTCGGGGTGGTGAGGGACGGGGGACAATGGGCCGGTGACCAGTAGCCCCGTTCTTGACCTCGGCCGCCTCGCGAAGCTCCGTGAGGCGCTGCTCGCCGCCTCGTACACCGCCGACGGCTGCCTCGACCTGCTCGGGCCGGCCGGCTACGCGGCACTGGCCCGCAGCGAGGCGGTGCCCGCGCTGCGTGCGACCCGTGGCGGGAGCCCATTGGAGACGCTGGTGCGGCTCTTCCTGCTCCAGCGGCCGGTCCCGTACGCAGCGGCGGCTGCGGCCCTGCCGGTCGAGGACTGCCTGACGGACGGCTGGCTGATCCGCGACGGCGAGACCGTGCGGGCCACCGTGGACGTTCGCCCGTACGCGAACGAGGTCGCGGGGCTGCCGAGCGCGGATGCCTGGGTGGTGTCCGACCTCGGGTGCGCGGTCGGTGGCGCGGGCGGCATCGGTTCGGGAGAGACCGCACACGGAGTGGCCCGTAAGGACCTGGTGCTCGGTGTCGGCGGCGCGTCCACCACGCTGGCGAACCTCGCCGTACGGCGGCCGGTGCGGGAGGCGCTGGACCTCGGCTCGGGCTCCGGGGTGCAGGCGCTGCACGCCGCCCGGCACGCCCAGCGGGTCACCGCCACCGACCTCAACCCCCGCGCGCTGCACTTCACTCGACTGACCCTGGCCCTCTCCGGGTTCGAGAACGTCGAGGTGGCCGAGGGTAGCCTGTTCGAGCCGGTGGGCGACCGGAAGTTCGACCTGATCGTCTCCAATCCGCCGTTCGTGATCTCGCCCGGCAGCCGCTTCGTCTACCGCGACGGCGGGATGGCCGGGGATGACCTCTGCCGCAGTCTGGTCCGGGGCGCGGCCGCGCACCTGGAGCCGGGCGGGTACTGCCATCTGCTGGCCAACTGGCAGCACGTCAAGGGCGAGGACTGGCACGACCGCCTGGCGGGCTGGGTGGCGGGTACCGGGCTGGACGCCTGGGTGGTGCAGCGAGAGGTCCAGGACATCGCCCAGTACGCCGAGCTGTGGCTGCGGGACGGCGGCGACCACCGTGGTTCCGGCTCCGACTACCAGACCCGCTACGAGGAGTGGCTGGAGACCTTCGAGGCCGCGGGCGTCGAGGGCATCGGCTTCGGCTGGATCACCCTGCGGGCCGGCGGTGCGGCCCGGCCCGCCGTACGGATCGAGGAGTGGCCGCACCCGGTGGAGCAGCCGCTCGGCCCGCACATCGAGAGCTGGTTCGCGCGCCAGGACTTCCTGCGGACGCACGATGACGCGGCCCTGCTCGCAGCGCGCTACCTGCTGGCCGACGAGGTGGTCCAGGAGCAGGTCGGCGCGCCCGGGGCGGAGGACCCGGAGCACGTGATCCTCCGTCACAACCGCGGTATGCGGCGGGCGACCAAGGTGGACACGGTCGGCGCGAGCTTCGTCGGGGTGTGCGACGGAACGCTCACGGCTGGCGAGATCATCGACGCGATCGCGCACCTGCTCGGTGAGGACCGGGTGGTGCTGCGCGACCGGACGCCCGAGTCGCTGCGCCTGCTGACCGAGCAGGGTTTCATCAACCCGGTGATCTGAGGCGGCACTTGGCCGCAGGGGCGTCCCTGTGGCCAAGTCCGGGCCCATGGTGGGTCCAGTCGGAGGCCGGCCCGGTCTGGCTTGGTCCGGTTGCGGCTGGTGAAGGCGCACGCGGCGGGTGATCGAGCCGGACCCTCCGGCCGTGGTCCGGCGCCCTCTACCGGCGCAGTTGCCACGGGAACTACTTCCTGATCAAGGTCGACTCCGGTGGCCAGATCGTCGCCGCCGAGCTCGGCGGGGAGGCGGAGGGGGAGGACGCCCCTGCCCCGGTGGCCGGACGTGATTCGCAAGCGACAGGGAGGGACAGAGAGAGTCAGCACGGCACCGGCCAGGCAGGCTGTATTGAGTGCCGGTCGGCGAACGAACATGACCGCGTCCCCCCGAAGTTCCCCTGTTCTCCGGAAGCGTTTCCCGGAAGCGCCGAGCGGTCGCCCGGCGCCGTGCTTCGGTAGTGCGGTCCGTGCGGTCCTCGTGCGCGTGGCAGTTCACCCGCCCGTCCCCCCGGTGTTCTCCACCGTACTTCGAACGTCAGCCCCGGGTTGTCCCCGAGCTGCCACGCTCCCGTGCACCGGCTCAAGTGGTCGGGCGGACACCAGTGGTGCACAGCGCGGAGGGAGACGTACATGGAGACGCAGACGGCGACCGCGGCAGGGTCCGTCCTCATCCTGTTCGGCGGCGCGCTGCTCGTCTGGTGCGCTCTCGAACTGCGGCTCCGCCACCGGTTGCGCCGCCACGGCGTCCCGGCCACGGCCAGGGTCGTGGTGGACGGCGATCCGTACGGGGAACTCTACGGCGACCCGTACGGCGAACTCGACACCGCCCCGCTGCTCTCGTACTCCACCCTGCCGACCGTCGGAGCGGCGGGTGCGGGCGAGGCCGAGTCGGTGCTCTCCCGGCCGCGCGGGCACACCAGGCTGCGGCGTCCGGCCGGGTTGCTGCCCGGGGCGGTCGTCCAGGTCGCGTACGACGCCCGTCGTCCGAGCCGCGTGGTCCTCGCCGCCTCCGAGACCAGCCCCTGCCTGCCCAGTGACGTCTTCTGGGTGCTGCTCGGCACGAGCGCGCTCGCGGTCGGCCTGAGTCTGATCGCGAGCGCGCTCCAGAGCTGAGGATGCGGCGGCCGCCGGACCGGGGCCGCTGGAACCCCGGGTCACCGATGGTCTCCGCAGGGTCACGCGAAGTCCCGGAAAGCCCAGCGGGTTTCGGCGAGAAGTAGATCCCTGACCACGACTTCAGCCAGCCGCACCACGGCTCAGGACCCGGCCCGCTGCCGCTCAAGCCCCGGCTGATCGCGGTTCCGCAGACGGGCCGCTCGCCGACGGCCGAAACCGGCCGGTGGCAGGCCCTCGCCACCCCTCCGCGCGGCACGACCGCGCATCGTCGGGTTACCGTTCGAGTGGCGTGGGTCGACCTTGCCGGTGAAAAAGCGGGAACCGTCCGTTTGACAAGGGTGGCCAGGGTACGGTCACACTCCGCTGGTGGGGCCGTCGCGCAGCGGCAGCTCCGGACGGCGATGGTCAGGCGGGACGTCTTCCTTCGCCGGTGCGCCGCCCAGCACAGGAAACGACCGGGAGAGAAGAGCGAAGGTGTCCCCGAGCAGCGAGACCGCGCACGGCAAGCGACTCGTCATTGTCGAGTCGCCGGCCAAGGCGAAGACGATCAAGGGCTACCTCGGCCCCGGCTACGTCGTCGAGGCCAGCGTCGGGCACATCCGCGACCTGCCCGGCACTGCCGCCGAGGTCCCGGACAAGTACACCGGCGAGGTGCGCCGCCTCGGGGTCGACGTCGACCACGACTTCGCCCCTATCTACGTGGTCAACGCGGACAAGAAGTCGCAGGTCACCAAGCTCAAGGGCCTGCTCGCGGAGTCCGACGAGCTCTACCTCGCCACCGATGAGGACCGCGAGGGCGAGGCCATCGCGTGGCACCTCCAGCAGGTCCTGAAGCCCAAGGTGCCGGTCAAGCGGATGGTCTTCCACGAGATCACCAAGACCGCCATCCAGGAGGCCGTCGCCAACCCGCGCGAGCTCAACCAGCGCCTGGTGGACGCCCAGGAGACCCGGCGCATCCTCGACCGCCTCTACGGCTACGAGGTCTCGCCGGTGCTCTGGAAGAAGGTCATGCCGAAGCTCTCGGCCGGCCGGGTGCAGTCGGTCGCCACCCGTCTGGTGGTCGAGCGCGAGCGTGAGCGGATCGCCTTCACCAGCGCCTCCTACTGGGACTTGACCGGTGTCTTCGGCACCGGCCGCACTCCGGCCGACGCCGCGAACCCGGAGACCTTCGGCGCCCGGCTGGCCGCCGTTGACGGCAAGCGGATCGCCAGCGGCCGCGACTTCGGCCCGGACGGCCGGCTCAAGACGGTCAACACCCTGCACCTGGACGAGACGGCCGCCCGCGCGCTGGCCGCCGCCCTGCAGCAGACCGCGTTCTCGGTCCGCAGCGTCGAGTCCAAGCCCTACCGCCGCTCGCCGTACGCGCCGTTCCGCACCACCACGCTCCAGCAGGAGGCCAGCCGCAAGCTGGGCTTCGGCGCCAAGCGGACCATGCAGGTGGCCCAGAAGCTGTACGAGAACGGCTTCATCACCTACATGCGTACCGACTCCACCACGCTCTCCGACACCGCGATCACCGCGGCCCGGGCCCAGGTCACCCAGCTGTACGGCGCCGACTACCTGCCGGATGCGCCGCGCACCTACGCCTCCAAGGTGAAGAACGCCCAGGAGGCGCACGAGGCGATCCGCCCCTCCGGTGACCGCTTCCGTACGCCCGCGGAGACCGGCCTGTCCGGTGACGACTTCCGGCTCTACGAGCTGATCTGGATGCGGACCGTCGCCTCCCAGATGAAGGACGCGGTCGGCCAGTCGGTCACCGTCAAGGTCGGCGGCCGGGCAGCGGACGGCCGGGACGTCGAGTTCTCCGCCTCCGGCAAGATCATTACCTTCCACGGCTTCCTGAAGGCCTACGTCGAGGGCGCCGACGACCCGAACGCCGAGCTGGACGACCGTGAGCGCCGGCTGCCGCAGGTGGCCGAGGGCGACCCGCTGGCCGCCGAGCAGCTCACCCCAGAGGGCCACGCCACCAAGCCGCCGGCCCGCTACACCGAGGCCTCGCTGGTCAAGGAGCTGGAGGACCGCGAGATCGGCCGTCCCTCCACCTACGCCTCGATCATCGACACGATCATCCAGCGCAAGTACGTCTTCAAGAAGGGCACGGCGCTCGTCCCGTCCTTCCTCTCCTTCGCCGTGGTCGCCCTGCTGGAGAAGCACTTCGGCCGACTGGTCGACTACGGCTTCACCGCCAAGATGGAGGACGACCTCGACCGGATCGCCCGGGGCGAGGCGCAGTCCGTGCCGTGGCTGAAGCGCTTCTACTTCGGCGAGGGCGAGGGCGCCGGCGGTGCCGCCGAGGCCGGGAACGGCGACGGCGACCACCTGGGCGGCCTCAAGGAGCTGGTCACCGACCTCGGCGCGATCGACGCCCGGGAGATCAGCTCCTTCCCGGTCGGCGACGACATCGTCCTGCGGGTCGGCCGCTACGGGCCGTACGTCGAGAAGGCCGGGAGGACCGCGGACGAGCCCGGCCAGCGCGCCGACGTCCCCGACGACCTGCCGCCGGACGAGCTGACCGTCGAGCTCGCCGAGGAGCTGCTGGCCAAGCCCAGCGGCGACTTCGAGCTGGGCGTCGACCCGGTCAGCGGCAACATGCTGGTCGCCAAGGACGGCCGCTACGGCCCGTACGTCACCGAGATCCTGCCCGAGGGCACGCCCAAGACCGGCAAGAACGCGGTCAAGCCGCGCACCGCCTCGCTGTTCAAGACGATGTCGCTGGACACCGTCACCCTGGAGGACGCGCTCCGGCTGCTCTCGCTGCCCCGGGTGGTCGGCACCGACCCCGAGGGCAACGAGATCACCGCGCAGAACGGCCGCTACGGCCCGTACCTCAAGCGCGGCACCGACTCGCGCTCGCTCACCAGCGAGGACCAGCTCTTCACCATCACCCTTGACGAGGCGCTGGCGATCTACGCCCAGCCCAAGCAGCGCGGCCGGGCCGCCGCCGCTCCGCCGCTCAAGGAGCTCGGGACCGACCCGGTGAGCGAGCGTCCGGTGGTGGTCAAGGACGGCCGCTTCGGTCCGTACGTCACCGATGGCGAGACCAACGCCACGCTCCGCAAGGACGACTCGGTCGAGACCATCACGCCCGAGCGCGGCTACGAGCTGCTCGCCGAGAAGCGGGCACGCGGTCCGGTGAAGAAGGCCGCCAAGAAGGCTCCGGCCAAGAAGACGGCCGCGAAGAAGACCGCGGCCAAGACCACGGCGGCCAAGAAGACCGCCGCCAAGAAGACCACCACGGCGGCGGCGAAGAAGACCGCGGCCAAGAAGACGGTGGCCAGGAAGGCCGCAGCGCCCGAGGAGGGCTGAGCGATCCGCGCGGCGGGCCCGGCGTTCCGGTGACGGGACGCATGGGTCCGCCGTCCGGTCGGTGGGCGGGGTCGCACACGTCACAACCCTGTCATGAGGGCCTGTCGGGGCTCGTTCCCGGGCTTCGCCGCAGGGCCCGCCCGCTACCCTGACCGTATGACGAGCGAGGAGCAGCCCACCAGCACGAGCGCCGCCCGACCAAAACTCCCCGAGGCGGCCCCGGCCGGGACTCCCGGAGAGCGGGCCCGCGCGCTGCTGCGGTTGCGCCCCTACCGCCGGCTCTGGACGGCGCAGCTCGTCGGCGGTACCGGCGACCGGCTGGGCCTGCTGGTGCTGCTCGCGCTGACCTGGGCGGCGGCGATCCTCGGCGGTCAGTTCGGGCACGGCTACCGGGCGCAGGCGCTCGCGGTGGCGGCCGTGCTCGGCGTCCGGGTGTTCGCCACCCTGCTGTTCGGGGCGGTGCTGCTCGGCCCGGTACACGGCCTGGTGGCCGGGAAGCTCGACCGCCGCTGGGTGCTCTTCGGAGCCGACGCGCTGCGTGCGGTGCTGATCGGCGTCGCGCCGTGGTGGCTCGGCTGGAGCCCCGGCTCGGCCACCTACCTGCTGCTCGGCACGGTCTTCCTGACCGGCGCCGCGGAGCGGGTCTGGTCCGTCGCCAAGACGGCCGCGGTGCCGTCGCTGCTGCCGCCCGCCGATGCCGGCGCCGCACCGTCCGAGCAGCGGCCGTCCGTGGCGAGCCTGGACGCCGTACGCACCCTGGACATGCGCACCGGCTGGGCGACCGTTCCGCTCGCGGCCATCGCGCTGGTGGCCTTCACTCTGGTCAACAACGTCTTCGCAGCGCTCGGTTCGCACTGGCTGCGGACCCACCAGTTCACTGCGGCCGGGGTCGGCGCGGCCCTGCTGCTGGCCGGCTCCGCCGCGCTGATCTTCCTGCAGGAACTGCCCGGCGGTACGGCGGCCGCGCCGCGCTCCCCACTCCAGGGCCTGCGCGCCCCCACCGACGCCACTCCCGGGCCGACGCTGCGCAAGGGCCGCACCGGCTCCGCCCCCTACTTCACCTTCTCGGTCGCCGCGGCCTATGCCTCGATGGCTGGCGTCGCCGCGCTCGGACTGCTCACCGCCATCGGCCACCGGGCCGGCCCGATCGGGTTCGGCTTGCTGGTGCTCGCCGCGGCCGGTGCTCCCGCGCTCGGCGTACGGATCACCCGGGCGACCCTGCCCTCGCTCTCCCGGCGCCGCCTGCTCGCGCTCGCTCTGCTCATCGAGGGCGTGGCGCTGATCCTGGCCGGTCTGGTGCTGGACTTCGTCCTGGTGCTGATGCTCACCGTGCTGGCCGGACTGGCCGCCGGAGTCGTGATCGCCACCGGCCGGACCCTGCTCGCCCAGGAGGTCGAGGAGATCCGGCTGCCCAAGGTCACCGAGCACCTGTACGCGGTGCTGCGGGCCGTGGTGGGCGGTGCGCTGATCGTCGTCCCGCTGATCGCCGCCGGCTACGGCGAGGTCGAGTACGGCCGGGTCGGGCCCGGCGGCTTCACCTTCATCCACGACGGGGCCGCGCTGGCGATCGCCACCGCCGGGCTGCTGACCATGGTGCTGGCCGCGGTGGTGCTGCTGAAGACCGACGACCAGCGTGGCAGCGTCCCGCTCGGGCGCGAGCTGCTGGAGTCGTTGCGCGGCGGTGCGGCGCTGGCGCCGCACCGGATCAGCGGCACCGGCTTCTTCATCGCGTTGGAGGGCGGCGACGGCGCCGGCAAGTCCACCCAGGCCAACGCGCTGGCGGAGTGGATCCGCAGCAAGGGCCACGAGGTGGTGCTCACCCGTGAGCCCGGTGGCAGCCCGATCGGTCAGCGGCTGCGCTCGCTCGTCCTGGACGTCGGCAACACCGGCCTGTCGCACCGCGCCGAGGCCCTGATCTACGCGGCCGACCGGGCCGAGCACGTCGAGAACGTCATCCGGCCCGCGCTGGAGCGGGGCGCGGTGGTGATCACCGACCGCTACATGGACTCCTCCATCGCCTACCAGGGCGCGGGCCGCGACCTGGCCGCCACCGAGGTCGCCCGGATCTCCCGCTGGGCCACCGGCGGTCTGGTGCCCGACCTGACGGTGGTGCTGGACGTCGACCCGGGCAAGGCCAGGGAGCGCTTCACCGAGGCGCTGGACCGCCTCGAGTCCGAGCCGACCGAGTTCCACGCCCGGGTCCGGGCCGGGTTCCTCGCCCTGGCCGCTGCCGATCCGGCGCGCTACCTAGTGGTGGACGGCAGCCAGCAGCCCGCCTTCGTGACCACCGCGATCCGCCACCGGCTCGACCGGGAGCTGCCGCTGTCCGCCCAGGAGCGGGCGGCCCAGGCCGAGCAGGAGCGCCTCGCCCGCGAGGAGGCCGCCCGGCGTGCCGCCGAGGAGGCCCGCAGGAAGGCCGAGGAGGAGGCCGCCGAGCGCAAGCGCCAGGAACTGCTGGAGCAGCTGCGGGCCGAGCAGGCCGAGCAGGAGCGCCTGGCGCGCGAGGAGGCCGAGCGGGTCGCTGCCGAGGAGGCGAAGAAGGCGGCCGAGGAGGCCAGGCGCAAGGCGGAGGCCGAGGCGAAGCGGCGCGCCGAGGAGGAGGCCGCAAGGCAGGCCGAGCTCGAGGCCGAGCTCGAGGCCAAGCGGAAGGCGGAGGAGGCCGAGCGGGAGCGGCTGGCCGCGGAGGCGGCGGCGCAGGCGGAGCTCCAGCGGCAGCGCGAGCTGCAGCGGGCCGAGCAGCGGCGCCGGGCGGAGGAGGCTCTGCAGCGGGCCGAGGCGGCCCGGCTGGCGGAGGAGGCTGCGGCCGCGAAGGCCGCGAAGGCCGCCGAGGGTCCGGCTGCGGCCTCGACCGTGGAGCTGCCGAAGGTCGGCGGCACCGAGGAGGTCACCCGGGAGATCTCCGAGCCGGAGCGCCGGGCCGCGGTCCGGGCGGCGGAGGCACTGGACGCTGATCCGGCGGAGGAGACCACGGTGCTGCCGACGGTCGGGGCGGCAGAGGAGACCACGGTGCTGCCGACGGTCGGGGCGGCGGAGGAGACCGCCGTACTGCCGCGGGTGGAGCCGACGCCGCGGTCCGGCACCGCCGGCGGCGGAGCGCGGACGTCCTGGGGCAGGAGCAGCGGCTCGCGCACCGAGTCCGGTCCGGCCGAGGACCGGGTGCCGCAGGGGCTGTGGCGCGCCGAGCAGCCGTCCGAGGCGGAGACCGCCGCGGAGGCGACCAGGGAGCTGCCCTCGGTCGAGCCGGAGGGCGGTCCCAGCCTGACCGACACCCTGCTGGGCTCCCGCGAGGAGTGGGAGCACAGTGACCGGCAGGGCGAGGGCCAGGACGGCCGCGGCAAGGGCCGCAAGTGGCGCGGAGGCCGGGAGTAGGTCCCGCCCGGGGCGGCCGGATCCGGGTGTCCGATCACCCGGTTCCCCGCTCCCGCGCCTGATGCCCCTCGTTGATCCGGAGACCCGATCGAGACCGCGCACCGCCCGGGTCGGTCGTGCGCCAACGACCGCGGGGCGGGACGGGACGCCGGATTCTGAGAGACTGCTACGCCTGCCCCGTTCCGTCCGGCGTCTAGGAAGTCATCACACGTGAGAGCCACCGACCCTGCCCCGAAGACGCCACCGCGCGGTGGGCGGCTCGCCGCGCTGGACGGTCTGCGGTTCGTCGCCGCGCTGATGGTGGTGACGTACCACTACGTGGCGTACGGCTCGGACTGGGGCCGGCCGCGCGCCGAGGTGTTCCCGGTGCTGCACCTGCCCGCCTCCTACGGCTGGCTGGGCGTGCAGCTGTTCTTCCTGATCAGTGGCTTCGTGATCTGCCTGAGCGGCTGGGGCCGGTCGGTCTCCGACTTCTTCACCTCGCGGGTGATCCGGCTCTTCCCGGCCTACTGGCTGGCGGTGCTGGTGACCACGGTTGCGCTGGTGCTGATCCCGGGCGGTTCGCCGCGTTCCTGGCAGGACGTGCTCACCAACCTGACCATGTTCGAGCACCCGTTCGGGGCACCGTACGTGGACGCCGTGTACTGGAGCCTGTGGGTGGAGGCCAGGTTCTACCTGATCTTCGCGCTGGTGGTCTGGCGCGGACTGACCTACCGCCGGGTGCTGACCTTCTGCATGGTCTGGTCGGCCGCCGGGGTGCTCACGTACGCCCTGTCGAACGAGGCCTGGCTGCAGGTACTGGTGATGCCGGAGCACTGCTGGTTCTTCATCGGCGGGATGGCGTTCTACCTGATGCGGCGGTTCGGCCCGGACCTGCTGCTGTGGCTACTGGTCGGCTTCAGCTACCTGGCCGGGCTGCGGACGGTGCAGCCCACCTTCCAGTTCGTGCAGAAGAACACCGACTACCACCTGCCCGGACCCGCCGTGGCGGTGGTGCTCGCGGCGTGCTACCTGCTGATGGCCGGGGTGGCGCTGGGCTGGTTCGACCGGATCGACTGGCGCTGGCTCACCACCGCCGGGGCCGTCACCTACCCGCTCTACCTGTTGCACGAGTACATCGGGTGGGCGGTGATCGATCAGCTCCGGTTCCGGGTGAACCCGTGGCTGCTCGCCGGCGGGCTGCTGGTGGTGATGATCGCGGCCTCCTGGCTGGTGCACCGCTTCGTCGAGCGGCCGGTATCCCGCTGGATGAAGCGGCACCTGCGGAACTCGTTCGCCCGGGTCCGGGCTGCCGACGAGCCGGCCGTCGACGAGGGGGCGGTGGCGGCCGGGACCGCGGCGGGGCCGGGCGGTCACCAGCCGCTGCCGGAGCAGCAGGCCGCGGCGGAGCCGGTTGTCGGCCTACGGCGTTAGGCTCGACCGGAAGCGAGGAGTACCGGTGGTCGGCGGGAGCGCGGCGTGAGTGTGTGGGACGACCTGGTCGGCCAGGATCGGGTGGTCGAGCAGCTGAAGGCGGCCGCCCAGGCCGCCCGGGCCACGGTGGCCGCAGGCCGTACGGCTGCGCCGGAGACCGGTGGGAACGCCTCGCTGATGACGCACGCCTGGCTGTTCACCGGTCCGCCCGGGGCCGGGCAGACCACCGCCGCGCGGGCCTTCGCCGCCGCGCTGCAGTGCACCAGCCCCGATCTGGAGCTCGGCGGGGTGCCCGGTTGCGGGTTCTGCGAGGGCTGCCACACCGTGCTCTCCGGCAGCCATGCCGATGTGAAGTTCGTCCGCACCGACGGTCTGTCGATCGGTGTCGGCGACATGCGCGACCTGGTGCTGCGCGCCTCCAGCTACCCGACCGGCGGCCGCTGGTCGGTGATCCTGGTGGACGCCGCCCACCGGCTCACCGAAGCGGCGGCGAACGCGCTGCTCAAGGGCGTCGAGGAGCCTTCCCCCCGGACGGTATGGCTGCTGTGCGCACCGTCCGTGCAAGACGTGCTGCCCACCATCCGCTCCCGCTGTCGGCTGCTGGTGCTGCGTACCCCCGCGGCCGAGGCGGTCGCCGACATGCTGGTCCAGCGGGACGGCGTCGACCCGGAGACGGCCCGGCTGGCGGCGCTTGCCGGACAGGGCGACGTGGAGCGCTCGCGCCGGCTGGCGGTGGACGAGCAGGCCCGCGCCCGCCGTCTGGACGTGCTGCGCATCCCGCTGGAGGTCGCCGACATCGGCGGATGTCTGGCCGCTGCCCAGCGGCTGGTGGACACCGCCAAAGCCGACGCCGAGGCCCTTGCCGAGAGCCAGGACGCCAAGGAGACCGACGACCTCAGGGCTGCCTACGGCGCCACGGAGGGGAGCCGGGCGCCGCGCGGAATGGCGGGTGCGGTCAAGGAGCTGGAGAAGCGCCAGAAGAGCCGGGCGACCCGGACCAGGCGCGAGACGCTGGGGGTCGCGCTGCTCGACCTGCTCGGGTTCTACCGGGATGTGCTCGCCCTTCAGCTCGGGGCGACGGGTGCGCTCGCCAATGACGACCAGCGGGCCGCACTCGCCAAGGTTGCGGCCGCGGGCGCCCCGGAGAACACCTTGCGCCGGATCGAGGCGGTGCTCGCCTGCCGGGAGGCGCTGGACCGGAACGTGGACCCGCTGCTGGCGGTCGAGGCCATGACGGTGGCCCTGCGGGCCGGCTGAGCCCGCTCGGCCGGCTTGCGGGCCCGACCAGGGCAACGGCTTCCGGGCATCGCGCGGGCCCGCGCGCCGGGCGGTGCGGCCTGTTCGAGCCGTGGGTGCCCCGGGGCCCCTCGCCCTATCGGGTTGTTCACGGGACGGTGTGCGACTCGCTCGTTCGAGTGAACACCGGGGTGCGGCAGGAAAGCCTCGCGGGCCGGGAACCCGGTCGTCTTGCACCCTGTGGACCGAGTACGCCGCGGTGGTCCGCGCCGCTGATGGCCAGACCCGGGCGGTGTCGGTTCCTCCGAGGTGGTGCGTCCCATGCCCCGTTCGCTCCTCGCCGTTTCCGTGCTGCCGGTGGCCGTCGTCGGGATCTGGCTGCTCCGCTCCGCCCTGCTCCGCTGGCGTGACCTCCGGGTGGCCCAGACGTACGAGCTGGCGGCCGAGCAGCGGCCGCTGCTGCTGCGGGTCGGCGGCGCGATGGTCTGCGGGATGTGCGCCACCGCGCTGGTCGTGGCGGTGGTGATGGGCGGGTACGGCGGACGGGACGCGCAGGAGACCGCCTCCGTCGATCGGAGCGTGCAGCCTCAGCCCGTTCCGCCCGCCCCGCCGTCCCAGGTGGCGCCCTCCCGGGAGCCGCAGCCGGTGGTCACCAGGTTCCAGGAGGTCGGGCAGCCAGCCGGGGGACAGCTGCTGGAGGGTGCGGTGGCAGGCCCGGACGGTCATCCACGTACCGTGCGGGTCTGGCTGCCGGCGGAGTACAAGGAGGACCCCAAGGCCCGCTTCCCGGTGATCGTGCTGCACGCGGGCGGCGCCGGGACGACCGCCGACGCCGAACTCCCGGACGTCTTCGACGGGGTCGCCTCGGCGGTGAAGCTGGGCCGGTCCCAGCCGTTCGTGGTGCTCGCCCCCCAGCCGCCGCCCGGCCCGGCAGGCCCGTGCGAACCGGTGGCCGCCGCCCCGCAGGCGGTGGCCGACGACGCCGCGCTGCGGACCGCCGTAGCCGCCGCGTTCCGCACCCTTCCGGCCGACCCGGGGAACTGGGGCGCCCTCGGTATCGAGGCCGGGGCGCCGTGTGCGGCCGTCGCCGGGCTGGCCCGACCCGACCTGTACGGCGCGGCCGCCGCAGTCTCCGGCCGCTACGACCCGGCAGCCTTCGCCCGGGCCGGCGCCGACGCGTCCGGCACGGTCACCGCCAGACTGCTGCTCGCGGCCGCCAGGGCCGACACCGCCGGACTGGACTCCGCCCGCAAGCTCCAGGCCGTGCTGCACGGAGGCCGGGGCCGGGCCGCGCAGGCCGAGGTGAGGATCTCCGACATCGTCCAGGATTACTCCCCGGAGCGGGTGCGGCTGCGGCTGGTTCGGATCGCGGTGCAGTACCTGGCGGAGAGCCTGGCCAAGCCGGCGCAGTGACCCGGGGGCGACGGAGTACCTGCTCATCCGCTCCGGGAGGAGGCGAAGCCGGGGCGGCGGGGCCGGGTGCCGCCGGATGGGCTGTTCCCCGCCCGGCCGTCGTCGGTTGCCGGGCGCGATCGGTACGTCCGGCTACGCTCTGCACAGCCGGGTGATCAGCGACTCGGCCACCCGAGCGACCTCGCGGTCGGTGTCCGATGGGAGAGAGCCTCCATGCGAGCTGTCCGGTCGACCCGCGTCCTGTCCGCCATGGCGGCCGCCGCCGCGCTGCTGCTGGCGGGCTGCAGCTCGGGCGGCGGGGCATCGGACTCCAGTGTCCGCGGCGCCCAGCAGGGCCGGCCCGCGACCGCGCTCGAACCGCTCCCCGCCGCGATCCCGGCCAACCTGTCCGCGTACTACGCACAGAAGCTCAGCTGGCAGGCCTGCGACCAGGGATTCGAGTGCGCCACCTTCAAGGTGCCGCTCGACTACGCGAACCCGGCCGGCGGCGACCTGACCCTGAGCGCAGTCCGCAAGCCGGCCGGCGGCGCGGCGCAGGGGTCGCTGCTGGTCAACCCGGGTGGTCCCGGCGGGTCGGCGATCGACTACCTGGAAGGCTCGATCGACAGCTTCGACCCCGGCCTGCGCGCCGCCTACCACCTGGTCGGCCTCGACCCGCGCGGTGTCGGCCGCAGCTCTCCGGTGGCCTGTCTGAGCGGCCCGCAGATGGACGCGTACACCGCGACCGACATGACCCCCGACAACCTTGGCGAGATCAACGCCCTGGTCGCCGCCGACAAGAACTACGCCGCCGCCTGCGAGATGCAGTCCGGCAGTTTCCTCGGGCACGTCAGCACCGCGGAGTCGGCCCGGGACATGGACGTGCTGCGCGCGCTGGTCGGCGACAGCAGGCTGAACTTCCTCGGCAAGTCGTACGGCACCTTCCTCGGCGCCACCTACGCCGGGCTCTTCCCCAGCCGGGTCGGCCGGATGGTGCTGGACGGGGCGATCGACCCGTCGCTCGACTCGCTGGCAGGCAACCAGACCCAGGCCGGGGGCTTCGAGGTCGCCTGGGCCGACTTCGCCAAGGACTGCGTCACACACCAGGACTGCCCGCTGGGCCGGACCGAGCAGCAGGCCGGGCAGGGGATCGACGCCCTGCTCAAGCAGATCCACGACCAGCCGCTGAACACCGACTCCGGCCGCAAGCTCACCGAGTCGCTGGCAACCGCCGGAGTCATCGAGGCGATGTACGCCGACTACCTCTGGCCCTCGCTGCGCTCCGCGCTGACCAGTGCCAAGGCGGGCGACGGCAGTGCGCTGCTCAAGCTCGCCGACGCCTACTACGAGCGGTCGCCGGACGGCAGCTACGCCAACCTGATGTTCGCCAACACCGCCATCAACTGCCTCGACCTGCCCGCACCCTTCAGCAGCCCGGAGGACGTCGAGCGGGCGATGCCCGCCTTCCAGAAGGCATCCCCGCACTTCGGCCGCGACATGGCCTGGATGGCGCTCAGCTGCGCGTACTGGCCGTACAAGGCCACCGGAACGCCGCACACCATCCGGGCAGCCGGGGCGCCCCCGATCGTGGTGGTGGGCACCACCCGCGACCCCGCGACCCCGTACGTCTGGGCGCAGGCCCTGGCGGGCCAGCTGGAGTCGAGCCGGCTGCTGACCTACGACGGCGACGGCCACACCGCCTACCAGCGGCACAACGCCTGCATCGACAACGCCGTCAACGCCTACCTGCTCGCGGGGACCGCCCCGAACCCGGGGACCCGCTGCGCCAAGTAGCCACCGTGGCAGCCGCTCGGGACGCGGATACGATGGCCCGTCCCCCACCCCTCGTATCCGCTCCTGGAGTGCACCGTGCTTGGAGTCAACGACCTGGCGACGTATGTCCTCGGCGCCCTCGTCATCATCCTGCTGCCGGGACCGAACTCGCTGTACGTCACGTCCGTGGCCGCCCGCAAGGGCATACGGGCCGGCTACCGCGCCGCCGCCGGGGTCTTCACCGGCGACCTCACCCTGATCTCGCTGACCTCGCTCGGCGCCGCCTCGCTGCTGCGGGCCAACCCCGCGGTCTTCGCGGTGGTCAAGTTCGGCGGGGCGGCCTACCTGCTCTGGATCGGCTTCGGGATGCTGCGAGCGGCCCGCGAGCTCTGGCGTGAGCGCCGGGCCACCGCGGAGCGGGCCGAGGGCGCGGAGGCGTCCGACGGCGCGGCCGGGACCGACGCGGAGCGCCCGTTCCGCAGGGCTCTGGTGATCAGCCTGCTCAACCCGAAGGCCATCCTCTTCCTGCTGTCGTACTTCACCCAGTTCGTCGACCCCTCGTACGGGCAGCCGGTGCTCTCCTTCGCCCTGCTCGGCGGCATACTGCAGTCGTTCAGCCTGCTCTACCTCTCCGCGCTGATCTTCGCGGGCACCTCGCTGGCCGCCGCCTTCCGCCGCCGCAAGCGCCTCACGGCCGGCCTCACCAGCGCCGTCGCCATCCTCTTCGCGGGCTTCGCCGCCAAGCTCGCCGTCTCCTCCGCCTGAGCGTCCGTTCCGGCTGCGGGGCGTCCACCTGAGCGGTGGCGGGTGCGGGTACGGACCACGACCCGAATGTGTGTAGACTTGCGCCCGTTGTCAGTGCGACGATCATTCGGTCCCGCACGACGGCGGTGCCGCCTTAGCTCAGCTGGCCAGAGCAACGCACTCGTAATGCGTAGGTCACGGGTTCGAATCCCGTAGGCGGCTCCGAGAAGGCCCAGGTCACATAGCCCGCGACCTGGGCCTTTTGCCGTTTCTTGACGTGTGAGCAGGCGTCAGCGACGCGCTTCAAGATCGCTTGCGTGAGCGATGCGTGAGCGCGGGTGTTGATCTTGGGTTAGCGCTTGGTCTTCTTGGCCTTGGACTTCGCCTTCTTGGCGGCCTTCCGCTTGGCCTTCTCCGCCTCGGCTGCGGCCTTGGCGCGAGCCTCGGCTTCGGTCTTCCGCTGGAGGGGGACGAGCTTCGCGGCGGCCTCGGCGGCGTCCTTGGCGATCTCGGGCAGGACGCTGGTGTAGATGTCCGAGGTGATCTTGATGGAGGAGTGGCCGAGCATGTCGGACACCACCTTCATGTCGACTCCTCCTGCGAGCGCGAGGGTGGCCGCGCCGTGGCGGAGGTCGTGCAGGCGGATCGGCGGCTGGCCGGACGCGGCCACGAGTCGCTCGAACATTTCGGTGACCTTGCCGGGGTGGAGCCAGGAACCGTCCTCGTTGGTGAAGACCCGGCCGGTGGCCTTCCAGGCCGGCCCCCAGTCGGCCCGCTCCTTCTGCTGGCGCTCGCGGTGGCGTCGGAGGACGGCCACCGTGTCGTCGTCCAGCGCCACGGTCCGGAAGCTCCCGTCGGTCTTGGGGTCGGACTCCTCGACCTCCCAGCCGTCCTGCACGAGCTGGGCCGTTACGGTCAGCGAGCCGTTGTCGAGGTTGGTCTCGGACCACGGCTGCCCGCATGCCTCGCCCCGGCGAAGCCCGCGGAAGGCGATCACGTGCCACATCGCGTACAGGCGGTCGTCGGCCACGGAGTCGAGGAACGCGCCGGTCTGCTGCGGCGTCCAGACCATGACGGGGAGGGCTTCACGCCGGTCGCCTGCCACTGGGCGACCCGCTCTGGCGTCCAGACCAGAGCCTTCGGCTTGGCGGCCGGGTCGAGTTTGACGTGGGCGGCCGGGTTGAGGGTGATCAGGCCCTCGGGGATCGCGTCGTTCAGGGCGGTCCGGAGCGTGGCCCGGATGCGCTGGCGGGTGGCCGCACCGGTCGTGCGCCGGAAGGGCGGCATCTCAGCAAGTTCGGCGCGCAGAGCCTTGCGGCGGGCGCGGTTCTCCACGCCCTTGATCGGAACCGTGGCGAGCTCGGCCTTCAGCGCGTGCCGCAGGGCGTTGTTCTCCAGGATCTCCTCGTTGGCGTCGGCGATGGCCGTGAACATCTCGGCGAGCGTGCTCACCCGCAGCCGGTCGACGCGGATGTGCCCGATGCGGGGCTTGAGGTGGACCCGCACGTCACACTCGTAGCGGGTGATCCCGGACTTGCGGATCTTCTTGCCGGCCAGCCAGGTATCGAGCCACTCGCCCACAGTGACGCGGCTGGAGAGATCCTGACCGGCCTTCAGACGGTTTCGGGTCTCCTCGATGTCGGGCAGCTGGGCCTTCTCGTCGGCGACCTTCACCAGCAGCTCGGCGACCAGGGCCAGGTCGTCGGGATCCTCCTTGCCGAGGGCGAGCAGGCCACGGATGTGGTCGAGGTCGGCCTGCGCCTCCTTGAGCGTCTCGTAGCCGGCGCGGTTGAACGAACGGCGAGTGCCGTCCTCGGAGTTGGGCAGCTCCTGGCGTATGGAGTAGGCGCCGTGCTTTCGGCTGCCGAGCTTCGGGCACGCCTTGCCGAGCGGCTTTCCGGTCTCGGCGTCGCGGCAGTAGCAGCGGTGGTAGGTGGAACCCTTCATTCGTCCTCCAGATCGGTATCGGTCTTCAGCGGGGGGAGTTCGGCGTCGAGAAAGCCGAGACTCGGTGCGAGGTGCGGGACTTCCAGGCCGATCTCGCGCAGGTGTGCCCTGACGGGTTGAAGCCGCTCGCGGACGGCGGCGACGAAAGCGTCGAGTTTGTCCTGTGAGCCGGGAGGCCATTCCTCCCGGAACAATTTGAATTCCAGCTGGAACGCGTCGTGATGTTCCTCCTGGAGCTCCTGCCAGATCCGTTCGTGCTCCCGGTAGAGGCGGAGCCGGTACATCCCGAGCGAGTGGCGGGCCTCTCCTGTGAAGTGGGTGAGCGCCGACCAGCGGTCGCTGGGCATCTCCGGCAGGTAGTCGACCCAGCCGCCGAGGGCTGGGGAGAAGAGCAGCTCGACCGGTGCGATGTCCAGGGCCTCGGCCACGACGATCAGCTCGGGAATCGTGATCGTCTTGCGCCTGCCGGACTCCCAGTTGGCGATGACGTTCCGGGGGACTTCGTAGCCCAAGTCCCCTGTTTCGTTGGCCACATCCTGCGCGGACAGTCCAAGGTCTTGCCTCCGTCGGGTGATTGCTCGGATCACGTCCTTGGTGATCCGTTCGGGCCAGTCGGGCGCGTCTTCGTCGTCGGTGGACCAGTGTTCCTCGCGGCGTTGTGTCATATCGACACAGTAGCCACTGGAAAGCTCTTCTCCGTTGCGGCACTCCGCCGCAGCCCCCCGTCCGAGGAAGCTCGGATTTGGAGTTCATGTGCGAACTGGTGACATATCGGCGACGGCGCAGGGGATGGGTCGGGCCGAACTTCTCAGGCTGCCGGCGGCCATCGACCTCGACACCGCCAACCGGGCCATCGGCCTCGGGCGGAGCAAGGGCTACGAGCTGGCCCGCCTCGGTGCCTACCCCTGCCGGGTCCTGCGACTGGGCAGGAAGTACCGCGTGATCACAGCGGACCTTCTGCGCCTGCTCGGCATCGACGCGGCGTTCGGCGAAGGTTCGGCGGCTGATGCAGCTTGACGTGGTGAGAGCCCGATCCACAAGCCTGTCTGCCGTGGGCGTACTTGCCCGAGTGGAGTGGATCTTCCTGCGGCATGACCGTACGTTCGTGGTCCCTCGGCGGCCTCGGCCGCCGAGGGACCACCGCCAAGGTGCAAGCAGTCCCTGCGAGTTGAGAGGGCCAGGATCCCCGGCCCGACCACCCCAGGGTGCACGAAGGCCCCCGGTGCTGCGAACACCGAGGGCCAGGCGAAGTCCTTACCCACGACCTTCATCGGCGGCGCGCGACGGATCAGGTCCCGCGCCCCAGTCTGGAGCTTCAGCATGGAGTCTACGTCCCACCGGCCCGATCCGGCAGCTTCCACCGTGAGTTGGCCGCCGGTCGCGAAGCCCGGCGAGCCCGGATCCTTCCTGCCGGGTCAACAGCCGGAGCCTGTGTCCACAACCTGTGGACACGACGCCGAGGCGGCGCCCGCCGAGCCCACCGCCCGGACGGGACCGACCTGATACCCGACGCGGAGGCGACCGAGGGCGCGGACCTGCTCGCGCAGCTGAGGGCCCAGATCGCGAAGTTCGTGATCCTTCCCTCCGAGCAGGCCCTGGACGCCGCCACGCTGTGGGTCGCCGCGACCCACCTGCAGGGCTCGTGGCAGCACGCCCCGCGCCTGGCCGTGGTCGGCCCAGCCAAGCGCTGCGGCAAGTCCCGCCTGCTCGACGT
This sequence comes from Kitasatospora cystarginea, assembly GCF_039533515.1. Classification (NCBI taxonomy): domain Bacteria; kingdom Bacillati; phylum Actinomycetota; class Actinomycetes; order Kitasatosporales; family Streptomycetaceae; genus Kitasatospora; species Kitasatospora cystarginea. The sequence continues at coordinate 378,645 of NZ_BAAATR010000003.1, read as the reverse complement.
CCTCACCGAGACGGTGCACAACCCCGTGGCGACGGTGAACTCGTCTCCGGCCGCGATTTTCCGCTCCATCACCGAGGAGCCGCCCACCCTGCTGGTGGACGAGGCGGACACGATCTTCGGCAGCCCGAAGATGGCCGAGAAGAACGAGGAGATGCGCGGCCTGCTCAACGCCGGGCACCAGCGCGACCGCTACGTCCTGCGTGTGGTCGGCAAGGAGCACACCCCGGGCAGGTTCCACACCTTCGCCATGGCGGCCATCGCCGGCATCGGCGACCTCCCCGACACGATCATGGACCGCTCCATCGTGATCCGCATGCGCCGCCGCGCCGAGGGCGAGCGCGTCTCCCCGTACCGCACCAAGCGCGACCGCCCCGCCCTGCACGCGATCCGCGACAAGATCGCCCGCTGGACGGCGCCGCTCGCCGACCGGGCCCTGCGCCTGGAGCCTGCCATGCCGGTCGAGGACCGCGCGGCCGACACCTGGGAGCCCCTGGTGATCATCGCCGACCTCGCCGGAGGCCCCTGGCCCCGCCGTGCGCGCCAGGCGTGCAAGCGCATGGTCGACGCCGAGGCGAAGGCGGAGGAGGACAACCCTGGCGGCGCACGGATCCTCGCCGACATCCGCCGGATCTTCCACGCCAACCGCGAGGCGGACAGCCTGACCACCGACCAGCTGCTGCGCGAGCTCAACGACAACGCCGAGGCCCCGTGGGCCGAGGCGGCCCGAGGCGGCCTGACCCCGCGCGCACTCGGCGCGATGCTCCGCGAGTTCGGCATCACCTCCGGCAACGTGCGCCTCGGCGACGGAACCCAGCGCAAGGGCTACACGCGCCACAAGTTCCTCGACGCCTGGCGCCGTTACTGCCCCACCGTCCACCCCGTCACCACGGCCACGGCCGAGAGTACGGGCACGGGCAGCAGAGGCTGACCAGCCTCCCCGAACTGCCGTCCCTGCCGTCCCTGCCGTAACAGCGCAGGTCACAGCACCTGCCGCCGGGACGGAACGGCCGCCCAAGACGGAAACGCGCCCACCCCGGGACGGCAGCACCCCGCCTGCAAGACGGCGCGCGGGACGGCAACCGCCCCACGCCGCCATCGGCCCGCCGCCGCCCGAACCACGGCGCGAGCGGCCGGCCCGCCCCGGGACGGGAACCACAACCGTCTTGTGCCGTCCCAGCCGTCCCTGCCGTAAAACCGCAGGTCAAAGGCCCTTCCGCTGGGACGGATACGGGACCCAAGACGGGTACGCGCCTTGTCCCGAACCTGAACAGCGTCGCGCCCACGGTGCTACCGGCCAGCCGCGCCCGCCCCAGCCCAGAGCCCGTCCGACAGCGCCAAGACGGCAAGACGGCAAAGACGGCAATCCCGCAAACCACCACCCGATCCGCGAGGACCACCTTCCGCATGACCGCCACCAACCCCATACGCCCCCGCCTGGACGCCGTCCTCGTGCAGGCCGCCATCGCGGGCGCCCTGTCCTTCGCCCACCTCCACGACATCGCCGAGGCCGCCGGACAACACGGCTGGAAAGCCTGGGCCTACCCCGTCTCGGTCGACCTACTGCTCGTCGCCGCCTGGCACCGCATGCGCAACCTGCGCGCCACCGGACACCCGGCCGGCACCGCCTGGACCTGGTTCGCCATCGCCCTGACCGCCTCCCTCGGCGCGAACGTCGCCACCGCCGGCCTCCTCGACCTCGACCACGTCCCCGCCTGGCTGCGGATCCTGGTCGCAGGATGGCCCGCCCTCGCCTTCTTGGGCGGCACCCTCCTCGCCCACAACACCACCACGACCAAGGCCCCCGCCGAACCCGAACCCGCCAAGGACGAACTCCCGCTCCACGAAAACCCCGAGCCCTCCCCGGCACCCCAGCCCGTACCAAACGCGGAGCAGGACGGCCTGTCCAGCCCCGCGCCGGTGGCTGAGCGCAGGGACGACGTCCCGGCCTCCGACGAAGAACCGGCCGCGCCTCGCAAGCGCACCGGACGCCCACCGGCGAAGACCATGGACCAGCTCGTGGAGATGATGCGACCGGTCGTCGCCGAGCACGGTGTCAGCGTCGCAGTGGTCGAGAAGGCCCTCAGCGACGCCGGGATTCCGATCAGCAGCAAGCGGCGGACGGAGCTGATGACGCTCCTGCGGGATGAGCAGGCCGACCCTCAGCCCGACCACGCCGACCGCGAGCCTGAGCAGGCGCGTGAGCACCCGGTGCCCGCCTGACGCGTCACCGCTCCATAGGTGGCCGCCCGCCAACGACCCGCACGGCGCTTGGCGGGCGGCCCCTTCACCGCCAAGTGGCCTGGCGGATGTCCACCTCGTGGTCAGCGAGATCCGCCACAGCACCGGACCACCCTTCCGCCGAACCGGTCGCCGCCCGATCCGGTCCGTGCGCCGCGTTCGCATCCCGCTCGCACCACAGCACCTCGACGACCCCGCGACAGGAGATCAGCCCGTGACCGACACCCAGTACCCCCGCGGCACCGCCAGCGAGAGCGCGAAGGAGAGGAAGAAGTCCCACACCGTGAAGGGTCTTTGGCAGCGGGCGTTCGGCAGCCGTGCCCCTGGCGGAGCCAGTAGTACCCCGTGTCCGACTCGTGGCCGGACTCGCGGGATCTCCGCCCCAGGGGTGGCGGAGACGGCCCAGCGCGAGGGCGCGCCGGGCCAGGAGGTCGGGGTCGAGGGCGGCCCCGACCCGGACAAGCTCCTTGCCGTCCAGCAGCAGATCCTCGCCGACGTCCGCCCGACCGAGACCGACAACGAGTCCTCCGACCACAGCACCGCCGATGATGCCGCGCCGAAGAACCGCCGCTGCACCGGCACCAAGCGCGAAGAGCGCGTCGGCCCTCTGCGGTTCGAACCCGAGGAAGAGCCTCGGCTGCGTGCGGCTGCCACCGCCAACGGCTACCGCGGCTTGTCCGGGTTCGCCGCCGACGTCGTCCTGGCCTTCATAGCCGGCCGGTTCTTCATCGACCTGCCCCTGGCGGAAGAACGCCGACTCATCCACGAGTTCCGCGCCCGCGTCCTGCGCCAGATCAGCGGTATCGCCAGCAACGTCAATCAGATCGCCCGGGCCTTCAACGGCGGATACGAGCCCCCGATCGACATCCGCCGCACCCTCGACGAACTGCACGGCCTGCTCACCGAGATCGCCGAGGCCCTTCGCCAGCCCGCCAACCAGGAAGGCTGAACACCGCCGTGATCGCACCCATCAAGGGCCCCGGCTCCAACACCCGCGGCCTGCTCGCCTACCTCTACGGCCCTGGCCGCCATGACGAGCACCGCGACCCGCACATCGTTGCCGGCTTCGCCATGCTCGCCATGCCCGACCCCGGCCGCGACGAGAGCGCTACCCTCTCCCAGCTCGCCCGTTACCTCGACGAGCCCGTCCGCCTGCGCAACAGCGAGCCCGGCAAGAAGCTCACCGACCACGTCTGGCACTGCCCCGTACGCGCCGCACCCGAGGACCGCTACCTCTCCGACGCCGAATGGGGCGAGATCGCCGAGCGCATCGTCCGGGCCGCCGGCATCGCCCCCAAGGACGACGACCTGGCGTGCCGGTGGATCGCTGTGCGCCACGCGGACGACCACATCCACATCCTCGCCACCACCGTCCGCGAAGACGGCCGCCGCCCCAAGCTCCACAACAGCGGCCAGCGTGTCGGAGCCGAGTGCCGCGAGATCGAGAAGGACTACGGCCTGCGCCAGCTCGGTACCGGCGACCGGACCGCTGAACGCTGCCCCACCCAGGCCGAGATGCACAAAGCCAAGCGCCTCGGCTGGGAACAGACCAGCCGCGAGTGGCTCCAGGACCGCATCCGCGCCGCCATCCCCCACGCGAGCAACGCGGAGGAACTTCTCGCCTACCTTCAGGCCGATGGCGTCGAGGTCAAGATCCGCCGGTTCCCGTCCGGCGACCTTCAGGGCTACTCCGTCGCCCGCCCCGGCGACCTGAAGGCCAACGGTCAGCCGAACTACATCCCCGGCGGGAAGATCGCCCCCGACCTGTCCCTGCCCAAGCTCCAGGCGCTCCTCGCGGCCAGCACACCGGAGGAACACCCCACCGCCCGCCGCAACAAGCCCGCCACCCGCTGGCAGCACGCCACCCACGTCCTCGACACCTTCACCACCGACCACGACACCACCGGCGACAGCGGCGACGCGCGTGCGCAGGCGCACATCACCGCCCTCGGTGAACTGATCGAAGCCACCGCCCAGACCGCGCCCCAGGACCTGCGCGCCGAACTCCGAGCAGCAGCAAAGACCTTCGCCCGCGCGCAGCGCTCCCAGATTCGTGCCGACCACGAGGCCCTTCGGCCTGCGGCAAGCCGCCCGCGACCTTGTGAACGCTGGCAGCGGCAAGGACGGCAGCACCCTCGCCGTCTTCGTCGCAGCCCTCGTCTGGGCCGCGATCCTCTCCCAGCGCTGGCACACCGCCAAGGGCCATGCCCAGCAGGCCGAAGCCGCCCGCCGAACCGTCCAGCACCTCCAGGCCGCCTACGACCAGGCCGCCGCTGACCAGCTCGCCTTTCTCGCCCAACGCCAGCCCAAGGAGCAGACCCGCAACACCCTCGCCAGCGACGTCCGCGCTGCCATCCCCGACCACGCGGCGCGGATCCTCGCCGACCCCAACTGGCCCGCCCTCGCCACCGTGCTCGCCGACGCCGAGGCCGACGGCTACGTGCCCCACCAGCTCCTCACCGAGGCCGCTCCCGCCGCGAACTCGGCAGCGCTCGCCTGCCCGCCAAGGTCCTCATCGCCCGTATCCAGCACACCAGCTACAACCCCGCACCCAACCGCACCGTCGAGGCGGCACTCCTGCGCTCGTCTGCCGCCCCGCTCGTCCGCCACCCCACGACCAACCCGTCATTCACCACGACTGCCCTGCAGCGCCCCGGCACCCAGCCCCGACATCGCTGACCACCAGCGACCGGAATTCTGCTGCCGCTGTGGGCGGCCACCAGTTGGTGGTCGCCCACAGCTGTTCACTCAGTCTTTGAGCGCGATATCCAGGTATGCCTGTACTGGCTCGAAGATCCCGTACGGGACGTATTCGGGGATCTCTGCAAGCGCCACCCACGCCAGTGCGTCCAGTTCTCGTGGGTCACCGACGGCAGCGGTGCCGCTGACGATCTCGCAGACCATGTACGACATCCATCGGCCAGTCTCCGGGTGGACGCGCTCGCCGAGGACCTTGACGACGGCCACGTTCAGCCCCGTCTCCTCTGCGGTCTCGCGGACAGCCGCTTGCTCGGGAGACTCGCCGGGCTCGATCTTGCCTGCCGGGAACTGCCACAAGAGCTGGCCTTCGCTGACTCGGCGCCGGACCATCAGCACCCGACCCTCTCGGATCACGATCGCGGCAGCGACACCTGGCGGCCCGTCTGAAGGCGGGAGCACCGGCTAATCCCTCTCCGCCACTGAGGCCGCCACGGGGCGGAGCAGGTCGAGGACGTGGGTCCAGTTGTACTTGTCGCGGCCTCCGCCGGCCTTGGGCTTGTGGGGGACGTAGTCGCCGAGCAGGACGCCCATCGACCGGAGCCGGGCCAGGCTCTCCGCGTACGCGGGGTGCGCGGCCTGGGCGGAGTTGACGTAGGGCTGGACGGCCACGGGGATGCCGAGGCCGTACGCCTCGCAGAGGATGCCGAGCGCGAGGGTGTCGGAGATGCCGGCGGCCCACTTGTTGATGGTGTTGAAGGTGGCCGGCGCGACGGCGATCGCGTCGGCCGGGGGCAGCGGCTGGGGGATGCTCGGCGTGCGCCAGGCGGAGCGGATCGGGTAGCCGGTCTGGGCTTCGACGGCCTCCTGGTCTATGAAGCCGAGTCCGTTCGGGGTCGCGATCACGCCGACTCCCCAGCCCTCGGCGTGGGCAGCGGTGATCAGTTCGCCCACTCCGTCGGCGATGCCCGACGCGCAGACGACGACGTAGAGGAACGGCTTGCGGTGCTCGGTCAAACCTGGACTCCCAACTCCTGGCAGAAACGGCGAAGCTCCGGGACGGCGCCGCGCCGGTCGCGAGCGGCCATGTCACCGGCCAGCTCGAGCACGCTGGGCCGCCGGCGGATGTCCTCCGAGGCACAGCTCTCCGCGATCCTGAGCGCTTTGTATCCCTCCGCCAGTCTGCCCTGCTGGCTGTAGGCCCGTGCAGCCTCCACCCACAGTGCTGCCCGGCGCTCGGGGACCGGGATGCGCCTGCGCATCAGGGGCTGGGCGGCTTCCAGCGCCGTTCCCGCGTCGCCGAGGACGACCGAGGCGCTCACCGAGTGGAGCGCGACGTTGGTCGGACTGAAGTTCGCCCATGCTTCGGGGCCGTCGAGGCCGACGTAGCGGGCGACCTCCTGAGCCTCGGCGAGGAACTCGGCGGTGGTGGCACGGTCGCCGCCTGCGCTTGCCGCCGTGACGCCGCGAAGGAGCATGAGCCCCAGCGCGGCGAGGTACTCGGGCGCGCGCCGGTCGTAGCTACCGGAGAGCTGGTCGGCGGTGTGCCGGATGAGGGTGACGGCTGGCGCGGTGTGCCGGTCGCGAGCGAGGACGTGCGCCTGGACGCGGACGCTGGAGGCCATCACCACGGGGTCGGCGCTCCGCTCGGCCTCGGCCATGGCACGGCCGACCGCGAGCCAGGCGTTGCCGTGGTCGCCGAGCTTGAGTAACAGGCTCACCGCGGTCTGGTACGCCGTCGCGAGGAGCCCGGACAGGGCTTGATCGCCGCCGCGGGCGGCGTCCTGGGCCTGGCGAAGGTCGGCGATCAGCGACGGCAACGCGCCTTCGAGCTCGGCGTACCGGCAGGTGTAGAAGAGCCTCCGCGCCTGGGAGAGCCGGGATGCGAGTGCCGCCACGGGTTGTGGCGCGTGCTCAGTTGGAACGGGTCCGGGCAGCAGTGCCTGGACCAGCTCTATCCCCACGCGAGGAGTAGGTGTCGGGGCCGCGAGCGCGACGACGCTCGCGGCCAAGAAGTTGCGACGGTGCATGTCGTCCGTCCTGCTGTCCGCACTGGTATGGGAGGACAGGCCGAGGCTTCCCAGCGGGATGTCGAGCACGGCTGCGACAGCGCGCAGGACATCGATGTCCTGCGTCCCCTTGCCGCTCTCCAACCGGCTGATCTTCGACTGGTGGTAGCCCAGTTCGGTGGCCACGTCCGCCTGCGACCGCCCGCTCAACACCCGTGCGCGGCGGATTACTTCTCCGATCCCGCCCGCTGCGGAGTGTCCTTTGGCCGTCTGCGACATGGCTTCTCCTGCCAATGCTGATCCTGCCTGGTGAGCCGAGCGTAGCCGCACCAGGACAACCCGTCATGCACGATCTGCATGGATCATGCACGCGGAGCCCATGCCCTAACCGCGGTGCATCGAGATGGAGTTGTCTGGTCGTCAGCAGCTCGACCACCATCGCAGCTCGCGATTCCCCGCTCCCGCATGACCGAGGCCCATCTGCGGTCTCTCGCATGCGTGGCTTCACCCAGTGGCTAAGGAGAAGCGCCGATGACCCTCCGCTCGGACGCACAGAGGGGCGACACCGCGCACCAGCGGGACGCAGTGGCCGTTCCTCTCGCTTCGGAAGACGGCCGGGCGTCGAACACAACCGCGAGCCACTCAGACCGTGCCGCCGCGCGTCGCGAGCGCCTCGCCACCGCCGGCACCCACGCCCGAGAGGTCCTCGACCGCCACCAGTTCGAGGACGGCCGGTGCAGCGACGGCTGCGGCCCCTGGCCGTGCAACAGCGTCGTCGATGCTGTCCAAGCCTGCGACGGTGACCGGTGACCGCCTTCACCCACGCTCGGCGTATTTCGTTCATCGGCACCAGGCGTGACCACGTCCCACCAGCCCGAGAAGCCGTCGTCCGAGTCGCCCGCTCGTGGGGGATCGACCCGACTTCGCTTGGCGACATCGCTCTGGTCGCCGACGAGCTGCTCGCCAACGCGGTCATCCACGCGCCGGGGAGACTGCTCGCCGGCATTTACCTGTCACCGGACGGGGACCGGGTGGTGATCGAGGTGTACGACTCGTCGCGCCGGATGCCCACCGGCGCCGCGAACTTCGGCAACGACGAACTGACCACCGGTCGAGGCATGCTGCTGATCGAGGGCCTGTCGGAGACCTGGGGCGCGGAACCGACGACCCATGGCAAGAAGGTCTGGGCCGAACTGGCGGTGCCCGCTGTCGCGGTACCCGAGCACCCTCGCTCGGCCCGCCGGGCGGCACTCATCGCCAGCCTCGTCCGCACCGACCGTCCCAGGCCCCGTCCCCACGCGCCCACCTGGCCACGCGCCCGCGCGTACAGATGGTTCGAGCAGCACCGCTCGCCGCGCGCCTACCGACTCCGCCCGTGCTGGTCCAGGCGCACCGGCCGGGCGGTGACGGGGGCCGGTCGCTCTTTCCCCCGGGAGCGGCCGGCCTCACCCCGTCCGACTCGCGCGGAGCAGCCGTGCTCCACCCGAACTCTGCTCTACGGAAGGATGGATGGATGAGTGACTGGGAGTTCGTGAAGGACAGAACGGCCACGCAGGGCGCGGTGTGGAGGTCCGCCGACGGCCTGCTCTACAAGCGGACCGGCGGTGAGGATCTGCGGGTTGAGACCGAGTTCCAGCAGCTGGCCGCCGGCTTGGACTATCCGGTGCCGGAGATCGTCGACAGCGGCTGGGAGGACGGGCGCTACTTCGTCGTCGAGCGCGCCATCGGCGAGGCCTCGCTGCACGAGGAGGCGCTGGCCGACGCCGGGCGGGACGGTCAGGTCAGCTACCAGGTGATCAGCACGGCGGCTGCCGTCGCATCGAAGCTCATGCAGGCCCAGGCGAGGCACCCCCTCCCGGTTACGCCGTGGTTCGAGAAGGCGGCCTTCGCGGCAGAGGTCTTCGAGGAGAACCCGGACCTCGACACCCCGCGCGTCCACGAAGCGGTCAAGCACGCCCTCGACCGGCTGGCCCAGCTCCCGATGGTGCACGGACATCTCGACTACGGCCTGCCCAACGTCCTCCAGGCCGGCGTCATCGACTGGCAGCACCACGGACCGGTCCCGCTCGGCTACGACGTCTACCCCGCGCTCGACATCGTGGCCTTCAAGGGCGGAGGAAAGGGCTACAGCATCACCTCGGAACAGCGCGCCGCCTACACCGGCGCACTCGATGAGACCACCGCATCCCTGATCGGGCAGCGGGTGAGCGAGCACCTGGGCGACTTCCTGCTCGTCAAGTGCTTCTTCTTCCTCGCCCTCATGCGGCCCACCGACCCCACACGGTACGACAAGCACATCAAGTGGCAGTACCGCCGCACCCTCTTCACGATGGGACTTGATCAGTATGAGTCGTCCAACACGATCGACACCGGCACCTTCCCCACTCTGGAACGGTTCACCGCTGAACACCGGTAGGCCGGTTCCCACCGTTCGCGACCGCGACTACCTGATGGACCACCACGGAGTCGTCTTCAAGGTCATCGGCGACAGCCACCCTGGCAGCCACTACCTCGGCTACGTCAAGTACCACCCTGACGAGAAGGGCGACCGCCGGCTCTTCGACCGGACCTACCGGCAGAACAGCGTCGTGTCGAAGTCCTTCGGCATCCTCGCCGGCAGGCCGGAGTGCTACGTCTACTCCGACACCCTCGGCTGCGTCATCACCGGCATCCCGCGCGAGGACGTGGCCGTCCACTACTCCTGCCGCCAGGCCCTCGCCGCCATCCACGAGGCCCCCGGCGCGGTCGCCGACAACCCGGCAGGCAAGGACCTCCTGGCGATCACCGAGTGGATCACCGCGAACGACGCCCAGGGCCTGATCGGCGTCACCGGCTCCTTCCTCGTCGGCTGCTTCAACGAGCGCTCCGACATCGACCTCGTCTGCTACGGACCTGAGGGCTACCAGGCCGCACAGGAGCTCTTCCAGCAGACCGACCTGATCCGGCCGTACGACGGAGACGACCTCACCCGGCTGTACATCCGCCGGGCCAAGTACATGGAGGGCAGCTCATTCGACGCCCTCATCAAGCAGGAACGCCGCAAGCTCCAAGGACTCACCGCCAGCTCCGGCGCGCACATCAACTGCGAACCCATCCGCTCCGACCGCGACAAGACCTTCGCCCGGATCTCCTCCAAGGAGATCGGCGAGATCTCCCTTCTCGCGAAGATCACCGACCACGCCGAGGGGCTCACCACCCCGGCCGTCTACGGGATCAAGGTCAAGACTATCCTCAGCTCGACCATCGACGAGGTCGACTCCTTCGCCCGCCGGATCACCCACATGCGCTCCTACCTCGGCGCCTACACCGGCGCCTTCAGGTCCGGCGACACGGTGCACCTGTCCGGCAAGCTCGTCCACACCCAGGACGGCGAACACAGCGGCTTCGGCATCGAACTCACCCCCTGGACCGTCAGCGGCTCCTACGTCGCCAACCTCGCCGGATAGGAGCCCCGTCTTGCCCCTGCTCGTCATCCGACACGCCGAGTCCGTCGAGAACGCCGACAAGTACAACGGCTTCTACCAGGACCCCCGCCCCTACAGCGGCCCTGCCGCGCACGCTATCTCCCGCACCATCGTCGGCCTGACCCCGCGCGGCTTCCTGCAGGCCCAGTGGCTCGCCGGTGTCCTGCCGGGGCTCGCCGGCCCCGACCCGCACGTCTACACCTCGACCTACCGCAGGGCGATCGACACCGGCGCGATCGCCCTGCCGGTCCTCCCAGATGGCTGGCCCCGGCAGACCGCGCTCCTGGACGAGCAGCACTACGGCGACGCCACCTACATGACCAAGCGTGAGCTCTACGACAGCTACCCCGAGCTCGCCGAGGACCGCCGCCTGCGCAAGCACGTCTGGACCGCGCCAGGCGGCGAGTCGCTCGCCGAGGGCGTGCTCAACCGGGCCGCCGAGTTCGCCGCCCTCGCCCAGGCCGAACTCCAGGAGGCCCGCACGGTCCTGGCCTTCACCCACCAGACCGCGGCGGTGGCCCTCCGCTCCCTGCTCGAACTCCGTCCCCTGCCCGAGATCCTCGCCGAGGAGCGGAAGGGCAAGATGCCCAACGCCGCGATCCTCCACTACGAGCTGCACGACGGCCGGTTCACCCGGACGGGAACCACCACCCCGCCGATCTAGGAGGAGCCCGTGCGACACCTGTTCCTCAACGGGCCCGTCCAGAACGGACCCTTCACGTTCACCACCCGCCCCGGCAAGGCCGTCGGAATTCGCCTCGCCGCCGCCCTCAACGCCATCCTCGGCTTACCGCCCGCACCCCACCTGTGGAACACCGTCACCCTCGCCGGAGACCTCCGCCACCGCGAGGCCGACGGCCCGAAGAGCCCCCGCCAGCGCTTCGAGGCCGACCTGATAGCTGACAAGTACCCGCCCGGACAGTCCCCAGCAGGTGGCATCATGACGGACGCTGACGCCGAGGTCGCCGGCCTCGCGCTGGAGATGATCGAGAACAACCTCCGCGCCGGCACACTCACCATCAGCCGCGAGACCGTCCCCACCTGCCGAGCCTGCGGTCACATGACCGGCACCGGCGGCCACCCCTGCAACGCCTGCGGCAGCACCGACACCCAGGAACGCACCGGCCTACACCTCGTCGCCGAACTCGCGAAGAACCGCCCCGTCCTCGACCGCTCGGACATCCACGCCAGCCACCGCCAGCAGCCCAAACACCTACAGCACACCGCTGGCAACGTCGCCCAGCGTCTGATCCTCTCTCGAACCCGCGACCACGGCATCGACCTCTCACCTCTCGGTCTCAACGACCTCGTCCTTGACCCACGCGCCGGCATTCACGCCACCGTTCTTGCCGCAGCCCGGAAGCAGCAGGCAGATCTGGCCGTCATGACCATCACCGAGAACGCGGCCAACCACATCGTCGCCCACGGTCAGCACTTCCGAGAGCACGACGGCACCCGCCTCCAATATGCCCTCCACGGCCACCTCCCCTACGACCACATGGCCAGCCTCGGGTCGCTGCACGAGGCGTACCGAGCCACCCAGGCGATTACGGACGGCTTCGAGCAGTGGTTCCTCCCGCTCTTCTCCCTGAAGGCCAAGACTGCAACTCGGCCGGACCAGCTGCCCGGGCTCTTCAAGCACTACATGCGGGCACACCTGGCTCAGCCCGCTGAGGCCAACGAAGCCGCTCTCAAGGCAGTGCAGTACTCGGCCTCCGTCGGCGACACGGATTGGATCACGAGCAAGCAGACGCTGGCCAACGTTCTGGCTGCCCGCGGAATAGTGTCGGTCTCCGCTGTAGAGATCTGACGAGCGGCTCCGTTGCGCCCACCGACCTGAATGCTCCGCGACAGCGCCCTTCTGGACGCCGGACCAGGAGCTGGCCCACGCTAGAGCAATCGCTACACCCGTCAAGCCGCGAGTCGGACATGAAGTTCACGTTCAAGGGCTGGAGACGACAGGTGGCCACGCGGGTGCCGCGCAACTACATGTGGCACGCGGGAAGGCCGCGACCTCGACAGCGAGATCGACATGCGGTGCCGGCAAGGTCTGTGAAATCAGCGCATCCTGAAAGTCCGGCAGTTGCCGGTAGGAAGCGATGTCCCGACCCACGAACAGATCTGCGAGCACACGAAGCAGGCTGTCGACTCGAGCTGGCAGCGGAGAAGACGGGTCCGCGTAGGCTTGGCTGAGGGACGCGCCGATGTTGGCTGCCTTCCACGTATTGTCCTTCTCTTCCGTGATGCCGAGCCAGCGCTCGATGGTGCCGGTGAGACGAACCGCGCCCGCGAAGGATGATCCGGGATCATTGGCAGACGCCGCCAGCGCGGTGAGCGCGGACTCGTCCTCGCACAACCTCTTCTTACGGTCGTTCTGACTGGCGGCCATGACCGCGTCCTCGTCCCAGAGGACGACGTGCGGAATGCCGAACAACGACAGCGTGCTCGTCGCGCGATGCAGCTCGAACTTGCCGAACGCACTCAATACGCCAACGTTCGGGCCGAGGTCGGCCAGAAGGCCTCGACGGGCCAACCATTCGAAGAACAGCACGTCGCTGGGGCCTTCGACGACGATCACCCGGTCGGCGAAGAACGCGGCGGCCCGGTGTGCGTCTAGATCGTAGAGAACCCGATTCCGCTCCTCGTCGGCCGCGGTCTGTCGGGCCGTCTTGAAACAGGAGCGAGAACCAATGGCGTAGGCCGAGCGTGTGTGGATGTCCGCAAGAACCTTGCTCAGCAGATCGGGAGAGGGCGATGCCACCTCGATCCCGTGCAGCGAGCGGTGCACACGAGTGATCGACTCGGGAGAAGTCTCGGCCGCGGCGAGCACCGACGCGTTGTGGGTGGTGATGGTCACTGCAGTGTTACCGGCAGCGACGAGTTGGTGCAGGTCGTGGGCGAGCCGTGTCACCTGAGAGGGATGCAGGAATGCCTCGGGCTCCTCGAACAGGATCCAGCGGAACGTCCCTTCCTTCGCCTTGGCTCGTAGCCGTGCCGCCGCTTGAATCAGCGCGGCGATCATGGCGCGCTGAACGCCGGACCCTTGGGTCTCCAACGGGCGATGGGTGCCTTCCTGGTGGAGTCGCAGTTCAACGAGATGGCGCATGATCAGCTCATTGGACAGCTCGCCGACGTTGACCTTCGCAGAGAGGCTCCAAGGCATCAGTGCATCGTCTAGATCGCTCTCGAGGTCGGTGATGGGCCCTTCCTGTAGAGCGCTGCTCAGCGTCCCGAGGGCGGCCCTAGCGGTCATGAGCATGGTCTCGATGTGCCGCTCCGAGAAGGCCAACAGCAGCACATCTCGCAATGGCGAGGGGGCAGAGAGCGATGTGTGCTCGGCCATGTTGCTGATCGCCGGGATATGGACGCACTGGCCGAGCTTGGCAGCGCTTGTCCAGCCGGTGGGCTGCGGTTCGCCGCCATCTGGAGGGATCAGGTAGTAGGCCCCGGCAGTGTGGTCGCTGCTCTTGGTGAACCAGCGCCGGATACGGAGGGCCTCGCCGTCTACGAGATCGACGCCGATCTGCTTGGCCTCAGCGGCATCAACGCTGTAGTCGATCTGAACCCAAGACTCCCCGCCAAGCTCTGCATGCCATGGAAGGTCTCTGGCTTCATCCCAGTCCAGTGCCCCGTAGAACAGTAGGACTGCGTCCATCAGGGTTGACTTTCCGGCGTTGTTCGGGCCGATGAGCGCGCCGAACGGACGCAGGTGCAATTCGACGTCAAGGGCACCGCGCACGTTCCGGACGGCCACACGTAGGGGGCGCATGGAGGGGCTCCTTGAGGTCAGCGGGGGAGGAACGGGCTGGGAGCCCCGGAATACGACACGTACAGCCGGTCACGGGCACGAGTGCACGCGACGTAAAGCACGCACCGCTCGCGCTGCAAACTCTCCAGGTGGGCAGTCATGTCAATCTCCGCCGGAACGATCGCCCGGTCGTGCGGTACCACCCTGTCCTGAACCCCAACGACCGCGACGCACTGGAACTCCAACCCCTTCATGCTGTGCATGGTGCCGACCTGGACCCGGCCGCCGGATGGCCCTGGCGGCTCGGACTGGACACCCGCGGAGCGAAGCGCGTCCGCTACATCGTCAGCTTTGGCCTTGACCCGGGCCACGACTGCGATTGCCCCAGGCTCGACACCGTCGGCCAGCCAGGTCCGGACTTGGGATACAACCGCGGTCATCTCCTCGGACCACTCAGCGAAACGCCGGACGATCGGCCGACGGCCATGCATCAGCGACTCATAGCCCTCCCGGCTGTCGGGCCAGCCATCGAGATCCTCTTCGGATACAAGCCCAAGCACCCTGACTGCCCAGTTGAGAATCTCCTCGGTGGTGCGGTAACTGACGGTGAGCCGTTGAGTCCGGCCGACGATGTTGACCCCAGTGCTCCTCATCGGTACCCGGTGCTGCCAGATCCGCTGATGCGGGTCCGCAACGAGGAACAAGTCGTCCTCGCCCGGACGGACAGCTGCCCGAAGCAGCCGCCATTGTGCGGGATGTAGGTCCTGGGCCTCGTCGACGATGATGTGTTGATAGATGGCAGGTCCGTTCTCCTGCCGCAAGATCCGTGCTGCCTCATCGGCCAGCTGCAGGACCGACCAACACCCGCGATTGCTCAGCTGAGTGCGTAGCTCCTCAACGGCAGCCCAGACTGACTGTCGCTCGAGGCGAGGCAGAGCCTGGCGGCGGCCAGCGCGGGTGGCTGCCAGGTACTCCTCCAGCGTGGTGATCTCCTGGGCGAGTAGGACTTGCTCCCATTCGTCGACCAGGAACTCGCCGGCATAGTCCGGGTGCACGGTGTCGGCCAGTGTGACCAGTTCGCGGGACGCCAGGACCTCCGGGTGACCGCCGTGCCGGTCGCCGACTACCGATGAGGCAAGCTCGCTTGTGGTAATCACCTCGACCCGGTCGCGCTCCTCGGGACTCTCGATGAGCTGGTTTAGCTGGCGCGCCAACTCGGCGGTGAGCGGGTGGCTGTAGGTGGTCAACAGAATTGGTGCACCGCTGCCGTAGAGCCTGGCGAGATGGGCAGCCCGGTGCAGGGCAGTCACCGTCTTGCCAGTGCCCGCGCCGCCGGTGATCATCACTGAACCGGAATAGGGACCGTGGTAGGCGATCCGGCGCTGCATCGGATGAAGAAAGATCCTCCACAACGCGAACGGCGGGCGCAGCAGCTTCTCAAGCTCTTCGGGCCCGCTGATGAGCGCGACCTGCTCGGGCGTCCGCTCGATCGCTGCGGACAGGTCATCCAGCTCTACCTGGTCGGGTTTAGCAGCGTCGACGAGATGCTTGCTGACCTCTTCCCAGGTCTCCTCGATCGACATACCCGAGGCCAGCGCAACGAGGACGTCGTACTGGAGCGACGGCAGCATGTGCTGGAGGGCGTCCAGATGCGCCTCCCTGGTCAGCAGTCGGACGATCGGCAGCACCTGATCGTCGATGCCGAGTGTGTGGAAGTCCGAATCCTGGACATGGTCGAAGAGTCGGGCTGGTGTAGCTTCGGCGGCCAGCCGTAGTGTGCCGGCCATGTTCTGCAGCCGTGTCTCGTCGCGCATCTCCAGGACACCGAGGACCTGGTTGACGGTGAACAGCCGAGTCGTAGCCCAGGCGATCGCCTCGTCGTGTGGCAGGACACGCAGCAGGCAGTAGAGATCCCCAGACGCCGGCGCTAGGACGACTCCGCGATAGAACTGGTTGATGCGGATCGTCCGGATCCGAGGGTCCTCGGCCCGGTTGAGCTTCTCCAGATGCAGTCCCGCGTGCGTGGCCTGGGCAAACTTGCCAAGCGCGGCCTGCACGGCCTTCTGGACTGGCTTCTCCAGCTTGGAGTACTCGGAGAGGAACTCCTTGGCGATTGCCAACTGCGGCACGGGCACTCCTCCGACGGGGTGGGCGCCCCTCATGGTAGGTCGTTGATGATCTGCGCTGGGCAGTATCGTATGAGGTCCTCTGACCTACCTAGACTGACGACTGGGGGCTCCGCCTGTGGCGAAGCTAACGTTGCCGCAGCTGGAAGCGCATCTGTTCGGTGCGGCCGACATCCTGCGCGGCAAGATGGATGCCTCAGAGTTCAAGGAATACATCTTCGGGATGTTGTTCCTCAAGCGCTGCTCCGACCAGTTCGACACGATCCGGAGCCGGGTCATCGCAGAGCAGACCGCAGCGGGCCGGACACCGGAACAGGCCTTGGAGATCGCCGACAACCGGGCGTTCTACCGGGGTGGCGACTTCTTCGTGCCGACCGCGGCCCGATGGAGTTACCTGGTTGGAAAGTCGGCTGAGCACGGTGTTGCTGACCTGCTCAACAAGGCATTGGCTGCACTCGAGACAGCCAACGCCACCGCCCTACAAGGTGTGGTCGGGCACATCGACTTCAACCGCAAGGTCGGCAAGACGTCGCTGTCGGACCAGAAGCTGCGAGCCCTTATCAGGCACTTCGACCGCTACCGGCTTCGCAACGAGGACTTCGAGTTCCCCGACCTGCTGGGCGCCGCGTACGAGTACCTCATCGGCGAGTTCGCCGACTCGGCGGGTAAGAAGGGTGGGGAGTTCTACACCCCACGTGGCGTCGTCCGGATGATGGCGCGCTTGGTCGATCCGCACTCCGGGATGCGAGTCTACGACCCGTGCGCCGGCTCCGGTGGCATGCTCATCATGTCGAAGGAGTACGTCGCGGAGGCTGGCGAGGACGCTCAGGACCTGCGCCTGTACGGCCAGGAGGCGAACGGTGGCACCTGGGCCATCTCCAAGATGAACATGATCCTTCACGGCATTGTCAACGCCGACCTGGAGAACGACGACACCCTCGCGAATCCGCTGCATGTCGAACCGGATGGTTCGGCGCTGACGCTTTTCGACCGGGTGCTCACGAATCCGCCGTTCTCGCAGAACTACGTCAGCGCCGGGATGAAGCACGCCGACCGCTTCGAATACGGCTGGGCTCCGGAGACCGGCAAAAAGGCCGACTGGATGTTCGCCCAGCATGTGCTGGCGGTGCTCCGTCCCGACGGCATCGGTGCCACGGTCATGCCGCACGGCGTGCTATTCCGCGGCGGCGCGGAACAGGCGATCCGGAGAAAAGTTGTCGAGGCCGACCGGTTGGAGGCCGTCATCGGCCTTGCTTCGAACCTGTTCTATGGCACTGGTATCCCTGCGTGCATTCTGATCCTGCGGGGCCCCGGCCCCCGCCCGACCTCACACCAGGGCAAGGTCCTGTTCATCAATGCCGACCGAGAGTACCTGTCGGGCCGCGCACAGAACTACCTCGAACCCGAACACGCCGAGAAGATCGTCGCCGCCTACCGGGCCTATCTAGCCGACCCCGCGCACGATATTCCCGGCTTCGCCCGCGTGGTGTCGCTTGAAGAACTTGAAGATAACCAGTTCAACCTCAACATCCGGCGCTACGTCGATAACACCCCACCACCGGAGCCTCAAGATGTCCGGGCGCATATTCACGGCGGCATCCCGAAGTCCGAGGTTCGTGAACACGAGGCTGCTTTCCGGGCATACGGCGTGGATGTGCACTCCCTATTCGTCGAACGAGACGCCAGCTACTACGAGTTCCCGGCGCATGGTTGGCGGTCGGCTGCTGACCGCATTCCCGAACTGGCCGCGCCCGCTGAAGCATGTATGCGGGGCGCTTTCGATGAGTGGTGGAGCCGGCACAGCAAGCGTCTGAGTGAGCTGCCCGACACCCGCAAGGTCATGGACACCCGCGCCGAGTTGCTGGAGTCCTTCGTCGCGGAACTCGCACCCCTTGGCATGCTCGACCGCTTCCAGCTCTCCGGCGCGGTCGCCTCCTGGTGGGGCAGCGTCCAATACGACATTCGCACGTTGGCCTTCCACCAGTTCAGCGGGGTCGTTCAAGGATGGCTTGCAACGATCCAGACTGCTTTCGCGGATGACGAAGCCGCAGTGCTGAACGCCCAACGCCAGGCAGCCGCCAAACGTAAGGCTCGGGAACACCCCCTCGTACCGTATGTCCTTGCCGATTACCTCAACGAGCTTGAGGAGGCCGAGACCCTACGGGCCGAACTCGACGCCAAGGTCAAGGCCCTCACCGCGTCCTCTGAAGAGGATGCTGACGAGGTCGGGGATGTCGACCCCGTCGTACTGAAGCGACTGCGCGCTCAGCTGACCGCGGCCAAGTCCAAGGTCCGCAAACTGGAGGCCGTCTTCATTGACCAACTTGGCTCGGGCGTTCGCCTGATTCACGACGCCGAGACCGAACCAGAGCTGGTTATGCGCGTCTTTAAAGCTGACCTCAGTCGACGCCTCGATGCCCGCGTCGAGGCTGGCCGCAGAGTATTGATCGAGCGCTACGGCAGATGGGCCGCCAAGTATGCGGTGACTCTCCCTGAACTCGAAGCTCAGCGGGCTGCCGCAGCCACCCGAGTCAACGAGATGCTGCGGGAGCTCGGCTATGCGTGACGTCCCTGAGGGCTGGATCCGGGTCAAGCTGAAGGACTGCGGAACTTGGTGGTCTGGCGGAACCCCGGCGACTGAAGAGCCTCGCTTCTGGGGCGGAGATATCCCGTGGATCAGCGCCGCGAGTCTCAAGGACTTCCGGATTAATGATTCCGATCGCAGGGTGACTCGTGCGGGCAGTATGGCCGGCACCAAGGTGGTTGAACCTGGAACTGTGCTGTTCGTTGTGCGAGGGATGAGCCTAAAGAAGGAGTTCCGGGTCGGTGTTGCCCAGCGCGGTGTGGCGTTTGGGCAGGACTGCAAGGCGCTGCTGCCTCACGCATCGATCGACGGGACTTTCCTCGGCCTCGCACTTAAGGCCCGTGAACGTGACATCCTCGCAATGGTCGATGAGGCAGGTCATGGGACCGGGCGTCTGCCGACTGACCTGATGGAGCGGCTGGAGATTGCGATACCAGCTGATTTGGCTGAGCAGCGGCGGATCGTGGAGGTCCTCGACGCCTTCGACGAGCAGGTCATGTCTGCCAATCGAGAACTTGCAAAGTGGCGCGAGGTGGAGGCAGGTTTTGTAGCGAATACGTTTAAGGTTGACTCCCATTCTGGATGGCAAACTCCTACCGTTGGGGCGCTGCTAGGGGGTGGCGGAGAAATTCAGATCGGTCCCTTTGGTAGTCAACTGCATTCTCATGAGTACGCTACCGATGGAATTCCCGTCGTCATGCCCCAGGATATTATTGACGGATCTATTTCGCCCGATAAGATCGCCCGAGTACCTATTAGGAAGTCTCGAGAGCTCGCGCGCCATCTCCTCGTTTTCGGGGATGTAGTTCTCGGCCGCAGGGGGGATCTATCGCGATGCGCAGTCGTCCGTGCCGAAAATGAAGGATGGCTGTGTGGGACTGGGTGCTTGCGGATTCGCCTCGGTGCAAGTCGAATCCTCCCTGAATGGCTCGCGATTGCCTATACTCAAGATTATTGCCAGCGTCAGATTGCCGCTTCGGCGGTAGGCTCTACTATGCCTAATATTAATTCCGGAATCGTTAAGAATCTGAGGGTTCCAGTGCTTCCGATGGAAATGCAAAGGCGGGCGATCTCGGCATTGAATGCGCAACGGGTCGGATTGTCTGCTGCCGAGCTTAAAGTCTTGCAGTTGATGCACGCGAAACAGGGCCTCGTAGATGACCTGCTGAGTGGATCCGTTCGGGTTTGAGGTTATGCAGGCATAAGGCCAGACGGCTTTTCCCGGAGCCAGTGGGTGAGGCGTGGATGCCGGCTTCCTTGGCGTGGTTCGTGAAGCCTTGGTGGGTTTCGGCCTGTGGGGGCTGCGATGCCGCCCTACGCACCCGACCTCAACTCCGCCGAAGGTGTTTGGCTCCTGCTGTGGCGCGGCTACCTCTCCAACTTGTCTGCATCTTCCCCGAGCACCTCATCCAGTGCATCTGGTGCGGCTACGGCACATCCAGTACCACAGCGACCTCATCGGCGGCTGACTCAGCGAGACCGGCCTGACCACCAGACCTACCTGAGTAACAGCACGACACCGTGAGGTCAAGCTCCGTAGAAATGTCCGTGGCGTGGAACGGTCTTCGCAAGGAATGATGGGACCGCTATGATCACACGCTGACTTGAAGCGAGGGACGTTCTTGTCCGGGCCCGAGTACATGCAGGTTGAGGCTCCGCTGCTCCGCCAGTTGACGCTTATGGGGTGGGAACACCTGCCAGGCCAGGCAGAGGGCGCGTTCACGCCAGAGGACCCGAAGGTATCTGGGCGCGAATCGTTCGCCGACGTGCTGTTGGAGTCACGGCTCCGTAGGTCACTGCGTGATGTCAACCTGGGACCGGATGGCGAGCCGTGGCTGGACGATGCGCGGATCAGCCAGGTATTGGGTGAGCTGACGCGGATCACGGTCAAGGGTCTGCTGGAGGCCAACGAGCGCACGACCGAGCTGCTGATCAAGGGTGTCACCGTGCCCGGTCTGCCAGGCTGGGATGGGGGACGGGATCAGCGTGTCCACTTCATCGACTGGGAGCACTGGCAGCGCAACGAATTCGTGGTGGTGTCCCAGTTCAGGGTCGACGTTCCGGGCACGAGCGGGCTGAAGTATGTCACGCCTGACGAGGTGCTGCTGGTCAATGGCATCCCTCTGGTCGTTGTGGAGTGCAAGAAGCCCAGCAAGGGCGACGCCATCGCCCAGGCCGTTACGCAGCTGAAGCGGTACGCCGGCCAGAGCCGAAGTCGGATGCCCACCGGAAATCCGAAGCTCTTCCACACCGTCCAACTAACCGTGGCGACTTGCGGAGAGCGGGCACGCCTGGGCACGTTCACGGCCGATGCCGAGCACTATGTGCCATGGCGCGACCCGTATCCGCTTACAGACGCGATCATCGCGGCCCAGCTCAGATGCGATGAGCGATCGGTTAGCGAGCAGAACCGGCTCACCGCAGTGGTACTCCATCCTGAGCGGCTCTTGCGGATCATCCACGACTACATCACGTTCATGACGCTGGACAATGGCATCCGAATCAAGGCAGCGCCGCGGTACCAGCAATACCGCGCGGTCGAGAAGACCCTAGAGCGATTGCTGGTGGGCGACACACGGGAGGAGGATGGTGCTCAGGACCGGCGGGGCGGGATCATCTGGCACACCCAGGGCTCCGGCAAGAGCCTCACTATGACGTTCCTCGTCCGTCGCATGCGGTCGATTCCGGAGCTTTCCATGGTCAAGGTCGTGTTGGTCACCGACCGGACCCAGCTACAGAAGCAGTTGTCTGAGACGCTCCGGCTCACTGGTGAAGAAGTTCAGGAGGCCAAGCGTGTCAAGCAGGCCAAACGACTACTGGCGACCCATGGCCCGGGCATCGTTGCCGTGATGATCCAGAAGCAACAGGACGTGGCTGCACGGACCACCGATGGCGAACTGAGTGAGGCTGTCCCTTCACTCGGGGAGCTCAACGACGACACCGCGATTGTGGTGCTCATCGACGAAGCACACCGGTCACACGGCTCCACCCTGCACATGAACTTGCTGGAGGCGCTGCCCAACTGCGCCCGGATCGGCTTCACCGGGACCCCGATCATCATGGGAAAGCAGAAGAAGACCTCGCAGATCTTCGGCAGTGTTATCGATACCTACCGGCTGGCCGACGCCGAGGCTGACGGCGCAGTCGTGCGGATTTTTTATGAGGGCAACACGGTCAAGGGCGCGGTTAGGGACGGACGTGACCTCGACGAGGTTTTCGAAGATCTCTTCGCCGAGCAGAGCGACGAGGACCGTGAGGCCCTGCAGCGCCGGTACGCCACTAAGGGCGATGTGCTCGAATCGGAGGAGCTGATCGCAGCCAAGGCCAGGCACCTGCTTAGGCACTACGTCACGACCGTGCTGCCTGGCGGGTTCAAGGCTCAGCTAGTGGCTAACAGTCGGGAGGCGACGCTGCGCTACCGGACGGCCCTGCTCGCCGCGAGGGACGAACTGGTTCGCCAGGCCGAGATGCTCCCAGCGCGGTTGCTCGACACCCCGCTAGACCAGCTGACCTCGCGACAGATCGCGCAGGTAAACGCACACCGCAATCTCGACCTGCTCCGCGCCATGGACTTCGTGCCTGTCATCTCACCGGGTACCGACGAGCGCGAAGAGCGCTTCGCCGAGTGGACCGCTCAGAAGCCGCAGGAACGCTGGATCGATGATTTCACGAAGCCGTTTCCGGCGGAACTCGGGCCGGACGATCAACCGGTCGCATTCCTGATTGTCAAGTCAATGCTGCTGACCGGCTTCGACGCGCCGATTGAACAGGTGCTCTACATCGATCGCTCGCTCAAGCAGGCCGAACTGTTGCAGGCGGTGGCCCGCGTTAACCGGCCGGCGAAGGATAAGAAGTGCGGTTATGTTGTCGACTACTTCGGCGTCGCCAACCATCTGACCGAAGCGCTTAAGGCCTACGCAGCCGACGATGTTGATGGAGTCCTCGTCGATCTCCGCGAGGAAGTCGCCAAGCTGGATCCGATGCGTCGTCGCCTCCAAGCGGTCTTCACCGACCACGGCGTGACCCCCTCCGGCACGACCCTGGAGGACTGTGTGCTTCTGCTGGATGACGGGGCTCGGTTCGATAGGTTCGAGGCCGAGCTCAAGCGGTTCCTCACCACCATCGATGTCATCCTTCCCGAACCGACCGTACGTCCCTTCCTCAAAGACGCCACTCTCTACGCGGAGATCGCCATGCGAGCCAAGCGTAGGTTTCGAGTAGACGGCGGCGACTTCGACCCTGGCCTGTATGGTGCGAAGGTTCGGCAACTGCTTGACGATCACCTGCTCTCGCTCGGCATCGATCAGAAGCTGCCGCCAGTGTCGCTGACCGCGGACGACTTCGAGGAGAAGGTGGCGGCACTCCCCGGTGCGCGAACCCGTGCCTCGGAGATGGAGCACGCCGTACGGGATCACATCGAGATCAATCGAGGCAAGGACCCGCGATTCTATAAGCAGCTCAGCCAGCGTCTCGAAGAGATTCTGCGCAACTATGCTGAGAACTGGGAACAGCAGGCCGCGCTCCTCGCCAATCTGGTGGCCGAGCTGCGAGCGGACCGCCCGGCGCAGGACGATCCGCTCAGCCCAGTTGAACGAGCACTGTACGGAGTCATATTGGAGGAGACCGCGAGGGACGGATTAATCGATCCGGAAACTGACCAGTGGTTGTGCGACATCAGCACCGGTGTGTACACCATTGCCCGACAGGTGACGCATCGGCGCGATTTCTGGCGGAGCCCGGTCGACCAGGAGGACTTTCGGAGCCAGACCGTCCAGTGGCTGATCTCTAAGGACGCAGTGGCGATCGACAAAGTCGATTCACTAGCTGATCAGCTGGTGGAGGTTATCAGACACCGCCGGGCGGAGATTCGGCGCCTCTGATTGGCGCCCCTGGGCAGGAATGTCAGTGATGGGTGCCAGGATGTAGCAGTGAAAGGTGGAGCAGACGTCGAGGTCCTGCGAGTCGATGACCTCGACGTACATGTGCGAGTCAGCGAGCGACGGCGGCAGGTCAGGCTGACCGTCGAGCGCGACTCGACGGTCAGCGTCACCGTGCCCCCAGGGATCGGGCAACTCGAGCTGGTCAAGTTGATCAGAAGCCGGCGGCGATGGCTGTACGGCAAGCTCGCCGAACGCGCGTTGCTGAGCAACTGCAGACCTCCGCGTGAATATGTGTCCGGAGAGGGCTTTCCCTACCTGGGGCGCAGCCACCGGCTGCTGGTCGTCGAGACCGGCTCGGCCGATGTGCGGTTGCTGCGAGGGCGGCTGGAGATCCGACAAGATGTACTCCACGATCCGCCCATGGCCCTGATCGCCTGGTACACCAGGCGTGGTGAGAGCTGGCTGCCTGGCCGGCTCTCACCGTGGGCCAAGCGGTTGGACGTGGCGTGCGAGGAACTCCGGGTCCGTCCTCTGGGCTATCGCTGGGGGTCGTGCTCGCTCCGTGGTCGCCTCAACATCCATTGGGCGACTATGCAGCTGCCGCCCGATCTAATCGACTATGTGCTTGTGCATGAGCTTGCTCATCTGCATGTGCCCGATCACAGCGACCGATTCTGGCGACTGGTTCAGCGAGCGATGCCCGACTTCGGTGCCCGTCGCGACCGGCTGCGAAGACTCGGGCCCGATCTCTGGTTGCCGGAAACATAGATCACTATGTGATCCAGCTGTGCCTCGATGGCTTCCCCGAGGAGGGCCCGTAGCGCTGACGGTGGTAGTCATGCTGAGCCGTTGGGCAGGCAGTCTGCGTGAGCGATGCGTGAGCGGACGGGGTAGCACGTGCCGGTTCGGCCGGGATCGCGGATCACCGCGCAACCTCCTGACCTGCGAGTTCATCACCAAGTGATCATACTGGCAGCAGCCAGCATGATCACTCTCGGGCTCGTAATGCGTAGGTCACGGGTTCGAATCCCGTAGGCGGCTCCATGTGGAACCCCAGGTCAGGAATGTGACCTGGGGTTTTCTGTTCCTCGGGCCATTTCCGGCCGTGGGGCCGAGGCGTTGATGCACCCGGCCGACGGCGATCTCCCAATCCCTGGGCATGCGCTCACCGTAGGGCTTGGCGCGGACAACTCGGGCACTGACTGCCAGTTGTTGGTGACAGAGTGTCGATGGAGTCGGTGCGCCCGGGCCGGACGGGCTTCGATGCTGCCGGCCTGCGGCCCGACGGTCCCAGGCCGGCCGTCCGCGTTCGACTGCCGGTGGGCGAGGGGCCGCCGGATGCGTGCCGTGGTGGCGTGGGATCAGGGGCAGCGGACGACCTGGCCGGCGTAGGAGAGGCCGCCGCCGAAGCCGAAGAGCAGGACCGGGGCGCCCTTCTCGACCTCGCCGCGTTCGACGAGCTTGGAGAAGGCGAGCGGAATGCTGGCGGCGGAGGTGTTGCCGGAGTCGACCACGTCGCGGGCGATGACGGCGTTGACCGCGCCGATCTTGTGCGCCACCGGTTCGATGATCCGGAGGTTGGCCTGGTGCAGGACGACTCCGCCGAGCTCCTCGGGGGCGACACCGGCGCGCTCGCAGACCCGGCGGGCGATGGCGGGCAGGGTGGTGGTGGCCCAGCGGTAGACCGCCTGGCCCTCCTGGCTGAAGGTGCCGTCGCGGCCCTCGATCAGGACGGCCCGTCCCATCTCGGGGACCGAGCCCCAGACCACCGGGCTGATCTCGGGCGTCTCGGAGGCCACCACCACGGCCGCGCCCGCCCCGTCGCCGACCAGGATGCAGGTGGAGCGGTCGGACCAGTCGGCGAAGTCGCTGAGCTTCTCCACGCCGATGACCAGGGCCTTGGCCGCGGAGCCGCCCGCGATGGCGAGGTTCGCCATCGCCAGGGCGTGCGGGAAGCCGGAGCAGGCGGTGTTGACGTCGAGAGCGGCTGGGGAGGGCACCCCGAGCCGGTCGGCGACCCGGGCCGCGACGTTGGGCGAGCGGTCGAGCGAGGTGCAGGTGGCGACCACCACGAGGTCGATGTCGGCGGGGGTGAGGCCCGCGGCGGCGAAGGCCTTCTCCGCGGCCTTGGCGGCCATGTCGGCCACCGACTCGTCCGGGCCGGCGATGTGGCGGGTGCTGATCCCGACCCGGCTGCGGATCCACTCGTCGCTGGTGTCGACCATCTTCGCCAGGTCGTCGTTGGTCAGGATCCTGGCCGGCTGGTAGTGGCCGAGCGCAAGTATGCGAGAACCGTGCACAGCTCAAATCCCCTCAAGTGAAGCGGATTCCGAGGCCCCGCCCACCTGTCCGACGGCCCCTGGAGGAGAGTCAAGTATCCATCCGTCATGATCGCATCGCCCGTCAATCTCTGTGCTTTGAAGGAGAGTTGTCGATCGGTAGGGCCGGTGGTGCCCGATTCGCCCGGGAAGGCGGTCGGTTGGGCGTGCGCGGGCTCGGTCGTGAGGTGTGCCGAGCCTCGGGCCGCGAAGCGGTCCCCCGCCACGTGCCGCGACGGGGGACCAGCCGGGGACTGCCGGGTTCAGCCGGCCGCCAGGGCCGGCTCCTTCGAGGGTTCGGGTTCGACGGCTTCGGGCCGTGCGGCCCGCGCCGGAAGGGCGAAGACCAGGGCGAACACCGCCAGCAGGCCGGCCGTCACCCACCACAGCGAGTGGGTGAAGGCGTCCACGAAGACCGGGCCCGCCGAGCGCGTCGGCGCGGCGCCGTCCACCACGGAGAAGAAGGCCACCGAGGAGAGGCCGAGACCGAGTGCGACACCCAGCTGCCCGGTGGTGTTGATCAGCCCGGAGGCCGAACCGGAATGCTCGCGCGGCACCTCACAGAGCACGGCGTCGGTCAGCGGCGCCACGATCAGGCCCATGCCCAGACCCATCACCACCAGTGGCGGCGCCATCTGCCACGGCTGGATCCCGGTGCCGAGGTGCTCGGCCTCGGCGAGGTGGAGCAGGGTTCCGGCGGCCATCACCAGCGCCCCGGCCTGCAGCACCTTCCGTCCGAACCGCGGCACCAGCCGCTGCACCGACAGCCCCGCGGCGACCGACACCGCGATCGAGAACGGCACGCCCGTCAGTCCGGCCCGGAGCGGGCTCCAGCCGAGGCCCAGCTGCATGTAGAGGGTCCAGACCAGGAAGAAGATCCCGGTGACGACGCCGAAGCAGAGCTGCACTCCGATGCCGCCCGCGAAGCTCTTCACCCGGAACAGCGAGAGCTCCACCAGCGGGGAGCCGTCCCGCCGGGTCTTCGCCCGCTCGTACGCCACGAACAGCAGAAGTACCGGCACGCTCAGCGCCATCGAGACGAATCCCCACAGCGGCCAGCCGGACTCCCGGCCCTGGGTGAGCGGGTAGAGCAGCATCAGCAGTCCGGCGGCACCCAGCGCCATGCCGACCGGGTCCAGCTTCAGTGCCCGCGGTGCGCGCGACTCGTCCACGTACTTGGCGCCCAGCAGCAGTCCGGCGACGCCGATCGGCAGGTTGACCAGGAAGATCGGCCGCCAGCCGAGCCCGAACAGGTCCCACTCGGAGAGCAGTGCGCCCAGCAGCGGGCCCAGCACCGCGCCGAGGCCGACCATCGCGCCGAACATGCCGAAGACCTTGCCGCGCTCCTCGGCCGGGAAGGTGGTGTGGATGATCGCGAGCACCTGGGGCACCATCAGCGCCGCCGTGCCGCCCTGCAGCACCCGGGCCGCGACCAGGAACGCGGGGCTGCCGGCAAGCCCGCAGAGCGCCGAGGCGAGGGTGAAGCCGGTGACACCGAGCAGGAACAGCCGCTTGCGGCCGTAGATGTCACCGAGCCTGCCGCCGGTGATCAGGCCGACGGCGAAGGCCAGCGCGTACCCGGCGGTGATCCACTGCAGCGCGCTGAACGAGGCGCCGGTGTCCTTCTGGATGCTGGGCATGGCGATGTTGACGATGGTGACGTCGACCAGGTCCATCAGGCTGGCCGTCATCACCACGGCGAGCGCCGCCCAGCGGCGGCGATCGGGGACGGTCTGGGCGGATGGCATGGCGGTACTCCTGAGCAGGGGGTTCTGGGGAGGGGTGGGGCGGATCCCGCGGATTCCCGCGGCCGGCGCCCCGGACGTCGTCGACGGTAGCCCGTATACAGGTCAGAACCTGTCCGCTACCTCCGTCATGCTGGCACCATGACGGACACCTCCGCACGCCTGCTGAACCTGCTCTCCCTGCTGCAGACCCCACGCGAGTGGCCCGGCGGCGAACTGGCCGAGCGCCTCCAGGTCACCCCGCGCACCATCCGCCGTGACATCGAGCGGCTGCGCGACCTCGGCTACCCGGTGGAGGCGACGCGCGGTCCGATCGGCGGCTACCGCCTGGTCGCGGGTACCGCGATGCCGCCACTGCTGCTGGACGACGAGGAGGCGGTGGCGATCGCGGTCGGCCTGCGCGCGGCGGCCGGCGCGGCGGTCGAAGGTGTCGAGGAGGCCTCGGTGCGGGCGCTGGCCAAACTGGTCCAGGTGCTCCCGTCCCGGCTGAGGCACCGGGTCGGCTCGCTCGGCGCCGCCACCGTACGGCTGGACGCCGGCGGTCCGCGGGTCGATCCGGAGACGCTCACCGTGCTGGCCTCGGCGGTCGCCGCCCGGGAACGGATCCGCTTCACCTACCGGGCCGGCTGGGGCCGGCCCGACGGCGCCGCCGACGAGACCCGCCGCCTGGTGGAGCCGCACCGACTGGTCGCCGCCGGACGGCGCTGGTACCTGGTCGCGTACGACAACGAACGGGACGACTGGCGGATCTTCCGGGTCGACCGCCTGCGCGACCCCCTGCCCACCGGGGCCCGGGTGCCGCCGCGCGAACTGCCAGCCGAGGACGCCGCCGCATACGTCGCCCGCAAACTCGCCGACCTGACCACGACCTACACCGCCGTGGTCACCCTGCACGCCCCGATCGACCGGGTCTCGCGCTGGCTGACCGGCCCGTCCGACCGGCTGGAGCCGATCGACGAGCACACCTGCAGGCTGCGGGCCAGCTCCGAGTCGCTGGACTGGCTGGCGGTCCGACTGGCCATGCTGGGCTGCGACTTCGAGGTCCACGAGCCCGCGGCCCTGCGCGACCGGCTCGGCGCCCTCGCCGCCCGGGCCGCCGCGGCGGCGGCCTCGGGAGGAACGGAGGAGCCGCGCGGGTGACAGGCACTGTCCGGAGGGCGGTCCAGCGGTCTACCGTGCGAGAGCCGGACAAAATGCCGACGGGACGGCGCAGGCGCGCGGCCGGGCCGCCGCCGTCGGATACTTCCAGTACCGACCTGGGCCCAGGTGGGGCTCCGAGCAGCAGGGACGGACGCCATGCGGCAGAACCCCGAGAACCCCGAGTTCCCCGAGGACTTCGACGACTTCGCCGACGAATCCCCGCTCGTCCTGGAGACGGAGGACGAGGAGCGGGACGTCGACGGCCACCCCGGCGACGACTTCGAGCAGCTGCGCGAACGCCGCTCGCTCGGCTCGGACGACGCCAACGACGCGGACGCGGTCGAACAGGCCCGCATCGTCGAACTCGACGAGGACGAGTACCGCTGACGGACTCCGGCCGCGGGGACCGGCCGTGCGGCACCCGGGCGCGGTGGGCCCCGGGGTGGTGCGCGGTGGCTCGCGCGCGCCGCTAGAGCGCCTTGCGGCGCTGGAGCCAGGTGAAGGCCAGCCAGCCGGGGAGGATCGGGAGCAGGAAGGTCAGCACCCGGAGCAGGATCACCGCGGCGAGCGCGGTGCCCTTGTCGATCGAGGCGGTGCCGGCCAGGGCCGTGGCGAGCAGGCCCTCCACCACGCCGGAGCCGCCGGGGGTCGGGGCGGCGTTGCCGGCGGCGTTCCCGGCCAGGTAGGCGACGGCGGTGGCGGCGAA
The DNA here is from genome assembly GCF_039533515.1 of Kitasatospora cystarginea. Taxonomy (NCBI): domain Bacteria; kingdom Bacillati; phylum Actinomycetota; class Actinomycetes; order Kitasatosporales; family Streptomycetaceae; genus Kitasatospora; species Kitasatospora cystarginea. The sequence goes on along the minus strand of NZ_BAAATR010000003.1, from coordinate 348,990 downwards.
GGCGGGCCGTGGTCCGACGGCCCGGGTGCAGCAGTACAGGCAGGCGACCAGGGTCATCGACACCAGCAACTGCCCGACCAGTCCGATGACCAGCTTGCGGGGCTGCTGGAGCAGGTCGAGCAGCCGGGGCAGTACCTCGGCGCGCAGCGGCCGCAGCAGTTTGGCCAGCCGCCCGCGCACCCAGGGCACGGAGAGCGCCAGCACCATGAGGACGGCCAGCACCGCCAGCGAGGCGAGCAGGACGGGGGATTCGGGGAGTTCGGCGCCCTTGCCGCGGCCGAGCAGGGCGCTGAAGACCGCCAGTTGCAGCAGATGCAGAGCCGCCCCGATCAGCTGGGACGCGCCCACGCTGGACAGCGCCTGCGCGGTCGGCACGCCGCTGCACTGCAGGAAGCGGGTGTTAAGCGCCACCCCGCCGACCCCGCCGGGGGAGACCAGCCTGACGAAGGAGCCCGCCACCTGGGCGGCCAGCGCGCGCCGGAAGCCCAGTTGCTCCGGGACGAAGCCGACGAAGCCCATGGTCGCCGCGAAGTGGCTGGCGACGGCGGCCAGCGCCGCCAGTGCCAGCCAGCCGGGGTCCGCGTGGGCGACGGTGGAGATCGGGTCGGTCTTCGAGCTGAACATGAACTGCAGCAGCAGGTAGCCGGCGAACACCCCGGCGACCAGCGCCAGCAGGGTGCGCGGGCGCAGCCGCTCCAGCCGTACCGGTTCGACCGGGGCCTGGGGCCGCCCGCGCAGGGTCTCCTCCCGGATCGCGGCGAGCAGTTCGGGCCGGCCCTTGAGCGAGTTCCGGGTGCCGCGCGGCAGGGCGATCGGCTGGAGCAGCGGCAGGGCGGCGCCGATCGAGGCCGCACCGAGGACCGCGGTGCCGGTCGTCACCGCGCGTTCGGCGCCGGCCCGCAGGGCCAGGGAGGTGAGCAGTCCGGCGACGTCGAGGTGCAGCAGCAGCTCGCCCGCGGCGATCTCGCCGTCGGTGAGCCCGACCAGGTGGACCGCGCCGTCCGGGCCGACCAGCACGTTCTCGGGGGCGAGGGCGCGGTGGGCGATGCGGCGGCGCTGCAGCAGGTCCAGCTGCCGCCAGGCGTCGCTGAGCACCTCGTCGGTGACTTCGGTGTCGTCGAGTTCTGACAGGGTCCGGCCCGGGAGGCACTCGTAGGCGACCAGGGCGCGGTCGGCGTCGAGTTCGGTGGTGGCGGCCAGGCGGCGGGTGCGGGCACCGGCGGCGGACGCCGCGTACGCGAGCAGGGCCTCGTGCTCCAGGCCGGAGCGCAGCGAGCGCAGGCCGCGCGGGCGCGGGGCGGTGCGCAGCCGCAGGAGCAGCCACAGCCGGTGGAACAGGCCGGTGGCCTGGGCGTGGCGGTCGAGCAGGTGGACGTCGAGGTCGGGGCGTCCGTCGTGCTGGGTGACCAGGTAGCGGAAGGAGCCGGTGCGGCGGGCGAGGTCCGGGCGGGTGCCGGCCTGGCCGAGCGCCGTTCGCAGCTGCTCGGTGCTCGGGCGGACGACCGGGGTCCCGATCGCGTACACGGTGCCGTGGGCGGCGGCCCAGCCCACCAGCAGGGCCAGGACCAGTGAGAGCGGGGTGGCCCAGCCGGTGATCAGCCCGGACAGCCCGGCCGTGGCGAGGGTCGCGGTCAACGCGGCGCGCCAGCGGGGCAGTCCGACGAGATCGGCGGCGGTCATGAAGGCGAGGACGGGTGCCAGGTGCCCGTAGACGGCGTCGGTCCGGCCGAGGCCCTCGGGGGCCGCGTGGGTCAGCGTGGCGAGGTCGCCGAAGACGGTGTCGAGACCGAGCGAGAGCCCGTACGCGACCACGGCGGCGAAGACCCCGTCGGCGACCCGCAGCCCGGCGCGGCGGGCCAGCCGGTCGACGGAGAAGGCGAGCGGGACGAGCAGCAGCGCGGCGCCGGAGACCACCGAGGCGAGCCGGCCGGGCGGCCAGGGGACGTGTTCCGCGCCCTCGGCGACATCGGCCTCCAGGCCGTTGGTGGTGCCGTGGGCGCCCATGGCGAGCAGCAGCAAGAGTGCGGCGGCGGCGAGGCCCAGCCCGCAGCGCAGCAGCGAGCCGGGGTAGCGGATCCGCCGGACCTCGGGGGAGGCCGCGTCGTCCCCCGCCCGTGTTCGACTGTCGTCGCGTATCACCGTTGCCACCCGGCGCATGCTTCCACAGATGCGGTTCGGCGTACGGCCGACGGTCAGGTGTGTCGTTGCCGCCGGGACGGCCGGCGGCCGGGCGACGGAGACCATGACGGGCCGAAAGGCTAGAATCCGGGACATAACGTCCCATGCGCCCGCCCTGCCGCGCACTCCGCCGCGACGAGCGGTCGCCGGAGGGAGGTCCACGATGACCAAGCAACCGTCGGGCAAGATGACCAGGCTCCGCCGCGGCACCCAGGAGCTCCTCGAACGCCGCGGCATGGCTGCCAATCCCCGCGGACTCCCGCCCGTCCTCGGTGCCGGGACACCGAAGGCGACCCAGTCCGGGGCGCACTTCGGCGACGCCGTCTTCAGCCACGGCGGCCGCCGCGCCGCCGACTCCGCCGGCCCGCTCCAGGGATCGGCGCACCACGCCGAACTCCCGGGCCACCGCCACCGCGGCGCGGAGAAGCACTCCGCCCACTGACCCAGAGGACGCGGGGCGGCGCCCGGTGGCCGGGGCCGCCCCGTGAGGATGTCGTACGCCCTGCCCGGCGACGCGGTGGGAGTGGGAGAGTGGGCGCGCACACCGGTCCACGACACCTCCGGAGGGACAGCCCATGACGGACACCCCGCTGCTGCAGACCCGCGACGAGTGGCTCGCCTCGCTGCGCCGCGTCTACGCGGCCTCCGGCTGCCTGATCAGCGACCCCGAGGGGCGGCTGCTGATCGTGAAGGCCGGTTACCGGGAGCACTGGCAGTTCGTCGGCGGCACGGTGGACCCGGGGGAGAACCCCGAGGAGTGCGCGAAGCGCGAACTCCTGGAGGAGACCGGCATCGTGAAGGAGCCGGGCGCCCTGCTGGCCGTCGGCTGGACCCACCCCTCGGCCGAACTCGACCACCCGGCCTGCCACTTCCTCTTCGATCTGGGCACCATTCCCGCCGACACCCCGGTCGCCCTGCCGCCCGGCGAGCTCGACGCCTACCGCTGGGCCACCCCCGAGGAGGCCCTCGTCCTGCTCGGCCCGAGCCGGTCCCTGCGCCTCGCCGCGGGCCTCGCCGCCCGAGCGGACGGGCGCACCCGGGTGCTCACCACGCCGATGGTGGGCTTCTGAGCACGAGCCGGCCGGGCGGACCGGGCCGCGGCCGGGTGCGGAAGGCTCCGGTGCGGGCTAGGCCGGCTTGCGCCAGACGTACGCGGCGGAGACCGGGCGGTGGCGGTAGCGCTCCCACTTGGGCTTCAGGGCGACCCAGGTGTCGTCGACCACGGCCTCGTGCATCTCGGCGAGCTGCCACCCGGCGGCCAGTCCGGCCGTGAGGTGGTCGCTGACCAGGTGGATGTGGGTGGTGATGGCGATCGGTGAGCCGTCCGCACCGTCGAAGTGGGTGGGCATCCCGGCGGCCATGATGAAGTACGGGTGCAGGCCCACCAGCACGCACAGCCCGCCCGGCCTGGCCAGCCGGAACGCCTCCCGGTACAGCGGGGCCAGGTCGGCCAGGTGCTCGTCAACCAGCGAGGAGACCACCAGGTCGTACGCCACGCCGGGCAGTCCGGTGGCGGCCAGGTCGGCCTCGACCAGCCGGTCGTGGACGCCCTTGGCGCGGGCCAGTTCGAGCATCTCGGGGGTGAGGTCCACCCCGTCCACCGCGCCGACGCCCCGGTCGCGCAGCCAGACGCCGGTACGGCCGGTACCGCAGCCGAGGTCGGCGGCCCGCGCGGCCGCGCCCCAGTCCGGCACCGCCAGCCGGGCGAGGACGGCCAGGTCCATCGCGTCCTCGACGGTCTGCTCGTAGCTGCCGACCCACTGGCCGTACCCTGTGCGGACGTCCACCATCGGATAGCCGCGGGAATCGAAATCTGCGAATTGCACCATGCCGGGAGTATTGACGGTCCGGCGCTCCAACGGCGAGTGGATTTAGTGTCGCTGACCTGAAGTCAATTCCTGGGCGGTGCATCGAAGTTGCTGATCACGCCCTGGTCCGAAACCGAGGTTCTGCCGGAACTCCGCGCGCAGGTGTGGGAGTTGCAGGAACAGGCATGGCCCAGCGGTGGGTTTGATCCCGGGCTGAGCCGCGATCCGGCGCTGGATCCGCGGTCGATGCTGCTGGTGGACGGCGGCGGCCGGGTGCTCGCCGCCCTCGACCTGCTCTCCGAGGAACTCGCCCACGCCGGCGAGGTGTTCACCGCCCGCGGCCTGAGCTGCGTGGTGACCGACCGCGCCCACCGGGGCCGCGGCCACGGCGGGCGGCCGGTCGCCGCCGCCCGCCGGGCCGTCGAGGAAAGCGGTGCGGACCTCGGCCTGTTCACCTGCGACCGGGTCCTCGGGGGTTTCTACGAGAGCGCGGGATGGGCGGCGCTGCCGGGAACGGTGCTGGTCGGCGGCGCCCCCGAGGACCCTGCGATTAGCCCGGCTTCGACAAGGCCACCATGGCGGGGTTCTGCTCCCGGCGGGCCCGGTCGGTCAGGGACGGCTTCGTGGGCGCCAGGATCGCCCTCCATCCGGGCACCGCCGACAGGCTGAGCGCGGCCCCGGCGTCCTCAGCCCACCAGCCTGGCCCGTAGCGCGGCCAGGTCGCCGGACGGCAGGTAGCGGTCCGGGTCGAACCCGGCCAGCGTGTCCAGCAGCGCGCCCTCGGCGGTGGTGCCGGCCCGGGCCAGCAGGTCCTCCGCCGCCCGCTCCTGGTCCGGCCGGCCGAGGATGCCCCAGAGCGGGCGAAGGTTGGCGGCACTGAGCAGGTAGTCGGCGACGATCTCGCCGGGCTCGGTCCGGGCCGCCGCCAGCAGGACCAGTGCGGCCAGGCCGGTCCGGTCACGCCCGGCCTTGCAGTGCACCACCACCGCTCCCGGACGGGCCGTCGCGACCGCGGCGACCAGCGAGCGCACGGCGCCCGCGCAGTGGTCGAGATAGGGACGGAAGGCGAGCGGTGTGCCGTCCAGCTCGCCGAACCGCTCCCACCAGGCCGCCCCGGCCAGTTGGTCGAGCGGGACCCGGACCAGGTCGACGCCCTCCGGGTGAGGCAGCAGCGGCCGGCACTCCGGCTCGTCCCGCAGGTCGACCACCGTACCCACGCCGTAGTCGGCCAGCGCCGCCCAGCCCTCGGCGGTGAGCATGTCGAGGTTGTCGGCGCGTATCACGGCGCCGCGCCGGGTGCGGCGGCCGTCGGTGGTGGACAGGCCGCCGAGATCCCGTACGTTCAGGCAGCCGTCCCAGAAGAGCCGGCGGTCGGCCGGCAGCTCGGTCTTCATTCGGTTGTTCCCCCTTGGACGGGAGCTGTTCGCTCCCTGTCCACCAGGACATCCGGGGAGTGCGGATCGGTTCCGGGCGCGGTCAGAAGGTCCACAGGTCGCGGCCGAGGGTGTCCCGGCAGCGCACCCGGCCGAAGCGTTCGTCCCGGGCGGAGAGGAAGCCCTCGGCCGCCCCCTGCAGGACCTCGCGCGCGACCGGGTCGCTGCGGCTCCAGGCACCGACCAGCACCAGATCCCCGTCCGCCAGCTCGGCGCGCTGGATCCTGGCCACGGCGGCGATGAGCAGGGCGGCGTTCACCTCCTCCAGCTCGGCGGCGGAGAGGTAGGCCGCCCTGCCCGCACCGCCCGCCCGCGCCTGTTCGAGTCGGCGGCGCAGCTCGGGCAGGCCGTAGTGGCGGACGGCGGCGATCGAGTCCTCCACGGCCACCAGCCAGCGCGGCCCGGCCGCGATCTCCCACCACACCTCGCCGCCGACCGGCAGCAGCTCGCCGATCGAGGAGTGCCAGTGCTCGGCACCGCCCGTCGCGGCGGACAGGCTGAGGTCGAAGGTGTACCGGACGGCGTGCTGGCTCACGGTGCCGAACCGGATGCCGAGCAGCGCCCGGTACGTCTCGTCGGGGAGCCGGAAGACGTGCTGCTCGCCGCCGGTGAAGCCCATCGACCGGAGGGACGGCGCGATGTGCGTGCGCAGCCCCTCGGCGAACAGGTCCTGGGCGGTGGTCATCGCGTTGTCCCGGTGCTGGCTGGGCGTGCGGTCGCGCTGGGCCGGGTGGGGAGGGCCGGTGTGCCGCCGGGCCCGCCCGGGGCGGGGCGCGCCCCTCCCTGCCAAGGTATGACCGGGGCGGCCGGGACGGCACCGGCCGACGACAGCACCGGAGCGGACGTCGGTCCCACCGGCCGGGGCCCCGGCGCGGAGGAGGCGGGGCGCATACCGCGCGCCCCCCGGATACGGCTCCCGCTCCTGCCGGGCCACCCCTCGCCTCTGGGGCGCCTCACCGGGATGGCGCATGATGTGGCGGGTGCACAGTGCAGAACCACACGGGACGGGCGCCGACCACCTCGCCGGCGACCAGATATCACCCAGCCGGCCGGGCCCGCCGGACGATCCGCTGCCCGCCCGCCGTGCGGCGGACCTCACCGCCGCCGTACGGGCGGCCCAGCAAGGGGACGAGGACGCGTTCCGGCAGCTGTTCCGCGCCGTCCAGCCGGGGCTGCTCCGCTATCTGCGGGTACTCGTCGGCGGCGGACCCGAGGACGCCGAGGACATCGCCTCCGAGACCTGGCTGCAGATCGCCCGCGACCTCGGCGGCTTCAGCGGCGACGCGGACGGCTTCCGGGGCTGGGCCGCCACCATCGCCCGCAACCGGGCCATGGACCACCTGCGCCGCATCCGCCGCCGTCCGGTCGCGGACCTCCCGGTGGAGTACCTGACCGAGCTGGTCGCCGCCGAGGACACCGCCGGGACGGCACTGGCCACCGTCGCCACCTCCGACGCGCTGGCCCTGATCGCCCGGCTGCCCAGGGACCAGGCCGAGGCGGTACTGCTCAGGGTGGTGCTCGACCTGGACGCGACCGCCGCCGCCCAGGTGCTGGGCAAGCGCCCCGGCAGCGTGCGGATGGCCGCCCACCGGGGGCTGCGCAAACTGGCCAAGCTGCTCGACGAGGCCGGCGGAGCCGCCTTCGGCGTACCCGGACGGACCGCGTCGGCGACGCACTGGGGCCCGGGACGGGGACCGGACGGCGGGCCGGAGCCCGGGCTGGAAAAAAATTCCTCGAAGAATTCCGCGCAGGGTGTGACACGCGCCGGAGCAGCGACGCTGAAGGACATGAGATGAGCACCAACCGATCCCGCCGGATCGACCGCAGCGCCGCCGAGCAACTGCTCGGCGGCGCCAAGGTCGGCACGTCGGCCGGTCAGGCCCCCCTCACCGGTCATGCCGCCCTCGCCGGGCTGCTCGCCGCCGCCGCCGCAGGGACCGCGGCGGGTGGCGCGCAGCAGGCGGACGGCGTACTGCCCGGAGAGGAGGCGGCACTGGCCGCGTTCCGGGAGGCCCGTCGCAATCCTGCACCGCTACCCGGGAGACGAACGATGGCGAGCACCGCGCTGGCGCGGGCCTTCAGTGCGAAGGTCCTCGCCGCCGTGTTCGCCGCCACCACCCTCGGGGGAGTGGCCGTCGCCGCCGGTACCGGACATCTGCCCGCGGCACTGGGAGGCCGGCCCGCCGCGGCCGGCCCCACCGCGGCGCGTGCCACGGCGGCCGCCTCGCCGGCCACCGCCCACCACGTCGGTGCCGGCACCGCCGCCTCCGGACAGCCCCGGCCGAACGGTGCGGCCTCACCGGCCGCGGACCGGGGCCCGGAGGCGAGTGCCGATCCCGGCGGCAACCCGGCCGGCGACCCGAGCCAACCCGCCGGGCAGGTCCCGGACGCCGCGGCCGAGCGGTCGGCCGAGCTCTGCCGGCTGTACGCGGACCGGCTGGTCGGCGGAGCGGCGGCCCGCACGGTACTCGCCGACGCACGGCTGGCCCCGCTGGTCGCGGCCGCCGGTGACGTGGACCGGGTGGACGGCTACTGCACGGCTGTCGCCGCCAGGTCCAAGGGCAACGGCAACGGCGGTGGCAACGGCACGACCCCGGCCCCGGACCGCACGAAGGACCTCAAGGACAAGCCCCCCACCGAACTGCCGACCAAGCCGGGCCAGCCGACCCGGCCCGGCGGCGGGCCCGGTGGGCGCGACACCGGCGGAGGCAACGGCCCTGGCAGGTGACCCCCCGAAACCCCGGACGGACGGTGTGCGACATTCCCCCCGGGCACACCGTCCGTCCGGTGAACCGCTGCACCAGTGAACCGAAGTACCGGACCAGCAGTACCCGGCAGCAACTCCCAAGCTCCGGGCGGTCGGTGGGCTCCCCCGTGTCCACCGCACGCCCGGTTCGACTCCGGACGGCCGACGGCGCACCCCCGGGCCCGTCGGCCGCCCGGACCACCCCGCCGGTGGAGTGTCAACTCCCCGGCACCGGGCGGTCGGTGGGCTTCCCCGTGTCCACCGGCCGCCCGGCCACTCCATTCCTGGCACGCCACGACCGGTGACCCGATCGCGTGGTTGCCAGGCGAAAGGCCCGGCCATGACGACGAGTTGGACCACAAGGGGCGGGACGGCGAGGTGCCATCCGGCAGCCGACGCCGTGCTGTCGGACCACGTGGTGCCGGACTACGCGGTGCCGGACTACGCGGTGGCAGGCCACGTGGTGCCGGACTACGCGCCGGCAGATCAAGGGGTGCCGCACTACGTGGAGCCGGACTACGCGCCGGCGGATCAGGCCGTGCCGGACGACACGGTGCGGATCGACGGTGTGCCGCTACCGTCGGCCGGGACGGCGCCGCCCGACGCGCCGGTCTTCGTGGACTCCTCGGGCCGCCGCCAGCGCCGGGTGAGGCGGCTGGGCCGGCTGGCCGCCGTCCCCGCCGTCGGCTACCTCGCTCTGTTGATCAGCAGCGCGCTCGGCGGTCCCACGGTCAACGCTCCCTTCCTCCCCCAGTCGCCGGTGCAACAGGCCGGCCGGCCGCCGGTCGCGCCTCAGCCGGTACCGAGCTCGGAGCCCAGCGGAGAGCCCGGCGATCCCAAGGCCTCCGGTACGACCGGACCGAGGCCCTCCAGGTCCGCGGTCGCCGCTGTCACGCGCCGCGGGCCAGGAGCCCCCGTGGCCCCCGGTGCCCCGGCGGTCGCCGGACCGGCCGCACCCGGAGCCCCGGCCGCACCCGGCCCCTCCACGGCGCCCGTAACAGCGCCCGCCCCGAGCGCCACCGCGAGCCCGACGAGCCACGGCCACCCGAGTGCGGCAGCGTCGCACGCCCACCCGACCAAGGCCGCCTGACACCCGACGACCGTCTCCCGAGCCGCCCGCCCCGAGCCCTGGGCCCCTGCACCCCGACCGAGGACCGAGTGACCACGCCGACCCGTACCGCCCCCCGACGCCGACGCCGAGGCCGCGGCAGGCGCGGCACGGTGCGCAGCGTCCCGCTGCGCACCCACTGGCTGTTGCTCACCGTGCTGATCACCACGCTTTCGGCGGCGCTCTTGCTGCAGGGCTACACCCGGCACATGTACGGGCAGACCGCCGACGGCGCGGCGCTGAGTCAGGGCAGCGACGCCGACGTTCCCGCCGTGGTCCACGGAGGCGGTCCGGTGATCGACCCGGGCTCGGCCGCCGGGCCCAGCACCGCCAGGCCATCGGCCAGGACCATCGCGCTCACCTTCGACGACGGCCCCGACCCGCGCTGGACCCCGCAGATCCTGGACGTACTGCGCCGCCACAACGTGCACGCCACCTTCTTCGTGGTCGGGACCCAGGTCGCCGACAACCCCGGGCTGGCCCGCCGGATCCTGGCCGAGGGGAACCAGATCGGCATCCACACCTTCACCCACACCGATCTCGGCAGCGCCGCACCCTGGCGTCGCTCGCTGGAGCTGCGCGAGGCACAGCTGGCCCTGGCCGGTGCCACCGGGCGGACCAGCTCGCTGCTCCGCCCGCCGTACTCCTCCTCCGCCGACGCGCTGACCGACACCGACTGGCAAGCGGTCCAGCAGGCCGGCCGGGAGGGCTACCTCACCGTGCTGACCACCCTCGACAGCGAGGACTGGCAGCGCCCGGGCGTCGAGAAGATCCTCGCCAACGCCACCCCGCACGGCGCGGACGGCCAGGTCCTGCTGATGCACGACGCGGGTGGCGACCGCAGCCAGACCGTGGCCGCGCTCGACCAACTGCTGCCCAGGCTCCAGGCGGCGGGTTACCGGTTCGCCACCGTCGGTGACGCCGTCGGCCTGCCGAACCCGGTGAAGGCGGCCGGCGCCTCCGACCGCTGGCAGGGAGAGGCGCTGATCGCGGCCATGACGGCCGGCGACTGGGCACTCGGGATCCTCGACTGGCTGTTGTACGCGGCGGGTGCGGTGAGCGTCCTGCGCGCGGTGGCCGTGCTGGTCGCCGCTCGGCGGCACAAGCGGTTGCGGGGCCGCTCCTGGGGGCCGCCCGTCACCGAGCCGGTCAGCGTCATCGTCCCCGCCTACAACGAGGTGGCCGGCATCGAACCGGCCGTCCGTTCGCTGCTGGCCTCCGACCACCCGGTCGAGGTGATCGTGGTGGACGACGGCTCCACCGACGGCACCGCCGATCTGGTCGAGTCGTTGAACCTCCCCGGCGTCCGGGTGATCCGGCAGGAGAACGCGGGCAAGCCCGTCGCGCTCAACACCGGTATCGCCGCCGCCCGGTCCGAGCTGTTGGTGATGGTGGACGGCGACACCGTCTTCGAACCGGACGCCGTCCGGATGCTGGTGCAGCCCTTCGCCGACCGGCGGATCGGCGCCGTCTCGGGCAACGCCAAGGTGGTCAACCGCGGTGGGCTGCTAGGTCGCTGGCAGCACATCGAGTACGTGGTCGGCTTCAACCTGGACCGCAGGCTCTTCGACCTGGCCGAGTGCATGCCGACCGTGCCCGGTGCGGTCGGAGCCTTCCGCCGTTCCGCCCTGCTGCGGGTCGGCGGTGTGGGGATGAGCACCCTGGCCGAGGACACCGACCTCACCATGGCGCTCTGCCGGGCCGGTTGGCGGGTGGTGTACGAGGAACGGGCCAAGGCCTGGACGGAGGCCCCGGCCTCCCTCGGCGCACTGTGGCGCCAGCGCTACCGCTGGTGCTACGGCACCCTGCAGGCGATGTGGAAGCACCGCGGTGCGCTCGTCCAAGGGGGTCAGGCGGGCAAGCTCGGACGACGCGGCCTGGGCTACTTGCTGATGTTCCAGGTACTGCTGCCCCTGCTCTCCCCGGTGGTGGACGTCTTCGCCCTGTACGGCCTGGCCTTCCTGGACCCGGTGCGGGTCATCGGCGTCTGGCTCGCCTTCCTGGTGGTCCAGCTGGCGATGGCCGGCTACGCCTTCCGACTCGACCGTGAGCGGCTGGGCCCGCTCTGGAGCCTGCCACTGCAGCAGTTCGTCTACCGGCAGCTGATGTACCTGGTGGTGATCCAGTCCGTCTTCACGGCGGTGGCCGGGTCCCGCCTGCGCTGGCAGCGCATGCAGCGCTACGGCAGCTTGCAGGTGCCGAGGTGATCCACTTCCCCCCGCGCGTCACCATCCTCGCCCTCCGGGTCCGGCTGGTGCTGCTCCGCGTGCTCGGTGTCCGGTAGCCGCGGCGTGTGGTGCGGCTACCCGGAAGGCACACACGGTCTGCGAGAACACCACACGGTCGAGTTGGTTATCGTGCACAGGTGCACCAGCGGCCCGAAGTCTCCGGCCGGTGGACCCGAGGGGAGTGGTGCCAGGTGATCGGACGTGCGCTGAACGGGCGTTACGTACTGGAGGAGATAATCGGCGTCGGTGGGATGGCCACCGTCTGGCGCGGCCACGACCGGGTGCTCGGCCGTGCGGTCGCGGTCAAGGTGCTCAACGGCGGCCTGGCCGACGACCCGCGCTTCGCCGATCGCTTCAGCCGCGAGGCCCAGCACGCCGCGATGCTGGTTCACCCGCGCATCGTCACCGTCTTCGACTCGGGCGTGGACCAGGGCTCCCCCTACATCGTGATGGAGCTGGTGCACGGCCAGCCGCTCAGCCGCCTGATCGCCGAACTCGGACGCCTGCCGGTGGAGCGGTCCGTCGGTATCGCCGCCGCCGTCTGCGAGGCGCTGGAGGTCGCCCACGCGGCCGAGATCGTGCACCGGGACATCAAGCCCGGAAACATCATGATCACCCAGGACGGCGGGGTGAAGGTGGTGGACTTCGGCATCGCCCGAGCCGGCTCCTCCAGCTCCCGGCTGACCCAGACCGCCTCGGTGGTCGGCACCGCCGCCTACCTCTCGCCCGAGCAGGCCACCGCCGCCCCGGTGGACGGCCGCTCCGACCTGTACGCGGTCGGCTGCGTCCTGGTCGAAATGCTCACCGGTCGGCCGCCGTTCGACGCCGAGACCCCGGTCGGCATCGCCTTCAAGCACGTCAGCGAGCAGCCCGCCCCGGTCGCCGCGCGCCGCCCGGACGTACCGCCGGCGCTGGACGCGGCGGTGCTGCGGCTGCTGGCCAAGAAGCCCGCGGACCGTCCGGTCGGTGCGGCCGCCGCCCGGTCGGAGCTGCTGGCCGCCGTCCCGGTGGCCGCGGCCGCGGACCGTACGGCGGAGCTGCTGGCAACCAACGGGCAGGGCGCCGAACTCTTCGCCGCCACCCAGCTGCTGCCCCCGGTCGCCGGAGTACCGGCGGAGGTGCCGGGCCGGGGGCACGCCGACGCGCAGCGCACCGCCGTACTCCCGGCGGCGGCCCCGCCGCCGTTCGCCCAACCCTCGTTCACCCCGCCGGGCGGACCTCCGGCGTCCGGGGCTGCCACGTCGCTGATGGAGCCCGTTCCCGCCCACGACGAGCCCGTGCTGCAGCGCCGCAGACGGCCGCTGGTACCGATCGCGATCGGGGTCGCCGCGGTGGCGGGCGTGGCGGCGGTCGCGGCCTTCGCACTCGGTGGGTCCTCCGGCGGCTCGGCTCCGGCCGCGGCGCCGAGCGGCAAGCCGCCGACCGCGGTGGGGTCCTCCCCGGCCGCCGCGGCCACCACCCCGACGCCGGACACCGCGACCAGCGCCCCGCCCAAGAACGGCCCGGCCGCCGCACTGGCCGCGCTCCGCGCCGACGTGGCGGCGCAGCCGTTCGGCAAGGAGAAGGACAAGCAGGGCGAGCTGCTGGGCCGGCTGGACACCGCGGCACAGGCGATCGCCGACCACCGGCCGCAGGATGCCGAGGCGGTGCTGCGGGGTGTCCAGAAGACCGTCAAGGACCTGGCCAAGAAGCACGGGGTCGACGGCGCTACCACCCAGAACTGGCAGAACCGCCTCGGCGCACTGGTCAACACGTTGCACGGCCAGCAGCCGCGCGACCGCAACGCGGACGACGGCGACAACTGACGCGGCGTCCGGTCGGCCTCCGGTTCGCCGGCTCCGCCGTACGGGCCGCTCCGCCACCCGCTCACGCCGGCCGGTCGGCGGCGGTGGCGCCCGCGGTGGATGCGGAAACGCCGGAGCCTCCGGCCCGTCAGCTGACGGGCCGGAGGCTCCGGGTGAAGTCGTGGTGGCCGGCTCAGGCGGTGGTGGCCGACCTGTCGGTCTCGGCGGACTTGGCGATGTTGGCGGGGCTCACCGCCGGGCGCGGCTGCTCGGCGGCAGTGCTGGTGGCCGTGGAGTTCTGGGCCGTCCCGTCGGTCGGAGTCTCGTCCTCGCGCAGCGCCTTGGTCTCCGCCTTCAGGATCCGCATGGACTTCCCGAGGCCGCGGGCCATCTCGGGCAGCTTCTTCGAGCCAAAGAGCAGAACGATGACAGCCAGCACCACGAGGAGGTGCCAGGGCTCCAGACCGTTGCGCAGCATCCCTGACCACCGGTCCCTTCGGATATCTCGCCGTTATCAGGGCCGGGCGGGCTTGCCCGACTTGGCCAGTATGCCTGGCGCGAGCGCAGAACGTATACACCGGCCGGGAAACGGTGGTCAAAGAGCGGGTGTTCTGCAGGTGGGGCAGGGTATGTGGTCTCGACCACGTACGGATGGGCCGCCTGTTGCCGGTATCGCGCACCGGCCGCCGCACCCCGCCCGACCGGCTGTGCGGCCCGCTCTGGTCCGCCGGCCGCACCGGGGTGGCGAGCGTGCGGTCTGAGATCTCATCAGGTCGGGGGCGGGTGGAGAGCCGTGTTGACGGCGGGGACGGGGCGGCCGGGGCGCGGCGGCGGTGGCGTGGAGTGGGGCCGTCCGGGACGGCTGCGCCGCACGGTCGTGTGACTCGGGCGTCTTGCTCTACTGTCCAAGACGGTCGTCCAGCGCTGGAATAGCATCGGGCCATGGGAAATCGCGAGGATCTGCTGGCGGGGGCCAAGCGCTGCCTGTACGAGAAGGGCTACGGGCGCACCACCGCCCGGGACATCGCCACGGCCGCCGGGGTCAGCCTGGCCGCCATCGGCTACCACTACGGCTCGAAGGACGCCCTGCTCGTCCAGGCGATCATCGAGGCGATGGGTGAGTGGGGTGAGGCGGTCGGCAGGCTGACGACCGAGGCGCGCGGCGCCGCCACCCCCGAGGAACGCTTCGTCGCCGTCTGGGACCGGGTGCTGGAGAGCTTCGTCGAGCACCGCGACCTGTGGGCGGTGCAACTGGAGGTCGCCACCCGGGTGGCGGACTCGCCGGAGCTGCGGGAGGCGTTCGCGGCCACCCAGCGCGAGGCGCGGCTCGGACTCTCGGCGATCTTCCAGGGGCTGGCGGAGGTGCCCGACAGCCCGGAGGAGCTGGCCAGGGGTGCCTTCTACCAGTCACTCCTGATCGGGCTGGCGGTCCAGTGGTTCGCGACCCCCGACCAGGCTCCGGACGGACGGGAGATCCTGCGCGGGTTGCGGCTGGTCAGCGGGACGGTCCTGGCCGCACCGGCGTCCTGAGCCCGACGCGGCCCGGATGGTTGCTTCGGATGGCTGACGGCTGTTCCGCCGCGCGGCCCGCGCGGTCAGTAGGTGACGGCGGTGAGCAGCACCACCGAGTCCTGGTGGGCCAGCAGGCCGTGCCGCTCCTGCGGGATCGGGCGCAGTTGGCCGGCCCGCAGCTCGATCCGCCGGCCCGAGACGGTCAGCGACACCCGTCCGCGCAGCACCTGGATGCTGGCGGCGGGCGGTGCGTTGTGCTCGTCCAGTGAGGTCCCGGCCGTCAGGGCGATCACGGTCTGGCGCAGTACGCCGTCGTGGACCAGGAGGTGCGCGCTGCGGCCGTGCGGGTCGGCGGCGGCCTTCGCGGCGTGCTCGTCGGCGAGTGCCACCAGATCGACGGGGGTGTCGGCGGGGGCTGGGCCGGCCATCGCGTCCTCCTGGTTCGCGGCCTACTGCTGGAGGGTCCCCCGACCGCGACCCTAGGCGGCCCGCTCCGCGGACGGCAACCGTGCACCCGGCCCGGACCAGCCGCGGGCGGTAGGCGGGTACCCGGTCCGGTCCATCGGCGGACGGCTTCCGGGTGCGGGCGGCACGCCACTCTTGGATGGTGGATGCCATGGCGAACTATCAGAAGTTCATCAGTGGATTCCAGGTCAACCGGGGCATGCTCACCGCCGGTGCCGCGCTCACCGGGATCGGCGCGCTGATCGGGCTGACCGGCACGGTGCTCGTCGGCGTGGCGCTGGCCTCGGCCGGACGGGGCTGGGTGCAGCAGCTGGAGACCCCACCCAGCGAACTGGCGGCCCGCGCCTTCCAGCAGGCCAAGGCGGCCTCCCAGGCGGGCCTCGAAGCCTGGCGCGCCCAGGCGGCGGACTGACCGGCCGGACGGCCCTGGCGGGCACGGAGCCGTTCCGGCACCCCGCGTGGGCCGCCCTCCGGCTCACGTCGCGCCCGGAACGGCTTCCTGCGCGATGACCTCGGCGCGCAGGGCACGCTTGACGATCTTCCCGGTGGGGTTGCGGGGCAGTCCGGTGCCGCGCAGGAACACGTGCGTGGGCACCTTGAACGAAGCCAGCCGGGCCGCGACATGGTCGCGGAGCCCGTCCGCGTCGACGCCCGCGCCCGGCCGGAGCACCACCACGGCGGCCACCTCCTCGCCGAGTACGGGGTGCGGCACACCGATCACGGCGGCGTCGGCGACCTCGGGATGGTCGAAGAGCACCCCCTCGACCTCGATGCAGTAGACGTTCTCGCCGCCGCGGATCACGATGTCCTTCAGGCGGTCGACGATGTAGACCTCGCCGCCCTGGAGGCGGGCCAGGTCACCGGTGCGGAACCAGCCGTCGGTGAAGGCGGCGGCGGTGGCCTCGGGGTTGTTGCGGTAGCCGCTGAAGACCGGCTGCCCGCGCAGCCAGAGCTCGCCGATCTCGCCGTCCGGGAGGGCGGCGCCCGTGGGGCCTGCGATCCTCACCTCGACGGCGGGAGCGGGGCGGCCGATGCTGTCGGGCTGCTCGACGTAGCGGGCGCCTAGGTTGGCGATCACGCCGCCGCAGGTCTCGGTGAGGCCGTAGCCGTTGCGGGCCTCCACCCGCCCGCCGAAGCGGCGGGCGATCCGCCGGGCCAGCCCGGGCGGGGCCGCGGAGCCGCCGGTGCTGATCGCCCGCATCGTGGGCAGCTCCTCCCCGGCGGCGTCGGCCGCGTCCAGCAGCCCGAGGGCGGTGGCGGGGACCCCGTAGTAGGCGGTGATCCGGTGCCCGGCGATCAGCCGGAGCGCCTCGGCGGCATCCCATTTGTGCATCAGGACCACGGCGCCGCCGCTCGCCATCAGCGGGAACAGCGCGGTGAACGCCGCGACGTGGAAGAACGGGTAGGTCATCAGCGCGGTGTGCAGCGGCACCGCCACCGGGTCCACGTCCGCGCAGAGCATCGCGCTCAGCGCGAAGAAGCGGGGGTTCTGCGCCGCCGCGCACCAGGCCCGGTGGGTGGCGGCAACTCCCTTGGGGTGACCGGTGGTTCCCGAGGTGTAGATGAGCGTGGCCTGGTCCTCGGGGGAGATCTCGACCGGTGGGAGGCCGGCCCCGGACGCGGCCGGGCCGTCGAGCGGCAGTTCCTCCAGCCGGTCGTGCCCGAGCCCCGGGGCCCCGACGGTGAGCAGCGGTACTCCACGGGCGGCGGCCCACCGCTCGGTCCGCTCGGCACGCTCGCGGTCGGCGACGATCAGCCCCGGTTCGCAGTCGTCCAGCGCGTACCCCAGCTCCTCGCGCTCCCACCAGGCGTTCAGCGGTACGGCGACCAGTCCGGCCAACTGGGTGGCCCAGAAGGCGATCTGCCACTCGGGGAGGTTGCGCATGGCGATCACCACCCGGTCGCCGGGCCGCAGGCCGTACCTGGTGCGGTACCGGTGGGCGAGGGCGGTGGCGGCCGTGTGGTGCCCCGCGTAGGTCAGCTCGCGGGAGCCGGCCAGTAGGAAGGGGCGGTCGCCGTGCGCGAGGGTGGTGTCCAGCAACTCCCGTAGGGTGCGCGGTCCTTGGCGGTAGTGAGGGCCGTCAGGGGTGTCGGCGGTGGCGAAGGGGGCGCCGGGTGCGCTGAGCGCGGCCTGGACGCGGACGAGCTTGGCGAGCGCGGGTGTCATGGCGTCCTCGGTGCGTCGGCTCTCGGAAGACCGGTCGGTCTAAGGTCGCGAAGGGTCCGGCAGCGGGCCCATGGGGGAAGCCCGCTGCCGGGGACGCGGCGATCCGGTGGGGGGCGGCCGCCGCGCGCTGCCGGGCCTACAGGCCCAGGGACTTGGCGATGATGGTCTTCATGACTTCGCTGGTGCCGCCGTAGATCCTGAACACCCGGTTGTCGGTGTAGAGGCGGGCGATCGGGTACTCCAGGATGTAGCCGTAGCCGCCGTGCAGCTGAAGGCACTTGTCGATCACCTGGGAGGCGGACTCGGTGCAGAACAGCTTGGTCGCCGCCGCGTCCGCGACCGTCAGCCCGCCGTTCTGGTAGAGCTCTAGCGCCCGGTCGACCATCGACTGCTGGGCCATCACCTGGGCCTGGCAGTCGGCCAGGGTGAACTTGGTGTTCTGGAACTCGGCCACCGCCTGGCCGAACACCTTGCGGTCCTTGACGTAACCCACCGCGAAACGCACCGCGGCCGCGGCCGAGGCGTACGCGCCCACGGCGATCGCCAGCCGCTCCTGCACCAGGTTGTGGGTGAGGTAGTCGAAGGCCCTGCCCTCCTCGCCCAGCAGGTCCTCCACCGGCACCTTGACGTCGGTGAACGAGAGTTCGGCGGTGTCCGAGGCGCGCAGGCCGATCTTCTGGAGCTTGCGGCCGACCGAGTAGCCGGGGGAGGTGGTGTCGACGCAGAGGATCGACAGGCCGGCCCGGCGGTCGGCCGGGTCGTACGGGGAGGTGCGGCAGACCACCAGCACCAGGTCGGCCAGCACGCCGCCGGTGATGAAGGTCTTGGCGCCGTTGAGGACGTAGTGGGTGCCGTCCTCGGAGAGCTTCGCCGTGGTGCTGATCCCGGCCAGGTCCGAGCCCGCGCCCGGCTCGGTCATCGCGATCGCCGTCATGATGTCGCCCGAGACGAAGCCCGGCAGCCAGCGCCGCTTCTGCTCCTCGTCGGCGTACTCCAGCAGGTAGGGCAGCACCAGGCCGGTGTGCACACCGGAGGAGCCGAAGGTGACGCCCGCGCGGGCGCACTCCTCGCTGATCACCGCCTGGTACTTGAAGCCGGTCTCGCCCGCGCCGCCGTACTCCTCGGGTACCTCGATGCCGTAGACGCCCAGTTCACCGAGCTTGCGGTAGAAGTCGCGCGGCGGGTGGCCCTCGGCCTCCCAGCTCTCGTAGACCGGGACGACTTCCCTGGCGATGAAGCTCCGGATGGTCTCCCGGAACGCCTCGTGGTCCTCGGTGAACACGGTGCGGCGCACGGCGGCGCTCCCTTCGTGGTGCCCGTTGATCGCTCCACAAGTTAATCGCGGGTAGCCATGGCTGTCCAGCATCGAAGCATTGCTTTCTCGCTGATCGAGGAGGAAGAAGTGAATCCTTGCTAACCTGTGGCGAATCATCGAGGTGTGGTGTTGCCGTGATTCACCGAACTGGTCCGCTGTGGGGAGCACGGACCAGCGGGGTGCGGCGCCCGGGCCGATCGCGAGGGGAGTCACGTGACGACGGAGCGGGAGGTCGTGCGCCGGCCGCCCGGGCGCAGGGCGCAGATCCTCGCGGTGGCGAGCGAGCAGTTCCACCGGCGGGGATACCACCAGATCTCGATGGCGGAGGTCGCCGCCGAGGTCGGCATCACCGCCCCCGCGCTCTACCGGCACTACCGCAACAAGCCCGAACTCCTGCTTCGGGCCGTCGAGTCGGACCTCGCCGCGGTCCGGGCGGCGGTCCGCGCCGGCCACCGGGACCTGGACGGGCTCTGCGGCGCGCTCGCCGCCGTCGCGGTGGAGCACCGGGCGCTCGGCACCCTGTGGCAGCGGGACGCCAGGCTGCTGCCGTCCGTCCAGCGCGCCGAACTGTGGGGGCGGCTGCGTGCGGACGTCGGCGCGATGGCCGAGCTGCTCTCCGACGCCAGGCCCGAACTCCCGCCCCAGGACGCCGAGTTCCTCTGCTGGTCGACGCTGTCCGCGTACGGCAGCCTGTCGTACCACACCTTCGCACCACCCCGCCGCAGCTTCGAGCGGCTGCTGCGGCGGATCGGCGGGGCGGTGCTCGCGGTCACCCCGTCCGGGCTGCCCGAGCCCGTGGTGGCGGCCCGGACCGCCGCTGCGGTGCCGGAGTCCAGGCGGGAGGAACTGCTCACCGCCGCCGTACGGCTGTTCCACGAGCGTGGTTTCGACAATGTGAGCACCGACCAGCTCGGCGCCGCGGTCGGAATCTCGGGTCCCAGTGTGTACAAGCACTTCGACACCAAGGCCGAACTGCTCGCCGCCACCCTGGTGCGCAGCCGCGAGCGGCTCTGGCACGAGGTCGAGAGCGCGATCGCGGGCGGCGGCACCCCCGGCGGGGCACTCGCCGCCGGGCTGTCCGCGTACGTCGACTTCGCGCTGCGCCACCGGCACCACCTGGGCGTGATGCTGGTCGAGACCGAGCGGCTGACCGAGCCCGACCGCAGGGCGGCGGTGGACTTCCGGCGGGACTTCCTGCACACCTGGGTCGGCCTGCTCCGCCAGGTGCGGCCGGCCTTCGAGAACACGGAGGCGCGGATCCGGGTGCATGCGATGTTCGCGCTGGTGAACGACGGGGTGCGGAACCGTCCTGGCTGTACCAGGCCGGATCTGGCGGACTGTCTGGTCGAGTTGGGCCGGGCGGTGCTGGGCCTGACGGTGTGACCCGGCCGACGGCGGCAACGGTGTGCCCCGGTCGGCTGTGGGAGGGGGCGGCC
The DNA here is from genome assembly GCF_039533515.1 of Kitasatospora cystarginea. Lineage (NCBI taxonomy): Bacteria > Bacillati > Actinomycetota > Actinomycetes > Kitasatosporales > Streptomycetaceae > Kitasatospora > Kitasatospora cystarginea. The sequence goes on along the minus strand of NZ_BAAATR010000003.1, from coordinate 328,810 downwards.
GTCGGACGGTGAAGGGCGGGCCCCTGTGGAAGGGAGGGGCCCGCCCGGTCACTCGCGCGGCGGACTGAGCGCGCCCGCTCGGCGGTCTGGGCGGCTCAGTACAGAACGAAGGGGTAGTAGACGCGGCTGTCCAGGTCGGCGCTGCCCTGAAGGGTGGTGCGGGCGTCACCGAGGCCGTGGTTCCGGTTCTGCCGCCGGTTCCGGTCTCCGCCGTCCGAGCCGGCCTGCCGGCCCGTGTCGCCGTCGAAGGTGCTGCCGGAGTCGCTCACCACGCTGTCGGGCTGGGGCTCGGAGCCGGTGCCGTTGCTCGCCTGGGCGCTGCCGATTCCGGCGAGGAGGAACGCGCCGAGAGCGGTGACGGCAGCGGCCGCGCGAATACGGGACACGGTGGTCTCCCTGCTTAACTGGTGCGAATTGTGGCGCATCCCGGGGTGGCCGCCCCGGGATGCGCCGCTTCCTGACGTCGCGGGACAAGCATTCCCCGAACGGCCGATTGACTTCAATGGATCGCCGCCAGGTTCCCTCGTTCGTGTCACCCGGATGGAATAGCGCGAAGCGGTACGAGGCTGGTACGGAGGGCTGGTGAGGCCCGGAATAGCGTCGAATATCGGCAATTTCCCCCGCTTTGCCATAGTGGCTCGGGGTCACTCTTGCGTCAACGCCGAGTTGACCGGTTCACGTCGCGTGAATAGCGACTGAAAACAGTGGTCGAAGGATTGTCGTACTGGCAGACTGGGGCCTCATGTCTGAAGGACTCCAGCCCGGTCGCGAGCCCGATCGCGACCTGCGAACCACCGAAGTCGATCTCGGCGGCCTGGTCGGCGTACTCGCCACCCACCTGTACTCCACTCCCCTGGTCGCGCTGCGCGAACTCGTCCAGAACGCCCACGACTCGCACATCCGCCGCAGGCTGGAGGACCCCGACAGCACCGTCCGGCCGGTGATCAGGGTCCGCGGCGACGCCGAGCGGCGTACCGTCGCCATCGAGGACACCGGAGCCGGGCTCACCGAACCCGAGATCCACGCCTACCTGGCCACCGTCGGTACCGGCTACACCCGGCTGCTGCGCGAAGTCACCGGCGACCAGAGCCTGATCGGCGCCTTCGGTCTCGGCTTCCTCTCCGCCTTCTCGGTGGCCGAGGAGGTCGCCGTCACCACCACCTCGCACCGTGAGCCCGCTGCCGGCCACCGCTACCGCAGCCGGGGCGGCGAGCAGTACAGCGTCGAGGCCGTCGCGCCGCGCCCGGTACCCGGCACCGTGGTCGAACTGCTGCTCAAGCCCGAACACGCCCACCTCGCCGACGAGTACGCACTGCGCGAGGCGCTCGCCCGGTACTGCGCACTGCTGCCCATCCCGGTCCACGTCGGCGACGACCCGACACCCGTCAACGACGTGCCCGTGCCCTGGCGGCAGGAGGTACCGGGGGACCCGCACACCGCCCGGATGCGCTTCGCCACCGCCTTCGGCCGCCGCTTCGAGCCGCTCACCGCCTTCCCGGTCACCCCCGTCGACGGCACGACCGACGCCGTCGGCCTGCTCTGGGTCCAGGACGGCGGCACCTACGGCAGCAGCGACAACCGGGACCTGTCGGTCTACCTGCGCGGCATGCTCCTCTCCGAGGACGCCCGCGACCTGCTGCCCAGCTGGGCCGGGTTCATCGGCGGCGTGATCGAGTCCACCCGCCTCACCCCCACCGCCAGCCGCGAGGACCTCCAGCGCGACGAGCACTACCGCGCACTCCAGCAGGCCCTCGCCGACGCCGTGGTGGACGGCCTGTACGAGACCGCCAGGCTGCACCCGGCCGCCTGGCGCCGCATCCTCGCCCGGCACGGCCAGGACCTGCTCGGCGCCGCGCTCTGCGACGACCGGCTGTTCACCCTGCTCGCCGACGACGTCCCGGTCCCCACCTCGCAGGGCGACCTGACGGCCGGTGCGCTGCGCGCGGCCGGCGGCGGCGCGGTGCACGTCGCGCTCGGCAGCGGCGGCGGCGGCTTCGAGGAGATGCTCTACCGGGCCATGCAGGTGCCGATCGCCCGCGGCGACCGGTACGCCGTCCTGCCCTTCCTGCGCCGCTACGCCCGGCTGCGCGACTGCCGGATCGTCGAACTCGGCAGCGAGAGCGGCAACCGCGAGCTCTTCCGCGACCCCGAGCGGCCGCTGCCCGCCGAGGAGGCCGCCTGGCTCTCCGCCGCCCTCACCGACCAGGGCGAACAGCTGGTCCCGGCCCGCTTCGACCCGCCGGGCCTGCCGTTGGTCCTGGTCCCCGACCGGGAGGCCGAGCTCAAGGCCAGGATCGAGGACGACCAGGCCGACGCCCGTATCCCGACCGCCGCCCTACGGCTCGCCCGTGCCTTCACCGCGAAGACCGACGGCACCGTCAAGGCCAGGCTCTACCTCAACCTCGCCTCGCCCGCCGTCGAACAGCTGCTCACCGCCTACCGCACCGGACACACCGGCAGCACCACGGCGGCCGGCCTGCTGCGCTCGTTGAAGGTCATCATGGCGGCGGCCTCGGGCTCCTCGGGCTCCTCGGGCGGGGACCTGACAGCCGCCCTGGCGGGTGTCGGCACAGCCGTCGCGGCGCTCACCGCGGCCGTACCGGAGGGACTGTCAGTGGTGCCGGACACACTGTCCGGAAGCGGCCGGCACGACGCGCTCCAGGGGGAGGGGACGGCATGACCACCGACATCTGGGCCTGGGTCCACGACGTTCACGGCGACTTGGTCGAGTCCGGCCAGCACCGGCTGGCCGACGCGCTCGCGGAGATCGCCGGGCACGCCGTCGAGGGTCGCAACGAGCAGCTCGACGCGATGTTCCCGGAGGCCATGGCGTCCGCCCGTGCGCTGGGGCTGCCCTGGGTCGAGGTCTTCCTGCGCCACTGGCGGCTGCAGAACCTGCTGAACAAGCGTCACCAGGGCGAGGCCGCGATGGCCGAGGCGGTCTCGCTGCTGGAGTTCGCCCACCGGGAGGAGACCGCGACCTGCCCGCAGTCCGTCTGTGCCGTCCAGGACTTCACCATCTGCCACGCCAACATCGACGGGCCCGGGTACGTCACCGAGCGGCTCGCCGTGCTGGAGGAGACGCTGGAGCGGGTCGAGCCGGCCCGCGCCTGTTTCGACTGCCTCTCCCGCGAGTACGCGGACACCCTCGAGGACGACGGCCGGGCCGAGGAGGCGCTGGCCCACCTCGACCGCGCGCAGGCCCGGATCAAGGCCGCCGACCAGCAGGTCTCGCTCGCCTTCGGCCACAGCCGTGCCTCCGCGCTCCACCGGCTCGGCCGCTACCAGGACGCCCTCGCCGCGTACGACGCCGCAGAGCTCGGTTACGTCTCCGCGCGCCAGAAGCCGGACGACGACGACCGCCGCAAGCTGGCCGTCGGCCGGGCGGTGATGCTCGCCGCCCTCGGCCGCACCGAACTCGCCCTGGAGCAGCTGCCGGGCATGGCGGAGGCCGAGCGGTACCCGGACATCCGCTACCGCTGGGCCACCGCCGTGGAGTCGCTCACCACCGCCGGCGCCTACCCGAACGACGCCGAGCTCGGCACCCGGCTCGCCCACTGGGTCGGCTACCTGGACACCGCGGGCTCCCACCGTCCCTGCCTCGACCTGCTCTTGATCGCCGGCCGGCTGGCGCTGCGCCGCGGCGCCCGTACGGTCGCCCTGACCCTGGCGGCCACCGGCGAGCGCAAGCTCACCCGCCTGCGGCGCACCGAGGGCGTGGCCGGGCAGGTCGCCGCCCTGCGCGAGGAGGCCGAGGGGCTGCCCGTCCCGGCGCTTCCGGTGCCCGCCGCCGGGCTGATCGACTGGCTGGCCGGGCAGGAGGTTCCGGCCGAGCACGCGGTCGACCTGCTCGCCGCCGCCGTGCCGGCCCCTGGCGCCGACACCGGGGAGGCCGGCCCCGCGCTCACCACCGACCTGGTGCTCAACCTCGCCGGAGCGCTCGGCAGTCTGGGCCACAGCGCTGCCGCGGCCGAGCTGCTCCGGGCCAGGATGGACCAGGACGAGGGGCACGAGCAGCTGGTCCTGATGCTCTCCGGGCTGCTGATCGACGCGGGCGACGGCGAGGGCGTGAAGCGGCTGGCCGACCGGCTGATCCAGCACCGGCCGGCCGACGCGCACTGGACCAGGGCCCGCTGGGCCGCCGCCGAGGGCCGCTGGGCCGAGGTCGGCGAGCACTGCGCCGCGCTGCTGGCCGTGGACCCCTCACGGATCAACCCGCGCCGGCTCGCCGCCTCCGCCGCGACCAGGCTCGGCGACCACGCCACCGCCCAGCGGCTCTACCAGGAGCTGCTGGAGCACGCACTGCCCTCCGAGGGCACCCCGCCGGAGCTCAGGCACCGGACGGTCCAGCAGCCCGACCTCTGGCACCTGATCACCGCCGCCACGGCCAACCGGGACTGGGCGGTGGTGCGTTCGACCGGCGCCCTGCTCGGCATCGGGTTCGCCACCGACGGCGGCCCGGTCGACGAGGAGTGGCAGCTGGTCACCATCCGGGCGACCAGGACCAACGGCTCCACCGCCGACCTGCCGGCCGTCCGCACCGGTCCGGCGAGCGCTCGGATCCTGCCGGTGCTCGGCGAGGAACTGCCGCTCAACCACCGGGACGTCGTGGTCTTCGGTCCCCAGTTGCTCAACGAGCCGCCCGCCGAGGGCGAGCCGGACGAGAACTGGCGGCCCGCCTTCGAGCTGCTCGTCCTGCTCGACCCGGCCGGGTACACCACTTACTGGCTGGACGGCGGCTGGCCGGGCCGCGAGGCCTGGACGGCACTGCGCGAGGAACTCGGCGAGGCGGGCTACGGCCTCTGGGTGTACAGCACCGGCGACTACGCGATCACCGATCCTGCGGACGAGGACGGCGAGCTGCCCGGTGTCTACGCCGCGCTCGGTGTGCCGCCGACCGCCTCGGCGGTCGAGGCCGACGCCCTGCTCACCCGGCTCACGACGGCCTGGGAGCACCCGCTCAGCTGGCCCGAACTGGCCGAGGCGGCTGGTGTGGACGTGGCCCTCCACCGGCGGATAGCCGAGCGCTACGGCCTCTGAACACGCCCTCGGGCGGCCCGGTCGGCTTCTCGGGGGTGCGGGAGACTCGTACGGTTTCGCAGTGCGCTCCCCGTGCCCTTGAGCAGCGCCCCGGCCGGCCCCCGAGCGCGCCCGGGCTCACGCCGTCCAGCCCGGGCTCACGCCATCCAGAAGAAGACGGCGGTCATCCGCTTGTCCTCCAGGGTGCTGCCCCAGTACCCGGTGGCGCTGTGGATCATGTTGGAGGTGTAGAGCAGCAGGCGGTTGTACTTGTTCGCCACCCGGACGTCCTCGGTGAAGGCGTCGGGGGAGACGAATCGGGTGCGCAACGCGTCCACCAGGTTGTTGTGCGGCGCGGTCACCAGATTGCCGCCGAGGGTGCCGCCGGGCAGGCTCTGCCGGTAGAAGCTGGTGCCGCAGTCCCGGGGCACGTCCGGGTTGAGGTAGAGCACCGCGGCGTACCGGCACAGTGCCCGGGAGTCGGTGTGCGGCCGGACCTGGCCCTCGTCCCGGCCGACGACCTGGACGCAGTTGTGGTTGAGGGTGGCACCACCGGGGGCGGTCTCCTGCCAGAGCCTGCCCGCGCCGGTGGCCTTCATCACCTGCCGCTCGACCAGGGCGAGTTCCTCGGGTGTCAGTCCGGGCATGGCGCGCAGCCCCGGCCAGCTCTCCGGCTTGTACGGGTAGCCCTCGGTCCAGTCGTCCTCGGCCAGGCAGCGGGCCCGGACGGCGTCGACGTCGGGCAGCACGTCGTCCAGCACCCAGTAGTCCCGCCCGGGTGTGGGCTTGCGGTAGGGGAGGACCGGGAGTGGTGGGGTCCTCTGCGGCCTCGGAGGCATTGGCATGGGCAGACCATACAGTTCGGGTCGGTCGGCCCGCCCCTGCGAGAAGGTCAACCTTCGGTCAACTCAAGGAAGTTGGCCCTCACCTTGGTGAAGACTTTACCATTTCATTGCTCGGACAATACCGGCCGTACCACCTGTCAGGGGTTCAGCGCATGACCAGCCTCGCCCTCGGCCCGTCCTGGCTCGATCCCACCGCCCTGATCTCCGCCTTCGGCCTGCTCGGCATCCTCGTGGTCGTGTTCGCCGAGTCCGGCCTGCTGATCGGCTTCTTCTTGCCCGGCGACTCGCTGCTGTTCACCACCGGCCTGCTGGTCGCCGACGGCACTCTCGGCTGGCCGCTCCGGCTGGTCTGCCCGCTCATCGTGGCCGCGGCCGTGGCAGGCGACCAGGCCGGCTACCTGTTCGGGCGGAAAGTCGGCCCCGGTCTCTTCCAGCGCCCTGACTCCCGCTGGTTCAAGCAGGAGAATGTGGAGAGGGCGAGCGCCTTCTTCGACCGGCACGGAGCCAAGGCGATCGTGCTGGCCAGGTTCGTCCCGGTCGTCCGCACCTTCGCGCTGATCGTGGCGGGCGTGGGCCGGATGAACTACCGGACCTTCGTCCTGTGCAACGTGCTCGGCGCGGCGCTCTGGGGCGGCGGCGTCACCGTCCTCGGCCATGTGCTCGGCCGGATCGGCTTCGTCCGGGACGACATCGAGGCGATCTTGGTCACGGTCGTCCTGGCGTCGGTGCTCCCGGTCGTGGTCGAACTGCTGCGTGCCCGCCGGGCGGATCGCGCGAACCGGCACCGGCCGGTGGACGAGTTGGTCGAGTAGTCGGCGCAGAGGCTTCCGCTCCGTATATGTGCGTTCGCGCGTTCGATCAGGCAAGGTGGGACAAAAGATCACATCGGTGGCCGGATGCCACCAGGGGCGGCGAGGAGTGGTAGTGCCTAAGCGGGGCCGAGGCCGATCGGGCGGCGGCAAGAAGGTCAGGGGCGGGCGGGCGGTCAGGCCGGAGCCGAAGCCCGTACCACCGCGCGAGGCGCCGCCCACCGAGGGGCTGCTCGGCTCCGCGGCGCCGCCCGTCGAGCGGCCCACCGTCATCCCGCTCGCCCCGCCGCCGGTCGAGACCGAGGGCCTGCTGCGCCCGGCCGAGCCCGAGCCGTCGGACGCCCGCCCGGCGACCGGCCCGGAGGACACCCTCACCCCCGAGGTCTGGCGCGCCGTCGGCTACGGCCTGCCCGCCGGTCTCGACGTCTCGGCCCTCAGCCCCGGCGCACCCGGCGCCGCGCCCTGGCCGGACCGGATGCGCACCCTGCTGCGCACGCCGATGTCCGAACGCCCCGCCTTCGAGCGCACCCAGCGCGAGAAGCCGGAGGCGGCGAGCAAGAAGAACATCCCCCGCGTCCTCGACCTGACGCTGCGGATCGCCGAGCTGCTGCTCGCCAGCGGCGAGGCGGCCGAGGACGTCGAGGCCGCGATGCTGGGCATCACCCACGCCTACGGCCTGGACCACTGCGAGCCGCAGGTCACCTTCACCCTGATCGGTATCTCGCACCTGCCCTCCCTGGTCGAGCCGCCGGTCACGGCCGACCGGGTGGTGCGCCGCCGGACCACCGACTACACCCGGCTCGCCGCCGTCTACAGGCTGGTCGGGGACATCACCGCCGAGAAGATCTCGGTCAACGACGCCTACCGCCGCCTCGCCGAGATCCGCCGCAACCGGCACCCGTACCCGGTCTGGCTGCTGGCGCTGGCCACCGGCCTGCTGGCCGGGTCGGCGTCGTTCCTGGTGGGCGGGCGGCTGGACGCCAAGGCATGGTTGGTCTTCGCCAGCGCCTTCGTCGCCGCCATCCTGGGCGACCGGTTCGCCGCGCTGATCGCCCGCCGCGGTCTGCCGGAGTTCTACCAGTTCGTGGTCGCCGCGATGCCCGCCGCGGCCTCGGGCATCGTCCTCTCGTTCAACCACCTCGGCCTGCGCGGATCCGTGGTGATCACCGGTGGACTCTTCGCCCTGCTGCCCGGGCGCGCCCTGATGGCCGCCGTGCAGGACGGCCTCACCGGCTTCTACATCACTGCGGCCGCCCGGCTGCTGGAAGTCCTCTACCTGGTCGCGGGCATCATCATCGGCGTCATGCTGATCCTCTACCTCGGGCTGACCTTCGGCGCCAAACTCAACCCGAGCGAGAGCCTGACCGGCTACAGCCACCCGCCGGTGCAGCTGGTGGCCGCGATGCTGGTGACCTTCGCCTTCGCGATACTGCTGCAGACCGACCGCAGAAAGCTTCCGCTGGTCACCCTCAACAGCTGCATCGGCTGGTCCACCTACGGGGTGCTCACCCTCAACGCCCACGTCTCCGCGGTGGTGGCCACCGGGATCGCCGCCGGCATGGTCGGCCTGTTCGGCCAGCTGATGGCCCGTTACCGGCACGCCTCCTCGCTGCCGTACGTGACCGCCGCGATCGGCCCGCTGCTGCCCGGCTCCGCGATCTACCTCGGTATGCTCTCCTTCACCCAGAACCAGCCCGTCACCGGCCTGGTCGCGGTCGGCCGGGCCGCCGCGCTCGCCCTGGCGCTGGCCGTCGGTGTGAACCTCGGAGGCGAGATCGCCCGCCTCTTCCTCAAGCAGCCGGGCGCCGAACTGTCCCTCGCGGCCTCGCTGGGCGTGCCGCGCCGAGCCGCCAAACGCACCCGGGGATTCTGACCGGGTGTTAGCCGGAAGGCGCCCCGAGGATCACGGAACGAAGGCACCGCGACCCATGACCAGTACGCTTTTGGACGGTTACCGCACGCATATCGTCACCACGCACAAGCAGCCGCTGTTCCTGCTGCTGGTCGGGTTCATCTGCTCCTTCGTGCTGATCAGGTTCAGCGTCCGGATGATCCGCGCCAGGGTCCGCTGGTGGCCGGGCAACATCACGCCCGGCGGCCTGCACATCCACCACATGGTCTTCGGCCTCGGCTTCCTGCTGCTCGGTGGCATCGGGGTGTTCGCCGCCAACGGCGGCCATCCGTGGATCGACTGGTTCGGCCTGGCCTTCGGGATCGGCTGCGGCCTGGTGCTGGACGAGTTCGCGCTGATCCTGCACCTGGACGACGTCTACTGGAGCGAGCAGGGGCGCAAGTCCGTGGACGCCGTCATCCTCGGCATCCTGGGCACCGCCCTGCTGCTCACCGGGTACGTGCCGCTCGGGGTGGTGCCCGGCCAGACCGCATCCGCCGAGGCCGGCCGTTGGGGCGTGGTCGCGGTGATCGCGGTGAACGCCCTGGTATCGGTCGTCACCCTGCTCAAGGGCAAGGTGTGGACGGGTCTGCTCGGCATGATGGTGCCCGGGCTCTCCTGGATCGGCGCCGTCCGGCTGGCCCGCCCCAGCAGCCCCTGGGCCCGCTGGTGGTACCCGAGCCGGCCCCGCCGCGCGGCGCGTGCGCTACGGCGCGAGCGCCTCCTGCACCAGCGGGCGGACCGGGCGCGCACCTGGCTCTTCGACCTGATCGCCGGGGCGCCCGACAAGGTCCCGGCGCACCACACCGCCACCCACCGGGTCGCGGAGCGCATGGCGGCCCGGGCCACCGCACACCTCGACGCCCATGCCGCCCGTGCCCTCGCCCGCCGCTCCGCCCGGCTGGCCGACCGCCGCTCGGCCGCCGCAGCCGGTGCGGCCCTCGCCGCCGCGACCGACCCCGCACGGCACAACCGCGCACAGCAGCGCCGCCGCGTGGTACGCGCCGGGCGCAGCCGCGGCTACGCCGTGCGCCTGCCTGCCTGGGTCGGCCGGCCGGGTGCGGCCGGCGGCCTTCGCGCCGGTGTCCGCCGGGGCGAGGGTGGCACGCCGGGCTCCGGGGCCGCCTGCGGGCCGGAGGCCCGCACGGGCCGTCGCTACCCCGGGCACCCCCGGCTGCCCCACCCGGCACCCCGGCGCTGACCGCGCGGCCGGCGTTCACCGGCTAAGTCGCGGGCGGAAGCTGACGCCGGATCGGCGGAGGGCACATCTCACCCGACAGGGCGCACGGGGATGACCTCGGCTTGATGCGAGATCTGAGATATTGCGTCGAGTGACCGAATTGTCACCTGATGAGATCTTTGATCGATTATCAGATACCGCGAGAGAGGGCCCGCCCATGGCACGCAGACTCCTGTCGACGCTCCTGCTGGCATCCTCGAGTCTGCTCGGACTGCTCCCCGCGGCCGCTGCCGCGCCGAGTGCAGTGGTGAACGTCCCGCCGTTGCTGGCGTCCCCTGTCGATCCCCCTGATCCCGCGGCCGAAGAGGCCGCCCCGGCCTGGACCGACGCCACCGTGAAGGCCGACGCCACCGTGAAGGCCGACGCCGCCGTGAGGGCTGACGCCACCGTGAAGGCCGACGCCGCCGTGAGGGCTGACGCCACCGCGAAGGACGACGACGCCGACGCGATCGAGGCCCGACTGACCGCCGCCCAGACCGAACTCGCGGACGCCGACCGGGCCGCCGAACAGGCTGTGGAGGCGTACAACGGGGCGCAGGCACAGCTGGCCAGGGCCCGTACCGCCTCGGCCGAGGCAGCCAGGCGCGCTGCCGCGGCCGAGGCGGACCGCGCCGACGCCGCCGAACGCGCCGGTCAGCTCGCCGCCGAGTCCTACCGCCAGGGCATCAGCGCCGAACTCTCCGCGATCAACGCCCTGCTGAGCGCCAAGGGCCCGCGCGCCGTCAGGGACCAGGCCACCGCCGTCGGTGCGGCCGGAGCCCGCATCCGGGAGATCTTCGACTCGGCCACCGCCACCGCCGCCGCGGCGGCCGACGCTGCCACCGCCGCCCGTGAGGCCGAGCAGACCGCCATCCGCGCCGCCGAGGCCGTACGGACGGCCAAGGAACGGGCGCAGGCCAGGGTCGAGGCCCAGCAGGCCCGGGTCGACGAGATCACCAAGCGCCGTGAGGACCTGCTCGCGGAACTCGCCGCCGCCCACAACACCACCATCGAGCAGGAGCGGCAGCGGCGCGAGGACCAGGAGTCGAGTGCCGAACTCGCCGCGGCGGAGGCGGCCAGAGTGGCCACCGAGGCCACCGGCACCCCCTCGAACCCGGCGGCGGACAGCGCCTGGTCGGCCAGTGGCGCGGAGGCGGCCGTCGCCTTCGCCCGCTCCAAGATCGGACTGCCCTACCTCTGGGGTGGTGAGGGGCCGGAGGGCTTCGACTGCTCCGGCCTCACCATGAAGGCCTGGCGGCACGGCGGCAAGTCCCTCACCCACTTCGCCGCCACCCAGTACGCCGAGTCCACCCCGATCGGCTACCACCAACTCAGGCCCGGCGACCTGGTGTTCTGGACGCACACCGGCCGCGCCGCTGACATCTACCACGTGGCCATCTACATCGGCGACGACCAGATGATCGAGGCCCCGCGCCCCGGCAGGGCGATCAAACAGGCCAGCCTCTGGATCATGGGCCGCCCGGACTTCTACGGCCGCCCGTAGCGCCCGGGCCCGCGCCGCAACCACGTGACGCCGCTCGGCGCGAGCCGGCGGGACCGGTCGGCCCGGGCGCCCCTCGGGAGTCGGTGGAGGCTCAAAGGGAGGTGAAGAAATCCCGGCGGAGAGTCGAAATGCCCGCGTACGGTGGCCAGATGGGCAACGACACGCATGGTCGGACCGGTCAGGACATCGAGGTCAGATACATCGGCGAGGACGAACTCCCGGTCTGGGATCGGGCGATCAGCCGGGGGTTCCTCCGGCCGTACAGTGCGGACGCTACCGAGTACCGCCGCCGGCTGTTCGAACCGGGGCGCTGGCAGGGCGCGTTCGACCGGTCCGACGGGGGGCGCTGCGTCGGGACGTTCCGCAGCTTCGACACCGAGCTGACGGTTCCCGGGGGCGCTGCCATCGAGGTCGATGCCATCACCGGGGTGACGGTCAGCTCCACCCACCGCCGGCGCGGCCTGCTCAGCGGCATGATGCGCCGGGACCTCGCCGCGGCCCGTGAGCGCGGCTCGGTCGCGGCGATCCTGATCGCCTCCGAGTACAACATCTACGGCCGGTACGGCTTTGGTCCGGCGACCCGGGCGCACGGCCGGCAGATCGACCTGGCCAGGGCCGGCGGGCTCCGCGCGGAGCTGCCCGACTCACCCGGCGGCCGGATCGGCTTCGTGACCATGGAGGAGCTCGGCAAGCTCGGCCCCGAACTGCACGAGCGCTGGCGACTGACCCAGCCGGGCGCGATCAAACGCCTGCCGACCGGCTGGCAGCTGGCCACCGGCGAGGTCCAGTCGCCGGGACGCGTGTGGCAGGAGCCGTTCGCCGCCGTGCACCGGGACGCCGAGGGTGCCGTCACCGGCCTGGCGGTCTACCGCGTGGACGATGCCTGGGACGGCAGCTGTCCCAACTGCACCCTCACGGTCTACGACTTCCTCGCCCTCGATCGGGGCACCGCCGTCGCGCTCTGGCGGCTGCTGTTCTCGGTGGACTGGGTGCGCAGGATCGCGGTGGCGAACCTCTCCCCGGACGACGCGCTGCCGCTGTGGCTGAATGAGCCACGTGCGGCGACCCCGCACCCCGAGACCGCCGACCACACCTGGCTGCGCCTCCTCGACCTGCCCGCCGCCTTCGCAGCCCGTGGCTACGCCGCGCCCGGCCGGGTGGTGCTCCAGGTCGACGACCCGGAGGGGTACGTCGACGGGCGGTGGGCCCTGGAGGCCGGGGCCGACGGCGCCGGACGCTGCACGCCGACCGAGGACGAGCCGGACCTGGCACTCGACGCGGGCGTCCTCGCCTCGCTCTACCTCGGCGGTGAGACGGTGCCCCGGCTGGCCGCCGCCGCGCTGGTCACCGAGCTGCGCCCGGGCGGGGTCGCCGCGGCCGACCTGCTGCTGCGCACGCCGCTCGCGCCGTGGAACCCGGACGGTTTCTGACCGGGGAGGTCCGGCAGGCTCCGCCCGCGCCGGTCCGGCAGGCTCCGGACCGGTGCGCCAGAGCCCTGTCCGTTCGGGGGGACAGGGCTCCGCGGCCGTCCGGCGGGCCGCCGCGCGGCGGCCGGACCGGGGCCGCTACTTCGTGGTGCGGCCGATCGTCGGCAGGATGAAGTCCTGGATCAGCCCCTTGGCGTCCCGGACTATCGGGCGGAAGACCCGGAAGCGGGACAGGTTGATGATGCGCGCGGCCATCGGGGTCGAGCGGCGGACGAACTCGCGGGTGCGCTCGGTGTCCGGGGTCCGGTCGAAGACCCAGTAGAGGACGACGATCATCAGGTGCAGCCAGAGCAGGTCGGGCAGCAGCTCGGCGAGCTCGGCGTCCAGCTTCGGCGCGAGCTCGGAGCCGCTCAGCGTCTCGCCGAACAACTCCACCGCCGTCTTCCGCGCGGGGTGCGACTCGCTGGAGAAGGGGCTCAGCGAACTCGTCGGGTCGGCCGCCGTACGGAAGAACTGGGCGGCGAACTCGTGGTACTCGGCCGCGCAGTCGATCCAGGAGGTGAGGGCGATCTCCAGCCGCTCGGCGAAATCGGTGGTTCCGGCCATGCGGATGCGGGCGTCGGCGGCATGCTCGTACGTCATCCGGTCGTAGAACCCCTGGATCAGGAATTCCTTCTTCTCGAAGTAGTAGTAGGCGTTCCCGACCGAGACGCCCGCCTCGGCGGCGATGGCGCGCATGGTGGTCTTCTCGTAGCCGCGCTCCTGGAACAGCCGCATCGCGGTTTCGAGGATCAGCGCACGGGTCTGCTCGCTCTTGTCGGTCTTGGGTTGCGCCCGCCCGCCGCGCACCTCGGCAGGCAGCAGCCCGGGAACGGGCGGCCTGTGCTCCGAGGCGTCCGTTCCGGTCGGGCCGTCCGTGCCGATCGGGCTTGCCGCGCTGATCGGGTCGCTTCCACCGTTCGTCGTTGCCGCGTCGTCCACGGTCCCCGAGCCTAGCGGGACGCGATGGCGGCCCGTCCGCCGTCATCGCGTCCCGCGTGGTACCGGATTCCCCCGGAGGTCCCGGTACCACGCGGTTTGATCCCCCCTGCCCCCTCATCACCCCGAGGTTTCCGGTGTCCAGTCGGCAACCCCCGCAGTTTCGAACGCGTTCAAAACTGCCTGGCGATAACTCTAGAGATAGTTTCGAACGCGTTCAAGTGGACGGGCATGGGAGGATCGTCACATGAACCGTCAGCCCGTCATCCGCGTCGGTGGTGCCGCCGACGCCGAAGCCGTCGCGGCTCTGCACTCCGAGAGCTGGCGCACCGCGTACGCCGGAATCGTTCCGCCCGAGGCGCTGGGCGACGGGCTGCTGGAGGAACGCCGCGAGGTGTGGGCGATCCGGCTGACCGCCGACTACGGCGAACCCGCCAGGACCCCGCTGCTGCTGATCGCCGAGCGGGACGGCGAGACGGTCGGCTTCGCCTACCTCGTCCCGCAGTCCGACGGGGGCCGGGTGCTGCTGGACAACCTGCACGTCCGCCCGGGGCTCACCGGCGGCGGTATCGGGCGCACTCTGCTTCGCGAGGCGCTGGCGCGTACTGCGCACGCCCCGCTCTATCTGGAGGTGCTGCGCGGCAACACCCGCGCGGTCGCCTTCTACGAGCGCGAGGGCGGTGTCCGCACCGACGAGCGCGACGGCCACTTCCCGGGCGGGCACGTACTGCCGGAGTACGAATACACCTGGCTGCCGGCTGCCCGGGGCGGCGCGGACTGAGCTCGGGTACCGGACGGATCGCGGGTGGGCGCGAGGTCGGCCGTCAGTCATGGTCGTAGACCGTCACCGGCACCCCCCGATCCGTCAGCCGAGCCGTGACCAGCGGCTCGACCAGCTCCCAGCGGCCGCCGGCCAGGCCGCAGCCGATCCGGGGCATGTGCACGGACGCGCCGAGCCGGAGCGCGTGCTCGCCGAGCCGGGCCAGTGCCGAGTCGACCGCCTCGTAGCGGACCGGCGCGCCCGTCGAGCGGCCCGTCCTGGTGCCCCGCTGGCCGATCAGGTTGGCCACCCACACGTACCGCTCGACCTGCACCAGCTGGACCGCGCCGAGGCCGAAGTCGTTGCCGGAGCGCTCGCGGTGCCAGCGCCGGTACGCCGCCTCCGGCGCGGGCCAGCGGCGGGAGAGCGCCACCACGAAGCCCTTGCCCCAGCCGCCCAGGTCGTTGCAGACGTGCGCGATCACCTTGACGCCCTTGCCCTGCGGCGCCGTGGCGTCCCCCCGCAGGTATTCGATCCCTGCTCTGCTGTCTTCCCCCATGGCCGCAACGCTAGCGGCCGGCACCGACAGCCACCGCCGAATTCTCCGCCGCCGAAGGCCCATGTGCGGCACGGGCCGCGGCGGGACGCCGCAGCCGGCGGTAGCCGAGCGCGGTGAGCAACACGGCCGATGCCGCGGCACCCGCCGGGAGGAGGTAGCCGGTACCGGGTGAGGCGTGCTGGGCGATCGCGCCGCCGAGCGCGGACCCGGCGGAGATCCCGACCACGATGCCGGACACGGCGAGCGACATGCCCTCGTTCAGCCTGCTCTCCGGTACTGACTCCTGGACCACCGTCATCCCGGCGACCATGGTCGGTGCCGTCCCGGAGCCGGCTGCGAACAGTGCGACGGCGAGGACGGTGAGCCCCGCCCCGGAGAGCGCGGCGGCCGTCGGCAGAAGGAGCAGCGCGGCCATCGCGGCCGTCCCCGCCAGTAGCCGGGCTGCCGCCGGCCGCCGGAAGCGGACCAGGCCGAAGGCCAGTCCGGACACGCAGGAACCGGCTGCCACCAGCGCCAACAGCCCGCCCCCGGCCGCCCGTTGGCCCAGTGCGTCGGAGTACGCGATGGTGGTGACCTCCATCGAGCCGAAGGCCACGCCGGTCGCGAGGAAGATCGGCAGCACCGCCCGCAGCCCGCCCGCCTGCCGGACGACGCCGCCCTCACCGTGTGCCGTCGGCCGCACCGGCGGTTCGGTACGGCGCTGCGCGGCGAACAGCAGCACACCGGTGACCGACAGCAGCCCGGCGATCAGCAGTCCGGCCTCCGGGAAGAACGAGGTGCAGAGCAGCATCGACAGCACCGGCCCGGCCATGAAGCAGAACTCGTCCAGGGCCTGTTCGAAGGAGTTGGCGAGATGGCGGGCGGCCGGGTCGTCCCGGTACAGGTGGGCCCAGCGGGCCCGCGCCATGCCGCCCAGGTTCGGCTGCACCGAGGCGGCCGGCCAGCAAACGAAGTACGTCCAGGCGGGCGCGCCGTAGTGCACGCAGAGCAGCAGCCCGGCGAACGGGACGGCGGCGGCCAGCACGCCACGCACCGCGACCCTCCGCTGGCCGTGCCGGTCGACCAGTCGCCCCAGCAGCGGCAGCCCGATGGCGACCGCCGCCACGCCGGCCGCCGAGACCGCGCCCGCCAGCGCGTACGAGTCCCGGCGGGCGGCGATCATCACCACGGTGCCGACACCCGTCATCGAGAACGAGAGCCGCCCGAGCAGTCCGGCCAGGGTGAAGGCGAGCGCCCCCGGTGGGGCGAAGAGGCGGCGGTACGAGGCGAGCACGGGTCTCCCGGGAGGGTGGTGGGGGGTGTGCCGCCAAGCCTCGCGGTGCCGGCCCGGGCCGGTCCAACACCTGTTCTGCCGGATTGACGCGTCCGTGTTGTCAATCGCGGGCGGCGGACGGGGTCGCTGAATCGCGTTGCTAACCTGCGGCCATGCCCGTTGACCTGCATCCGCGTCTGCTGCGCGGTTTCCTGGCCACTGCCGAGACGCTGCACTTCGGCCGGGCCGCGCAGCGCCTGCACATCGCGCAGCAGGCCCTCAGCCGGGACATCCGGGCGCTGGAGCGGGCGTTGGGCGGCGCGCTGTTCAGCCGCACCACCCGAGCCGTCCAACTCACCCCGGCGGGCGAGCAGTTGCTGCCGAAGGTGCGCCGACTACTGGCGCTGCACGACGAGATCGTGGCCGGCTCCGGCGACCGGGCGCTACTGGTCGATCTCAACAGCGCGGTCAGCGGCGCGGACCTGACCGCCGACCGGCTGCTCGCCGCCGCCCGCGCCGCGCTGCCCGGTGGCGAACTCCTCGCCCGCTACTGCGGTGGACTGGCCGGTGCCGCGGCGGAGTTGCTGGCGCACCGGCTGGACGTCTCGTTCGGGCGCTTCGCCGGCCTTCCGGCGCCGGTGCGGTCCCAACTCGCCCACACACCCGTCCGGCTGGAGCGCATGGCGGTGCTGTTGCCGGCCGGCCATCCGCTCGCCGGGCGGGCCGCGGTGCCGCTGGCCGCCCTGGCCGGGCACCCGCTCGACGTCTGCGCGGGCAACCAGGCGACCACCGAGTGGTCCGACCTCGGCCGCCGGCTCGCCGCCGAGCACGGCCTGGTGACCGCGCGGCCCTACACCCCGCCGGTCGGCGCGGACGAGATGGCCCACTACCTGGCGCGGCACGGCGAGGCGGTGCTCACCACGGTCGGCGGTCCGGAGATCCCCGGATCGGTCACCCGGCCGCTGGTCGATCCGGTGCCGCTGAGCCTGGTCTGCCTGGTCCACCGTCCGGAGCTGCGCCACCCCGGGCTGGACGCGCTGCGCGCCGCGGCGGCGGAGTTCGGCGCGCGCGAGGGCTGGTTGCGGCGCCCGCCGGGCAGCTGGCTGCCGGGGGAGGATGCCGCGCTACTGGGGTGATCCCGGGCGGAGCGGCTTCTCCCCGTCGGAGGTGACCCCGTCGGAGGTGACCGGGTCGGGGGTGGCCGCGTCGGAGGTGACCGGGTCGGAAGTAGCGGCGTCGGAAAAGCGTTCGGCCTCCCGGGCCGACCCCGCCGACGGGGGAGCGGCGGGGGCGGCCCGGGAGGCCGAACGTGTTCGGGGATGGATCAGGAGGCCCTGACGGCGGAGATGTCGAAGGTCAGCTTGACCTTCTCGCCGATCAGCACGCCACCGGTCTCCAGCGCCGCGTTGTAGGTGAGGCCCCACTGGGTGCGGTCGATGGTGGTCGAGCCCTCGAAGCCGACCCGGTTGGCGCCGTAGACGTCGGTCGCACTGCCCGTGAAGTCGAGGTCGAGGGTGACCGGGCGGGTGGTGTCCTTGATGGTGAGGTTGCCGGACATCCGGTACGAGTCGTCGCGCAGCCGCTGGATGGAGGTGCTGCGGAAGGCGATCTCCGGGTAGGTGTCGGCGGCGAAGAAGTCGCCGGTGCGCAGGTGCTCGTCGCGCTGGGCCTGGTTGGTGTCGATGCTGGCGACCTTGATCACCAGTTCGGCGGAGGAGTTGGCCGGGTTGCTGCCGTCCAGCTGCAGCTTGCCCTCGTACTCGGCGAACTCGCCGCGGACATTGGTCACCATGGCGTGGCGCACGCCGAAGCCGATCCGGCTGTGGGCCTGGTCGATGGTGTAGGCGCCGGTCAGATGGGACAGGTCGGGTCCGGCGGAGGCCGGTGCGATGACGGCGGCGGTGGTCTTGTTGCGGCTGAAGATGCCCATGGCTCCTCCTGAAATCCGAAGCCAGTTGTTTAGGCTTCAACTTGTTGGCTCCACTATAGCCCTATTTCGTTCAATGTTCAACCATGAGTGGGGGGATTCCCGAAGGAATCCCCCCACTGGCTCGATCCGTCGCGCGGCAACGGGTGCACGCCGGGCGTATCTCCCGGAGAACGCTCCGGGTGCCCCCAGAGCGCGCTCCGGGCGCGCCTCCCGGAGAACGCTCCCCGGTGGCCGGCCCTCCGCCGGCCATCCAGTTCAGCCCTTTGCCACCTCCTCGGCGGCGTCCACCAACTCGAAGGCCGTCCGGCCGTCGGTGCTCTCCCGGATGATGTCCGCGTGCCCCGCGTGGCGCGCCACCTCCTCGATCAGGTGCATCAGGATCCAGCGCGCGGTGCGGCGGCTGCCCGGCGGGAACCACGGGGCGGTCGGCAGCGCCGCGTCCACGTCCAGATCGGGCAGGCTGCGGATGGCCTCCTCGGTCTCGGCGGCCACCGCTTCGTACTCCTTGAGCCAGCCCGCCAGCGTCTCGCCGTCGAGCAGCCGGTGCTCGTCCGCCCAGTCGTCCGGCGTGACCTTTCCGCGCTCGTCGTCCATCAGGATGCCGAGGATCCAGAACCGCTCGCACCGTGCCACGTGCTTGACCAGTCCGGCCACCGACAGGCTGCTCACGCTGGGTGTGGCCGCCGCCTGCTCCTCGGTCAGCCCGAACGCGGCGCGGCGGATCGCGCCGCGCTGGGCGTCCAGGAAGGCCAGCAGGCCGTCGCGCTCATCGCTCTCCGCGCGCACCAGGATGGGCATGTCGACTCCCTCTCGTCGTGGGGTTGCCCCGCTTCGGTAGGACCGACGTTAGCCAGCGTTTAGGGCAGGATCTGTCCGCTACTCGACTCCGGTTAGGGTCGATCGAGTCAGTGTTCGCTCCCCGGGAGGCCAGGCCGATGTACGCCCTGCACGCGCTCTGGCGGGCCGACGGCCGCCTGGCCCTCTGGGCGGAGGACGCGCGGGCCTTCGGCAGGCCGTCCCGCGAGGCCCGCGAGGCCCGTGCGGCTGGCGCGGCCGGCGCCACGCCGCTCGGGCCGACGGGTGGGCTCTCCGATGTGCCCGCGGTTCTCAGTGCGCCCGGCGCGGCCGTCGTGCCGGAAGCCGAGCCTGCGCCGGGAGCAGCCGCGGTGAGCCGGGCGCTCACTGCGAGCGCTGCGCGCCCGGTGCACAAGGGCGCACGTACGGCAGTGCACCCGTACGCGTGCCCCGCCGACGCACTCACGCGCCTCCTCGGTGCCATCGGCCCCGGGCTCGGCTGGCTGGCCGAACAGGCCCTCGAGCGGTGGGCCACCCTGCTGCTCCCCAGCCTGGGCGCCACGCCGGCCCCCTCCCCGCAGCTGCCCGTCGGCACCGTCCGGCGGGGTGTCACGCTGTCCTCGTGGCGGATCCCGGTACTGCTCTTCGAAGCACCCCAGGCCGCCCAGCTGCTCGGCGAACTCTTCGACCCGCACTGCTCCGTGGCCATCGCCGAACTCCCCGGGACCGGCCCGGTCGAGGTCGCGTACGGGGCCTCGCTGCGCTGGCTGACCGCCGTACACGACCTCGCCTGGCGGATGGTCGGCCAGGGCCGCGTACTGCCGGTGCTCCGCGCACGGGACGGTGTGCTCCGGGCGCACTGGCAGCCCGCACCCGACGCGGCCGCCCGGCGCGAAGCGGAGGCGCTCGCCGCGGGATGCCCGCCGGTCTGCCGCGCCGAGGACCGTCCCGGTGACCCCGCCCGGACCGGCACCGAACTGCTCGCCGACCTGCTGGACGTCCTGGTCGACCAGGAGACCCGGGTCGCCCTGGAGGCCGCACCACCCCCGTTGCGCCGTTCCCCTGCCACCACCGCCGAGTCCTGGCTGGCGGCGCTCCACACCGCCGACGGGCGCCTCGCGCCGGTGGTGCCACCGGTCCCGGCCGCCACCGAGGGCGCGAACGCGGCACGGCGGACCGCTGCGGAGCCCGCCGCGGCCGACCCCGCCGCCGCAGACCTCGGGGAGCGGCTGGCCGCCTGGCAGGCCGGGGCACCCGCGTCCGACCGGGCGCTACGCCTCTGCTTCCGGCTGTCCGAACCGCTCGGCCACGACGCCGACCTGCCGGGCCGTTCGGACCTCCCCGCCCCCGACCAGCCGGCGGGCGACGACGACTGGCGTCTGGACTTCCTCCTCCAGCCCGTCGACCAACCCTCCCTCCTCGTCACCGCCGCGGACCTCTGGTCCCGCGGCCCGGCGTGGGCGGCGCTCTCCCGACTGGTCGCCGACCCCGTCGGCGGCTACACCGCGGAACTCGACCGGGCCGTACTCCGCCGCCCCGAACTCCGCGCGGCGCTCCGCACCTCCCGTCCCACTGGTCTCACCCTCGGCCGGGCCCAGGCCCTCGGCTTCCTCCGCGAGGCCGCCCCCGCCCTGACCGAAGCCGGCTTCGGCGTGCTGCTCCCGGCCTGGTGGCAGCGCCGGCCGCGCCTCGGACTGGTGCTCAAGGCCGCTCGTACGCCCGTCGCGGGGGCGCTGGAGCGGACCGGCCGGATCGACCGCGACGCGGTGGTGGACTTCCGCTGGTCCGCTGCGATCGGCGACCTCACCCTCACCGCGCAGGAGCTGGCCGAGCTGGGAGCGGCGCAGCAGGGCCTGGTTCGGCTGCGCGGCCGGTGGATCGAGGCGGACGTGGAGCAGATCGCGACCGCGCTCGCTTTCCTCGCCCAGCGGGGCTCCGGGGTGATGTCCACAACGGACGTGCTGCGCCTGGCACTCGACCCCGCCGCGCAGGTCGCCGGGCTGCCGGTCGCCCGGGTCGAGGCAGCCGGCCCGCTCGGCGATCTCCTCGCCGGCCGTACCGGCGGTACGGGTGCCGCCGGTGCTCCGGGCGGCGGGGCGCACACGCCGCCCGCGCTCCCGGCCGGCTTCGGGGCGACCCTTCGCCCGTACCAGGAGCGGGGCCTGGCCTGGCTGCACAGCCTCGCCCGACTCGGCCTGGGCGCCGTACTCGCCGATGACATGGGGCTCGGCAAGACGGTGCAGACCCTCGCCCTGCTCGCGGTCGAGCACACCGAGGCAGCCGGACGGCCCTCGAAGGGCCGGGCGGCCGCGCGGGCGAACCTGCTGGTCTGCCCGATGTCCCTCGTCGGCAACTGGCAGCGGGAGGCCACGCGGTTCGCCCCGATGCTGCGCGTCCACGTCCACCACGGCGCGGACCGGGCGGCGGGGTCGGTCACCCGGGCCGTCGCGGACGGGGCCGATCTGGTGATCACCACCTACGGTCTGGTGCAGCGGGACGCCGAGGAGCTGGGCCGGATCCCCTGGCGCCGGGTGATCGCGGACGAGGCGCAGTTCATCAAGAACGCGGCCACCGCCCAGTCCCGGGCGGTCCGTTCACTGCGGGCCGGGCACCGGATCGCGCTCACCGGCACACCGGTCGAGAACCGGCTCGCCGAGCTGCACGCTGTCCTCGACTTCGCCAACCCGGGCCTGTTCGGCTCCGCAGAGTCCTTCAAGGAGCGCTACGCCATCCCGGTCGAGCTCAACGGGAACGCGACGCTGACCAGCCGGCTCCGCAGGCTGACCGGACCGTTCATGCTCCGCCGGTCCAAGTCGGACCCGGCGGTCGCGGCCGAGCTGCCCGCAAAGCAGGAGATCACGGTCTGGTGCAACCTCACCGCCGAGCAGGCCGGGCTCTACCGGGCGGTGGTGGCCGACCTCTCGCGGCGCCTGGCGGGCGTGCGCGGGGTGGAGCGCCAAGGCGCCGTGCTCGCCGCGATCGGCAAGCTCAAGCAGGTGTGCAACCATCCCTCCCAACTCCTGCGCGACCGTTCGGCGTTCGGTGGCCGATCGGGCAAGGTGGAGCGCCTGGAGGGGATTCTGGCGGAGGCGCTCGCGGAGGACGGCCGGGTCCTGGTCTTCACCCAGTACGCGGAGTTCGGCCGGATGCTCCAGCCCCACCTGGCCGCCCGGTTCGGCGAGGAGGTGCTCTATCTGCACGGGGGTGTGCCGAAGCGCCGGCGCGAGGAGATGGTCGCCCGCTTCCAGGCGCCGGACGGGCCCCGGATCTTCCTGCTGTCGCTCAGAGCGGGCGGCACCGGACTCAACCTGACCAATGCCAACCACGTGGTGCACCTCGACCGTTGGTGGAACCCGGCGGTGGAGGACCAGGCGACCGACCGCGCCTTCCGGATCGGCCAGCGCCGGGACGTCCAGGTGCGGCGTCTGGTCTGCGTCGGCACCGTGGAGGAGCGGATCGCCGAACTGATCGAGTCCAAGCGGTCGTTGGCCAAAGCCGTGGTCGGCGAGGGTGAGCACTGGCTCGCCGATCTGTCCACCGGCGCGCTGCGCGAACTGGTCTCCCTCTCCGCCGACGCGATCGGCGAGTTCGAGGCGCCGGATGACGCGAGTGCGGGCAGACCTGCCGTGGGGGTGAGTGACCGATGACCGACGCGCAGCCGTTGTCCGAGCTTCTGGACACCTTCTGGGAGGGCGAGTTCACCCTCCGTCCTGCCTCACCGGACTCCGCGGCCGGAGCGTCGTCCGACTCGGCCCTCGCCGGCCTCGGCCCTGCGGGCATCCGGATCGTCGGACGTGATCTCGCCGCCCTGCTCGCCCCCGCCTACCGCCGGCTGACCGGATCCGCCGACTGACGCCCGGCGGTGTGCACTGCCGTCCCGCCTCCCGATGAGCGCGGCCGGGCCACTGCCGCCGGGTCGGCCGGCCGCGAGCACAGGCGCGAGTCGGGCCGCACCCCGGACCCGGAGGCGGCCGGGGTGGTGGTGGATCGGGAAGAGCTCACTGTCCTGTCTCAGTGAGGGTGAACCATGCCGAGGCTGTGACCCGGGGTGTCAAGATTGACTGAGACGAGCTGCGGGTTGTCGTCTCAGTCAATCTGATGCCTGAGCGCCCTGCGCGGCCTCGCGCTCGGCAGTGAAGTCGTCGAGGTCGCGGGTCGATGTTGTCGAACTTCGGAGGGCCGTGGTGGCGGTGGAGTTTCTGACGGATGAGCAGGCGGCCCGGTACAGGACTGGCTGGCCCTCCTGGCGCGGCCTGAGCCGGTCGTGACCGTGCCGGGGCGGTCTCGGCGGGAGCGGCCTCAGCGGGGCCACGGGTAGGCCGGGTCCGGTGTGGTCCTCACCCGGTGGAGCGCGTTCCGGGGGAAGCTCCAGATCCGGCCTGCGGTACTGGTGGCGGTGACCACGTGGTCGTCGAGGGTGACCTCGGCGAACGGGTTTTCGAAGCGGTCCACGCCCGGCATCACGGCACGGCGCGGCAGACGGGTCACAGCACCGCCGGTCGGGGCTGCGCCGAGATGCGCCCGCCGGTCCGCTGCCGCACGGTCAGAACCATGAGTGGTGTGATCGTGCTACTGGAACTGGAGCCCTTTGCCGAGGTCCTCGATGCCGGCGAGGTCGACGTGAGCGCCCGGATCCGCTGGGTCCACGCGGCCCCGACCGCCCCGGACGTGCCCGAGGCCCCGGGCCCGCTCACCTTCTGCGGTATCGCCACGAGCGGCCTGGAGCGTGAGCCGTACCGCTCGACCGGGCCGGGAGCCCCCTGGTACCCGCCGTCCCAGCGGACCCGTCGCTGCCAGGCCTGCGAGGCCGCGCTGAAGGCTCTGTGACGGCCTTTCCCTGGCCAGCCGGCCGCGCCCCGGCGAGAGCGCCGTCCTTCTCTCTCGTGGCCGGCAGTCACGTGACAGCTCTCAACCGATCCCGGTGGCCGTCGACGCCACTGACAGGAGCAGGGCGCCGAGCGCACCCGCAGCGCCGTGGAACCACACCTCGCGCGGGCAACCGTGCCGCCGGACATGTCGAACGGTAGCGGCGGCGAATACCAGGCTACCGAGGATGAACCACGGCCCCCACAGGTAGAGGTACCAACGGGTCAGCCCGACCAGGTCGGGCGTGACAGAAAGCACTCCGGCCTCGACCAGCACGCCGTGAACCACGAAGAGGCAGCCGTGCCAGACGAGCAGGACGGCCGCGCCGCCGCCGCAGAACACCAGGAGGCGGCTGATCCGCCTGCGCCGGGGGTGTGTCAGGCCGATGCCGATCACCGCTCCGAAGAGCTTCAGGAAGCCGGTCACCCACAGGACGGCCAGGAACCACGGCACCCCGTCGCGAGCGAGCTTCATCAGCGCCGGAGACACCGTCGACTCCGCCCCGAGGGTGCCACCCGAGGCCCAGACGAAGCTGGGCACGGCGAACAGGAGGCCCCACGCCGCGGCGGCGTATCCGGACCACTCGCCCGGACGGAGACGGTGCGCCGTCCGCGGGATCGGCCGCACCCTGTCACCCGGAGAACGCGTGGTCGTCATGACTCCACTCTGGCTGACCGGCGGTGACGAGGCATCATCTGCACCGAGGAGCTCCCTCCCCCATGCGGGCTAGGTCTCGACGCCTTGCGGCTGACGACCCGAAGGAGACGGAACCGGCGACCACGAATGCGGACCTCCTGGCACCCGGAGCCCACGCCCTACCGCCGCGGCAACGGGCAGCGCGGCGGGCCGGGTTGAGGCGGCCGGGAAGACTCCGTCCGGATTGTGGATCACAGGCAACCGAACACGGGCTTCCGGTGGTCTCTTCGAACGCAGTACGAGCCGGGCAGGTGGCCCGGACGGCACAGGAGCTGGATACAACAACGCGATGAAACTGACCGGCACCCCCTTCTACATCCTCACGATCGTCCTGTTCCTGGCCTCCATAGGGTTGGCCATGCTGCAGTGGGCGAGGGGAGGAGGAAGCGGCATCCGCTGGGGCCGGGGCGGCGCGCAGGGGCAGGCGGCGGCGAGCAGGCTGGGGCCGCTCCGGTTCGTCGGCTACCTGGCGACCGTCCTGCTCTGCCAGTTCACCGCCGTGATGCTGGTGTTCGTCATAGTCAACAACGAGAACATGCTCTACGACAGTTGGGGCGACCTGCTGGGTACCAGCAGCCATGTCCGGGCGGTTCCGGTGCCGCCGAAGGACAACGGCATCGCGGGCGACTCCGGCGCGGGCAAGGATCGGCCCAAGGTGATCCAGTCTTTCCACGGGGTGGACAACGACATGATTCCCAAGGACGTCAAGGAGACCGATCTCAAGGGCCAGCTCTCTGGAGTGGACGGTGAGGTCCTGGTGTGGACGCCGCCGCAGTACGACGACCCGGCGTACAAGGACAAGACCTTCCCCGTGGTCGAGCTGTTGGTCGGGTTCCCCGGCAGTGCAAACGCCTGGTTCGGCACCATGAAGGCCTCCAAGGAGCTCGCACCACTGATGAAGTCCGGTCAGGTGACACCGTTCATCCTGGTCTCACCCCGGGTCAAGCTGCTCGGCGAGAGCACCGACACGGGCTGTGCGGACATCCCGGGCAAGGTCAACGCGGAGACCTGGCTGTCGCGTGACGTGCCGCAGATGGTGCTGGACAACTTCCGGGCGGACGCCTCCTCCGACCGCTGGGCGGTGGCTGGCTACTCGGCGGGCGGGCACTGCGCCACCAGGCTCGCGCTGGCGCACCCGAACCGCTACCGGGCCGCGATCAGCATGTCCGGCTACAACGACCCGGCGGGGGAATCCGCTTCGCTGACCGGCAAGGACCCGCACCTGCGGGAGACCGCCAACCCGCTGTACCTGCTGACCCACGCCACCACCCCGCCGAACGTCTCCCTCTTCGAGACCGGCAACAAGGGCGACGGCTTGGAGGACGCGGCAGCGCTGCAGAAGGCGGCCAAGTCCCCGACCTCGGTGACGACCTTCGAGACCCACGGCCCGCACCTGAGCTCGACCTGGATTCCGATCGTCGAGCCCTCCTTCAAGTGGCTCAGCGGGATCATCCCGGCGAAGCACTGACCGACCGGCAGGCGGTTCAGGTCTCCCCCAGGTCCCCGTCCAGCTCCTGGTCGAGCCAGTCGAGCCAGAACGTCTCCAGGCCGATGCCCGCCTGCAGCGCGAGGTGCTGCAGGCGGGCCCTCTCGTCCGTCATCGAGGCGAAGTCGGGGGTTGAGGAACATCCGTGCCAGATCGTGTGCTAAGCCCTGGCCGGTCTCGGGAGGCCGTGGTGGCGGTGGAGTCCGCCTCCACCAGCCACCCCTCAGTCGGCGCTGACCTGGCAGAACGACCGTAGGGGGCGGGAACGACCTCTGGCTCAGGAAGATCGAGACAGATCGGGAGTTGGCCGAGGTCGACTGAGACGCGCGATCAGTTGGTGCAGAACGATCGAGACTGCTCACCTTCGCAGAGACGGGACACTCACGGCGCCGGTCCAGGTTGCAGTGATTGCTAGTGTTAGCGCCGTGCTTGCATTTGCAAGCACGGCGGGGGAGACTGCCCGTATGGCCTCACTGAACGTTGGCTCGCTGGGCGAGTACATCCGGGAGCAGCGGCGGAACGCGCAGTTCTCGCTGCGGCAGTTGGCGGAGGCCGCCGGCGTGTCCAACCCGTACCTCAGCCAGATCGAGCGAGGGTTGCGCAAGCCGAGTGCGGAGATCCTGCAGCAGATCGCCAAGGCGCTGCGGATCTCGGCGGAGACGCTGTACGTCCAGGCCGGGATTCTGGAGGAGCGGCAGGGTGAGGGGCTCGAACTGCGGGCCGCGATCCTGGCCGATCCGCTGATCAACGAGCGGCAGAAGCAGGCGCTGCTCGCGGTCTACGACGCCTTCCTGAAGGAGAACAAGGAAGGGCCGTCCCCCGCGGACGGCACGGCGGCGGCCGGGCCCGGCGGGCCAGGACCGAACGCCGACGAGGGCTGAACACGGGGTGGCTGCCCGATCGGGTGGCCACCGGGCGAAGACCCATGACAGACCGGTCGCCCGGCTGTCGACGCAAAGGGAGGACCGGTCATGCCGATCACCGACGAGATCAAGAAGACCCTCAGCGACCCGACCCCGCTGTACGCCCTCGCGGGCGCCGGCGACCTCGCCTACGAGAAGCTGCGCGAGGTGCCGGGCAAGGTCGAGGCGCTGGCGGCCGATCGGAAGGGCACTCAGGAGAAGGCCGTGGTCCGGCTGCAGGAGGCTCAGACTCGGCTGGTCGAGGCGCAGGCGAAGGTGACCGAGACGGTCACCACGCTGCCGACCGACCTGAAGGCACTGCAGGAGAAGGCCCAGGTCTTCGCGTTGCAGCAGGTCGGCCGGGCGGCGGAGTTGGCGGTCCGGGCCAAGGAGGTCTACGACGAGCTGGCCGTGCGCGGCAAGGCGGTCGTGGAGCGCGGCCAGAGCTGGGCCGGGGACAGCTCGGCGACCGAGCCCGCGGTGGTCGCGGTCGACGCGGACGAGCCCGTTGAGGCCGAGATCGTCGAGGACTCCGGGGCACCGGCTCCCCCGGAGGGCGCCAGGAAGGCCCCGCGGGTGCGGAAGTCCGCCGACAAGTCCGCGGAGTAGGCCGCCTCAGGGTCACCGGGAGGCTCGGGGAGACCGCGGCGGGGCGGCGGACCGGCCGGTGAGCGGGCCGCGTCCGGCCCCCGGGGAGCGCTGCCGGGCACATCGGGGCCGGTCGGTTCGTTGTCCGGTGGGCACGACGCCGGCCGTGCCACGATGGGAAGTGGCCGTTGCCCGACCCGGTGGCACCCGGGGCGGTTCCGTCGAGACCACAGTGAGGAGACCGCAGTGGGACAGATCCTGGCCTTCGCCTATCTGAATCCGTTCTGGTGGCTGACCACCGCGATGGTGTGCTTCAAGCTCTTCGCGTTCGTGGACGCCGCCACGCGTCGCGAGGACGCCTACCGTGCGGCGGACAAGAAGACGAAGCAGTTCTGGTTGATCATCCTCGGTCTCGCCCTGGTGCTCGACCTGCTGCTCGGGTCCAGCCTGTTCGGCATGCTGTCGCTGGCCGGACTGGTGGCCGCGATCGTGTACGTGGTTGACGTCCGCCCCGCCATCAAGCAGTTGACCGACGGTCGGGGCAAGGGCGGCCGGCGGAACGTGGGGCCGTACGGACCCTGGTGATCACCGCACCGGCTGGGCCGCCCGCGGGGCGGCGGACGGGATGCAGCGGACGGATGGGAGCGGCAGGGCTGCAGGAGCAGTGGAACCGTACGAGAAGGCGGATCCGTACGGGACGGTGGGAGCGGTACCGGTCGGGTGCCGCTCCCACCGCGTTTCGTGACGACCTTCAGCCCATGATGAGCGGCACCGGGTTGCGCTCCAGTAGCAGAACGGCGACATCGTCGGCGAGCGCGCCGCCGTTGAGCTCCTCGACCTCGGCGATGGCGCTGTCGACCAGCCTGCCCCGGGTGAGGCCGGCGGACTGGTGGTCGCCGATCAGCTCGACCAGACCGTCCTGGCCCAGTCGGCGGGAGCCTGCGCCGACCCGGCCCTCGACCAGGCCGTCGGTGTAGAGCAGCAGCCGCCAGCCGGGGTGGAGCTCGAGCTCCTGGGCCGGCCAGACCGCCTGTCCGTCGTCGCACGGGACCAGCCCGAGCGCGGGACCGGCCTGGTCGGACGGGAGCAGTACGGGACGGTCGTCCGGCCGGAGCAGCAACGGTGCCGGGTGCCCGGCCAGGTAGAGCCGGGCATGCTCGGCCTCGCCGGGGCCGACGGGCGCCGCGGAGTCGGCGGACGCCACCGGATGGCCGGAGGCTGCCCGGCCGGTGGACGGCGCGGCTCCGGGGGAGAGCACCAGCATGCAGAGCGTCGCGAAGATCTCGTCACTGCGGCGCTCGTGCTCCAGCACGTGCTGGAGGGTGCTGAGCAGTGCCTCGCCGGTGAGCCCGGCGAAGATCAGGGTGCGCCACGCTATCCGGAGGGCGACGCCGAGGGCCGCTTCGTCCGGGCCGTGGCCGCAGACATCGCCGATCACCACATGGACGGTGCCGTCGGAGGTGCGGACCGCGTCGTAGAAGTCGCCGCCGAGGAGGGCTCGGCGGCGGCCGGGGCGGTAGCGCCGGGTGAACGCGAGCCCGGCGCCGTCGAGCAAGGGGGTGGGGAGCAGATGGCGTTGCAGCCGGGCGTTCTCCTGGCCGCGCAGCTCGGCCTCGACCAGGCGGCGCTGCGACTCGTCGGCCCGCTTGCGCTCGACCGCGTAGCGCAGGGCACGGGCCAGCAGCGGCCCGTCCGTCTCGTGCTTGACCAGGAAGTCCTGGGCACCCGCGGCGACGGCGGCGGCTCCGAGCTCGGCGCTGTCGGCCTCGGTCAGGACCACGACGGCGGTGTGCGGCGCCCGGCGCAGCAGCTCGCGCAGGCCGTCGAGCCCGTCCGGTCCGTTCACCCCGCCGGGGGTGTGCACCCCGGCGGGACCGCCCGCCTGATCACCCGGCTCGCCGGGGGCGGCCAGGTCGAGCAGGACGCAGCCGAAGTCGGCGCCGCGCGGGCGGCTGCGCCTGGCACCGGGCAGCGTGGGGGAGAGCAGGCCGACGGCCTGGTCGATCCCGTGCGCCCAGTGGATCTCGATGGGAGTACCGCTGTCGGCGACCAGTTGCTCGATCAGGACCGCGTCGGAGACGTCACTCTCGATGACGAGCAGCCGGAACGGCTCGCCGCGAAAGGGCGTGCCGGGAGCGCCGTTGGTGCTCCGCGGGTGCGGTATGGGGCTCGCAAGGTTGAGCTGACCGTCGGATCGGCTTCCGGGCACACCGCCGCAGCCGTCGGAGCGCCGGCCGGCGAGACCGTCGAGCTCTCCGTGGAACCGTCCGTCGCCGAGCTCGTCGAGCTGCTCGTCGGGCCGACCGTCGGTGACGCCGTCCGAGCGGGATGCGGCATGCCCGCTCGCCTGCCCGGACGACCGGTTCATGGTGGTCTCACCGCAGCCGTCCAGCCGGTCGAGGGCGGTGCCTGCGGCACGCTCGGTCAGGACGCCGCCGACAGTGGCGATGGCATGTTCGGTCAAGACTCCGCCGGGGCTGCCCGGCCGGTACGAGGCACGCGGTGCCCGCCCGTCTCCCGTTGCGGGCATTGGTCGATCCTCCCTTTCCCCGACTGGGCAACGGCTGAGAGCCGTGCTCAGTGCCCGCATGGCACCGTGTGTCGGGGAGCTTCTCGCGACCATAACGTGATCTCCGGGGATTTCTCTGACCGACCGGCGTCGATGTGGTTATTGCCATGCTCCCAGCGGTCGGGGTGGTTAGTGTGGGCGCCCTGTGGGCACGGTGTGACGGGAGGCCTGGTCTGGTGACGCAGATCACGTTGGTCGAGGGTGACATCACGGAGCAGCAGGTGGACGTGATTGTGAACGCAGCCAACTCCTCCCTGCTCGGTGGTGGTGGGGTAGACGGTGCGATCCACCGCAGGGGCGGCCCGGAGATCCTCGCGGACTGCCGCAGGCTGCGGGCCTCCCGCTACGGCAGGGGCCTGCCGACCGGGCAGGCCGTCGCCACGACGGCCGGCCGGTTGCCGGCCAGGTGGGTGGTGCACACGGTGGGGCCCGTCCATCTGTCGGAGGAGTACGAGCAGCGGGCCGAGCTGTTGGCCTCCTGTTATCGCGAATCGCTGCGGGTGGCGGTCGGGTTGGGGGCGCGGACGGTGGCGTTCCCGGCGATCTCGGCCGGGGTGTACGGCTGGCCGTTGGAGGACGCGGCGCGGATCGCCCTCACGGCGGTGGCGGAAGCGGTGGCCGGGCCGGTCGAACCTGCCGGACCCGCCGGGCCGGTGCCGGTCGGACCGGCGTCGGTCGGGTCGGTGGAGTCCACGGGCTTGGCCGAGGTGCGGTTCGTGCTGTTCGGTGCGGAGGCGTACGGAGTGTTCGAGCGGGTGTGGCGCGCCCTGGAGCGGCGGAGCTGACGGGGGCTCAAGTCCCCCTTGTCGAAAGCCGTCAGCTCGTGCAGCCGCCCCCATGGTGACCTGGTGGGGCGTCAACATGCTAGAGGTATTCGATAACTCGTTCGAGTGAACTCGCGCAAGCCGCAGCGCGTCGGATCGCAGGTCCGGCCCAGTCGGTTCCGGCCTGACCGGGTCTGACCGGCCCCGGCCCCGGCCCAGCTCGGCCTGGCCCCGGCTACGGCGCCAGAGCGCTCCACGGCAGTGTGACCTCGCCCTGCCGCCAGCGGCCACGGGCGTCCACCAGCGGCCAGTTCCCCGCCAAGGCGGTGCACGCGGCCACCCAGCGCTGGCGCGCCCCGAAGGCTCCGTACGGCGCGGCCGCGGCCCAGGCGCGGTCGAAGTCGGTCAGGAAGGCGTGCACCGGACGGCCGGGCACGTTGTGGTGGATCAGTGCCTTCGGCAGCCGTTCGGCCAGGTCGGAGGGCTGGTCGAGGCCGCCGAGCCGGGCCGCGAAGGTCACCGTGCGGGGGCCATCGGGGCCGAGTGCCACCCAGACGTGCCGCCGTCCGATCTCGTCGCAGGTGCCCTCGACCAGCAGTCCGCCGGGGGCGAGCCGTTCGCGCAGCCGCTCCCAGACCGCGGCCACCGCCGACTCCTCGTACTGCCGTAGTACGTTCGCCGCCCGGATCAGCAGCGGAGCCGCACCGTCCAGCGGTACCTCGAAGCCGCCGCGCCGGAAGGTCAGCAGTGGGGGAGCGGCGTACGGGAGGGCGGCCGCGACCCGGTCGGGCTCGATCTCGATGCCCACCACCCGGATGTCAGTCCGTACCGCACGCAGGCGGGTGGAGAGTTCGACCGCGGTCCAGGGCGCCGCGCCGTAGCCGAGGTCCACGGCGATCGGCGGCCGGTCGGCGCGGCGCAGTGCCGGGCCGAGGGCGTGGGCTATCCAGCGGTCCATCCGGCGCAGGCGGTTGGTGTTGGTGGTGCCCCGGGTGACCGTCCCGACCGGGCGCGCGGAGCGCCCACGGGCGGCGGAGGGATCGAACGAGGCGGCCATGCGAGGAAGCCTACGCGGACCGCGCCGCATCTCATTCAGCGAGACGGGAATAGCGGCCGTCGGCCCCGGGGTTGTCACACTGGACGAATGCCCACGTGGGGCCGCCGCCGTTCGGCAGGGGGTCCGGCGGGGCGGCCGCACAGAACGTCCGGAGCAGTACGGTCCGCAGGCAGCACGGCCCCTAGGCAGTCGGGGGAGCAAGAGGAGGCTTCAGCCCGGTGACCCAGCACCCCGTACGGAAGGCACGCCGTGCCCAGTACGCGCTAACGCCCACCCGCGCGCGCCTGCAGTCGCTGGTCGGCGGTCGTCCGCGCAGGCCCCGCCGGATAGCCATGCTGAGCGTCCACACCTCGCCGTTGCACCAGCCGGGCACCGGCGATGCGGGCGGGATGAACGTCTACATCGTCGAGCTGGCCAAGCGGCTGGCCGAGCTGGACATCGAGGTCGAGATCTTCACCAGGGCGATCCGCTCCGAGGACGCGCCCCTGGTGCAGCTCGCGCCCGGAGTCCTGGTCCGACACGTCACGGCCGGGCCGTACGAGGGGCTGGTCAAGGAGGATCTGCCCGCCCAGCTCTGTGCCTTCACCCACGGCGTGCTGCGGGCCGAGGCCGGGCACCGGCCGGGCCACTACGACCTGGTGCACTCGCACTACTGGCTCTCCGGCCAGGTCGGCTGGCTGGCTGCCGAGCGCTGGGGCGTGCCGCTGGTGCACACCATGCACACCATGGCCAAGGTCAAGAACGCCGCCCTCGCCGAGGGCGACACGCCGGAGCCGACGGCGCGGGTCATAGGTGAGACCCAGGTGGTCGAGGCCGCCGACCGCCTGATCGCCAACACGGCCGAGGAGGCCGGCGAGCTCTCGTACCACTACTCCGCCCGCGAGGACCAGCTCGCCGTCGTCCACCCGGGTGTCAACCTGGACATCTTCCGGCCCGGCGACCGCGCCGCCGCCCGCGCCAGACTCGGGCTCCCGCAGGACGCCCCAGTCCTGCTCTTCGCCGGGCGGATCCAACCGCTCAAGGCGCCCGACGTGCTGCTCAGGGCCGTCGCGGTGCTGCTGGAGCGCGAGCCCGGCCTGCGCGAGCGACTGGTGGTCCCGGTCGTCGGCGGGCCGTCCGGAACGGGACTGGCCAAGCCGGAGAGCCTGCACAAGCTCGCCGCCCAGCTCGGCATAACGGACGTGGTCCGCTTCCACCCGCCGGTCGGGCAGGCCGAGCTCGCCGAGTGGTACCGGGCCGCATCGGCGCTGGTGATGCCCTCGTACAGCGAGTCCTTCGGGCTGGTCGCCCTGGAGGCCCAGGCATGCGGCACGCCGGTGGTCGCGGCCGCGGTCGGCGGTCTCCCGGTCGCGGTCCAGGGCGGCCGTACCGGCACCCTGGTGCAGGGCCATGACCCGGACACCTGGGCCGACGCACTGCACCAGTACGCCACCCGGCCCGAGCTGGTCGGGCAGCAGGGCGCCGCCGCGGCCCGGCATGCGGCGGGTTTCGGCTGGAGCACGGCCGCCGCGGCCACGGCCGACGTGTACGCGGGCGCGCTCGCCCGACAGGCGGGCCGCCTCGCCCGCTCCCGCCTCCGCATCAGCTGAGCAGCTGACCCAGCCCCGGGGTCGCTCGGACGACCCCGGGGGCGTCGTGCGGACTCTGCGCCCGGGAGCGCGCATCACCAGGTGTCGCTGGAAAGCCGGGCTTACCGCCGAGTAGCGTCTCCTCCATGGCAATCCGCACGAAGGACGACGCCCTCGAGCTGCTCCGCTCCGCCCTGGACGAGGTTGGGGTGACCTGGGAACCGGCCGCCACCGATCCGTACACCCTGGTCGCCTCGCTACCGGGCAGTCGAAAGCTGGCCACCACCTGCGCGCTGCGGGTCGGCGAGCACACCCTCTCGGTGAACGCGTTCGTGATCCGCCGCCCCGACGAGAACCACGAGGCGGTCTACCGCTGGCTGCTGGAGCGCAACACCCGTCTGTTCGGGGTCGCCTACGCCGTCGACCGGCTCGGTGACGTCTACCTCGCGGGCCGCGTCCCGCTGGACGCGCTCACCCCGGACGTCGTCGACCGGCTGCTCGGCACCGTCCTGGAGAGTGCCGACGAGCCTTTCAACACCCTGCTCGAACTCGGCTTCGCCACGGCGATCCGGCGCGAGTGGGAGTGGCGCACCAAGCGCGGCGAGTCGACCCGGAATCTCGAAGCCTTCGCACACCTCGCCGGACCGGCGGCCTCCGAGCCCCGGCCGCAGGAGGACGGCCGGCCGGTGGCCGGCACGGACGGGACGGCCTGAGCCCCGGCCGGACGGCCGGAGCCCAAGAGCCGAAACCCGGAGTGACCCGACCCGGAACTCAGGTCGAGGAGACCGCCTTCCGCTCAGCGACGGTGCCCGATGCGCCCGACGCACCGGGCGTGCCGAAATCGCCGGACTCGTCAAAGGAGTCGGACTCGCTGAAGGAGCCGGACTCGGCCGTGCCCGGCTGCGCCGCCTTCCGCCGCCCGAGCAGCAGGAACGCGAGGCCGGCGGCCGTCCCGCAGACCGCGCAGGCGCCCCAGACGGCGCCGCCCGCGTGCTGCAGGAGGTAGCCGCCGGCCGCCGGACCGAGGAAGGAGGCCAGTGACCAGGAGAGCGAGTACACACCCTGGTAGCGGCCACGTGCCACGGTCGGTGAGAGCTCGGCGACCAGGCTCATCATGGTCGGCGCGTTGATGATCTCGCCGATCGTCCAGACGGCCACGGTGAGGGCGTAGAAGGCGGCCGAGGAGCCGGCCAGCGCGGTCAGCCCGAAGCCCCAGCCGGTCAGCAGGGCACTCGCGACCAGCAGCGCCGTCCGGTTGCGGCCGTTGGTCAGCTGGGTGAGCGGCAGCTGGAGCAGCACGATCAGCAGCCCGTTCAGGCCGATGACGAAGCCGTACCCGGTGGTGGAGATGCCCGCCTCCCCCATGCTGACCGCAAGTGTGGTGCTGCCCTGCTGCGCGACCACGGCGAGCAGCAGGTTGGCGCCGACCACCGCCATGAACCGGCCGTCCCTGAAGACCGCGCCCAGCCCGATCCGGGCCTCGGCGCCGGGCCCGGCCGTCTCGACCGGCCGGACGGCGGCCTCCGGCCGGGTCTCGGGGATCTTGACGAAGACCACCACGGCGCAGAGCAGCGTGCTCAGCGCGTCCAGCAGGAAGAGGGTCAGGTAGCCGTGGCTCGCGATCAGCCCGGCGGCGGCCGACGAGACCCCGAACCCGATGTTGATCGCCCAGTAGTTCAGCGAGAACGCGCGGACCCGGTCCTTGGCCGGAACCACGTCGGCGATGATCGCCGAGATGGCCGGGCGGGAGGCGTTGTTCGACAGGCCGACCAGGAAGGCGACCGCCGCGATGGCCACCGGGCCGTCGGTGAAACCGAGCACGGCGGTGAAGAGCGCCGTGGACAGCTGCGCGACCAGCAGCGTCGGCCGCCGCCCGATCCGGTCGGCGAGCACGCCCGCGCCGAGGGCCGCGATGGCCGAGCCGAGCCCGAAGAGCGACGCGACCAGGCCCGCGTACGAGGCCGAGTAGCCGCGCTCGGCGGTCAGATAGAGGGCGAGGAAGGTGACCACGAAGCCGCCCAGGCGGTTCACAAGCGTAGACGTCCAGAGCCACCAGAACTGTCTCGGCAGGCCGCCGACGGCGTTCGAGAGGGCGGCGGGGATGCGGGCGGGTCCGGGCAAAGGGGGCTCCGAGGGCAGCAGGGGCCCGCCGAGCGGGCTGGGGGCTGCCCAACGGGCATGTAAGTGGTCCAATGCTTGATCGCATATTACTAAGGGACTTTCGGCCCGGCCACTGGTTATTTGGCTCCATTAAGCTGTGGGCCATGGCTGACACGACGTACCGACTCATCCTGCTCCGCCACGGCGAGAGCCAGTGGAACCAGAAGAACCTCTTCACCGGCTGGGTCGACGTCGACCTCAACGAGAAGGGCGAGAAGGAGGCCGCACGTGGTGGCGAGCTGCTCGCCGCCGAGGGTCTGTTCCCCGACGTGGTCCACACCTCGCTGCTGCGCCGTGCGATCCGCACCTCCCAGATCGCGCTGGACAAGGCCGATCGCCACTGGATCCCGGTCAGCCGCAGCTGGCGCCTGAACGAGCGTCACTACGGTGCGCTCCAGGGCAAGGACAAGGCCCAGACCCTGGCCGAGTTCGGCGAGGAGCAGTTCCAGCTCTGGCGCCGCTCCTACGACACCCCGCCGCCGGCGCTGGCCGACGACGCCGAGTACTCGCAGGCGCACGACGCCCGCTACGCGGACATCCCGAGCGAGCTGCGCCCGCGCACCGAGTGCCTCAAGGACGTCGTCGAGCGCATGCTGCCGTACTGGTACGACGCGATCGTCCCGGACCTGGCCGCCGGTAAGACCGTGCTGGTCACCGCGCACGGCAACAGCCTGCGCGCGCTGGTCAAGCACCTCGACGGCATCTCCGACGCGGACATCGCCGGCCTGAACATCCCCACCGGCATCCCGCTGGTGTACGAGCTGGACGCCGACTTCAAGCCGGTCGTCAAGGGTGGCCGCTACCTGGACGCCGAGGCCGCCGCAGCCGCCATCGAGGCGGTCAAGAACCAGGGCAAGAAGTAAGCCCGCACGGCACTCGCCGCACTCCTCCGAGCCCCCTGCCCGCGGTCCCGCCGCGCGGCAGGGGGCTCGGTCGTGTGCGCCGGGCCGATCCGGGGAGTGTCGTGGTGGCGGCGTGCGTCCTCAGGGGTGTCCGGTCAACTCCCTTGGTGCTCACGGTGGTTCAGACCATTGACGGTCGCGGGTGGCGCTTCTGCGACGCCTCCCAGCCGCTGACCCGGGACGGCCTGGACACCACGCCCTTCCTCACCGTCCCCTACGGCGGCGCCCAGCCCCCGAGCACGCTCAGCCGCACCGCGACCCTTCCGGTCGGCCGGACCGGCCACCAGGTGGTGCTCGCGGTCTGGGACATCGCCGACACCGGCAACGCCTTCTACTCCTGCACCGACGTCGACTTCTGACGTCCGCCGGTGCGCGGCGGCAGCAGAACCGCGACCGGGTGCCCCGCCGTACGGCGGGACACCCGGTCGCGGGCCTGCCTGGGCTCAGTGGTCGCCGCAGCAGCCGCCGCTGGCGCCGCCGCACTGGCACGGCGCTCCGGACTGGCAGCCGCAGCCGCAGCCGGGTCCGCAGCCGCAGCCGGCGGCGAGGATCGGCAGCAGGGCCGGTGCGGGCGGTTCGATGACGCTCGGCGGTGGGGTGTTGGGGGTCGGGGTTGCCTTCATCGCGCTGGGCCCTCCTCGGGACGGGCACACGGCGGGTGTGCCTACGCCCATGAGTGAAGCCCCGCCCATAACAGGGCGTCAACGGGCGCGCAGAGGCGCTCGCGAGGCGCACCGTGCGCCCCCGTCTGTGCGATGTCCTCCGGAGGCAGCCCCGGGCATGCCACCGGCAGCTGCCCCCGCCCCGTGCCTACTGGGCCTGGGAAGCCTCCTGCGCGGCGACGAACTCGGCCGCGTGCTCACCCGTCACCAGGAACACCACGCGCTTGGCCACCGACACCGCGTGGTCGGCGAACCGCTCGTAGTACCGGCCGACCAGGGTGACGTCCACGGCGGTCTCGATGCCGTGCTGCCAGCGGTCGTCCAGCAGGTGCGAGAAGAGCTCGCGGTGCAGCGCGTCGATCGCGTCGTCGTCCTGCTCCAGCTCCAGGGCCTTGTCCACGTTCTTGGTGGAGATGACCAGTCCGGCCTTGGCGACCAGACGCTGGGCGAGTTGCCCCATCTCCAGCACGATCGGGTGCAGGTCGCCCGGGACGGCCGTGGCCGGGTAGCGCAGGCGGGCCACCTTGGCGACGTGCCGGGCGAGGTCGCCGCAACGCTCCAGGTCGGCGCTCATCCGCAGGCTGGTGACGACGATCCGCAGGTCGGTGGCGACCGGCTGCTGGCGCGCCAGCAGGTCGATGGCCCGGTTCTCCAGGTCGTGGTGCAGATCGTTGATCTTCGCGTCGGCGGCGATGACGCTCTCGGCCAGTTCCAGGTCGGCGTCGAGCAGCGCGGTGGTGGCCCGGCCCATGGCCGAACCGACCAGCCGCGCCATCTCGACCAGTCCGTCGCTGATCGAGTCGAGTTCCTCGTGGTACGCGTCGCGCATGCTCTCTCCTCAGTAGCTGTGTCGGTGGCGGTGCCGACCGGTCGTCCCGCCGACTCGTGCGACCACATCCGTGGACATCCGCCCGTGGACGTGCGCGAGGGCCGGGAGGCCGCTGCAGGTGGCGCGAATCGTACGCGCACGCCACCGCCCGCACGGGCTGCGCGACCCACACTGGGCCGTCCGGGCGACGGCGCACGGCCGCAGCAGTGAACCGGTGGCAACCTGAAGGTGAATTCTCGGCAACGTAAGGTCGATCCCTTGATCGCAAGCTTGGGGGAGGTCTTCACCTTGCGCTTAGGCTGGCCGTATGGACGTGAATGTGGCCGCCGCCGCTGCCTGCGCCATAGCCGGGCTCGGTGTCGGCCTCACCGCCGCCATAGCCTTCCGCTGGAGTGAGCGCGAGCAGAGCCGGAGCAGCAGGGTCGGCGGCAAGACCAGGAGCAGTACCGGTGGTGCGCCCCCGCACGAGGCGGCACTGCCGCCCGGAGTGGACACCGTGCTGTCGG
The DNA here is from genome assembly GCF_039533515.1 of Kitasatospora cystarginea. Classification (NCBI taxonomy): domain Bacteria; kingdom Bacillati; phylum Actinomycetota; class Actinomycetes; order Kitasatosporales; family Streptomycetaceae; genus Kitasatospora; species Kitasatospora cystarginea. The sequence goes on along the minus strand of NZ_BAAATR010000003.1, from coordinate 290,267 downwards.
TGCTGCGCTCCTGCGCCATCGTGCTCGGCGAGGCCGACGAGGTGGTCAAGGCCAGCTCGGCGGCCTATGCGATGGGCCTGGTGCGGGGCGGCGCGGTGGCCGTCGAGCAGATACTGTCGCTGGCCCGCGGCACCCGGCGCGACGGCGAGATCCGGCAGGTCGAGCTGGAGGTGCCGAAGCCGGGGGTGGCCCGCGCGGCCGATCCGCTCGCGGTCTCGGTCCGGGTCGCCCCGCTCGGCTCCCGGCTGGTGCTGGTCCTGGTCGAGGACCTGACCGAGCGCCGCCGAATCGAGGCGGTCCGCCGCGACTTCGTGGCCAACGTCAGTCATGAGCTCAAGACCCCGGTCGGCGCGCTCTCGTTGCTCTCCGAGGCCGTCGCGGACGCCGCCGACGACCCCGAGGCCGTCCAGCGCTTCGCGGGCCGGATGCAGATCGAGGCGACCCGGCTGGCCAGCCTGGTCCAGGAGATCATCGACCTCTCCCGGGTCCAGGACGACCAACTGCTGACCGACCCGGAGCCGGTGCCGGTGGACGAGCTGATCGCGGAGGCCACCGACCGCTGCCGCCAGCCCGCCGCCGCCAAGCAGATCCACATCGCCTCCGGCGGTGTCGCCGGCCTCTACCTGCACGGGAACCGCGGCCAGCTTGCCGCCGCGCTCGGCAACCTGGTGGAGAACGCGGTCAACTACAGCCCGCCGCGGACCCGGGTGGCCATCGCCACCCGCCGCATCTCCAGCGCCGCGGCGCTGGGCGAGGCGGACGGCGAACTGATCGAGATCTCGGTGACCGACCAGGGCATCGGCATCTCGGAGAAGGACCGAGAGCGGATCTTCGAGCGGTTCTACCGTGTAGATCCGGCCCGTTCCCGTGCCACTGGCGGAACCGGCCTCGGCCTGTCCATCGTCAAACACGTCGCCGCTTCCCACGGCGGCACCGTGTCCGTCTGGAGCGTCGAGGGCCAAGGCTCCACGTTCACTCTGCGGCTCCCCGCCGGGCAGATCCCGGTGGAGCAGCCGATCATCCCGCTGTCGAAGCGAATCCCCGCAACCACAAGCCCCATTTCTGCCCCGGAGGCCCGATCGTGACCCGAGTACTGGTGGTCGAGGACGAGGAGTCGTTCAGCGACGCCCTCTCGTACATGCTCCGCAAGGAGGGCTTCGAGGTGGCCGTCGCCGCCACCGGGCCCGACGCGCTGGAGCAGTTCGAACGGAACGGCGCCGACCTGGTGCTGCTCGACCTGATGCTCCCCGGGCTGCCCGGCACCGAGGTCTGCCGTCAGCTGAGGGTCCGCTCCAACGTCCCGGTGATCATGGTGACCGCGAAGGACAGCGAGATCGACAAGGTGGTCGGCCTGGAGATAGGGGCTGACGACTACGTCACCAAGCCGTACTCGACCCGCGAACTGGTCGCCCGGATCCGCGCGGTGCTGCGCCGCCGTGGCGAGGACGCGGGGGGCAACGGCGACGGCGGCGGCCCGGGCGCCCTGGAGGCGGGCCCGGTCCGGATGGACGTGGACCGGCACGTGGTCACGGTGGACGGCGCCAAGGTCGACCTGCCACTGAAGGAGTTCGACCTGCTGGAGATGCTGCTGCGCAACGCGGGCCGGGTGCTCACCCGGATGCAGCTGATCGACCGGGTCTGGGGCGCCGACTACGTCGGTGACACCAAGACCCTGGACGTCCACGTCAAGCGCCTGCGGGCCAAGATCGAGCCGGACCCGGGCGCGCCGCGCTACCTGGTCACGGTGCGCGGCCTCGGCTACAAGTTCGAGCCGTAAACCCCGCAGCAGCGAAGCGAAGGGCCCCTGCCGAGCAGGGGCCCTTCGGCGTACGACCGCGGAGTCAGTGGGTGGCGGGGGTGCCGGAGGCGGCGCCGCTCGGGGTCGTACCGGCCGGGGCCGTGGCAGCGCCGGAGGCGGGGGCCGTGGCGGCGCCCGAGGGCGAGGCGGTGGCGGAGGCCGGGGCCGAGGCGGTGGCCGGGGCCGAGGTGGTGGGGGTCACCGGCGCCGGGGCGACGGTCGGGCCGTACGAGGCGAACAGGCCGGTGGCCGGGCTGACCTGGGCCTGCGCGGTGACCTTGCCGCTCTTGGCGAAGGCGAAGCTGACCGGGGCGAAGCCGCCGACCGTGACCTTGGCCGAGGCGACGTGAGCGGCCGGCTGGCCCTGGCCGCCGACCAGCACCGCACCGCCGGCCGGGATGACGATCTCGGTGACCGGAGCGCCCTTGACGTCGGTGAAGGTCGCCGCGCTGCCCTCGCCGACCGTGATCGACTGCAGCGTCTCGGGGGTGGTGCCGTTGTTGGCGATGTTGACCGAGACGTTGGCCGGGCCGGTCTGGTCGCCGATCGCGTCGGCCTTGGTCACCACCACGATGTTGTTGAGCTTGAGGTGCTCGCCCAGCGAGGTGGCCGCGCTGTCCGGCTTGATCTCCAGGGTGTCCGGGGTGTTCCCGGCGGCGCAGGCGGACAGCGGGACGATCGCTGCGAGGACGAGGGCGGCGATGGCGCCGCGTCGAAGGCTCCGGCTCACGGCGGCGACTTCTCCTTGGATCACGTGTCGGGTGGTCAGTCAGGGCTCAGACTACCGACCACACTTATCTGCTTCTCACGGGGTGGCCCCGTGTCGCATCCGGAGCGCACTTCCGGCGCTTCCCGCCCCTCGTCGACACGGGTGCACCGTTTACGAACGACGATCATCCGCCGTGGCTCCGCGGCTCGGCGGACCGGAGTGTGACCGGGATCGCGACGGGGCGCGGCGCGCTGTGCGGCAAAAACTCAAGATCCAATCATGGTTTCCGAAGTGTCGCCAGAGGTTTCGTCAGGTCCTCCATACCGCCTCCGACCTGCGAGAAGCCTCCGTCGAACACCGGTCGCAGCACGTGAAGGGGGTGGTTGTCAAGCCCCGAGACCCGCCCTGACCTGCGGAAACGCCCTTCGGGTGCGCCGAAAAGCGTGTTATTCTGGAAAGCCACGGAAGGGGTCCTGTCACATGACGTTCAAGGTTGGCGACACGGTGGTCTACCCCCATCACGGGGCTGCGCTGATCGAGGCCATCGAAACTCGCCAGATCAAAGGTGTGGACAAGACCTACCTGGTGCTGAAGGTGCAGCAGGGAGACCTGACGCTGCGCGTGCCCGCGGAGAACGCAGAGTTCGTCGGCGTGCGCGACGTAGTCGGCCAGGAGGGTCTGGACCGCGTCTTCGAGGTGCTGCGTGCACCGTACACCGAAGAGCCCACCAACTGGTCCCGCCGCTACAAGGCAAACCTGGAGAAGCTCGCTTCGGGTGACGTTATCAAGGTCGCCGAGGTCGTGCGCGACCTGTGGCGTCGCGAGCGCGAGCGCGGCCTGTCGGCCGGCGAGAAGCGGATGCTCGCCAAGGCCCGGCAGATCCTGGTCAGCGAGCTGGCCCTGGCCGAGAACACCAACGAGGACAAGGCGGAGACGCTACTCGACGAGGTGCTGGCCTCCTGAGGCCGGCCTCCCGGTAGCACCGCGAACGCCACAGCGCCCGATGTCGGCGCGCCACCACGGTTCGGTACGCCGGGCGGGTGGCGCGGTGGCACCTCGGGCGCTTCGGCGTACCCGTAGCCGGGCGCCCTGGTTCGGTGGATCCGAGTGAAACGGCGAGCCGGCCCGGACAGCCACGGCCGGACCTGGACGGTCCGATGTCCGGGGTGGTGCGGAGTGCCGGTAGTCCGCGGAGGTCCACGGGTCTGCGGTTGGAAGGGGTCCGCGCTGTGCACCCGCCGCGCACGCCATGGCCATACCCACTTCGGCGAAGGAGTGAAACCTGAACGCCACAGCAGCAGTTGCAGCAGCCGTCGTACCCGCCGCCGGGCGGGGTGAACGGCTTGGGCCGGGCGCGCCCAAGGCCCTGCGCGAGCTCGGCGGGGTGCCCCTGCTGGTGCACGCGGTCCGGGCGCTGGCGCGCAGCCGGGCGGTCGGCCTGGTGGTGGTCGCTGCGCCGCCGGACGGTGTGGCCGGAGTGGCCGCACTGCTGGACAGCCACGGCCTGGACGGCAAGGACATCCGGGTGGTGGCCGGTGGCGCGACCCGGCAGGAGTCGGTGCGCCTGGGCCTGGCCGCGATCCCGGCCGGGACCGGGATCGTGCTGGTGCACGACGCCGCCCGGCCGCTGGTCCCGGTGGAGGTGGTGGACGCGGTCGCCGCCGCCGTCCGGGCGGGCGCCGAGGCCGTCGTGCCGGCCGTGCCGCTGGCCGACACGGTCAAGCGGGTCACTCCGGCCGCCGCGCCGGGGGTGCCCGAGCCGGTGCTCGACACGCCCGACCGCGCCACGTTGCGCGCGGTGCAGACCCCGCAGGGCTTCCGTCTGGACACCCTGCACGAGGTGCACCAGAAGGCGCTGGCCGAGGAGGCCGGCGGCGGCCTGCCGCCGGTCACCGACGACGCCGGTCTGGTCGAGCGCTACGGCGGTCAGGTGGTCGTGGTGCCCGGCCACGAGGAGGCCTTCAAGGTCACCCGTCCGCTGGACCTCGTGCTCGCCGAGGCCGTACTCGCCCGCAGGAGGGCCTCCGATGGCTTCTGAGCCGCTGATTCCGCGGATCGGTATCGGCACCGACGTGCACGCCTTCGAGGTGGGGCGCCCGCTCAGGGTGGCCGGCCTCGACTGGCCGGACTCCGAGGTCGGCCTGGCCGGGCACTCGGACGCCGACGTGGCCGCGCACGCGGCGTGCGACGCGCTCTTCTCGGCCGCCGGGATCGGCGACCTGGGCGCGCACTTCGGGACCGACCGGCCGGAGTGGTCCGGCGCCGCCGGGGTGACCCTGCTCGCCGAGGCGGCCCGGCTGGTGCGCGCGGCGGGTTTCGAGATCGGCAACGTCTCGGTCCAGGTGATCGGCGTCCGCCCGAAGATCGGCAAGCGCCGGGACGAGGCGCAGGCCGCGCTGTCGGCCGCCGTCGGGGCCCCGGTCTCGGTCTCCGGCACCACCACGGACGGGCTCGGCCTCACCGGCCGGGGCGAGGGCCTGGCCGCGATCGCCACCGCGCTGGTGTACCGGTTCTGACCGTCGGCAGCTGACCGTCGGCCGGGACGATTTGCGGCCTGACGAGTGTTCAACCCTCCTGTACGGCAAGAGAGTCGATAGCGTGGGCGGGCGGCGGATCGCCGCCCGCCCGACCGTTCACCGCACCAGAGGAGAGGTCCGACTCATGGCCGCAGAACTTCCCGACCAGGCAAAGGCGCTGCTCGACGGCAAGGCCTTCGCGGTGGTGACCACCCTGCTGCCCGACGGTAGCCCGCAGTCGTCCGTCGTCTGGGTGAAGCGGGACGGCGACGACGTCCTGTTCTCCACCGTCGAAGGCCGCCGGAAGCACCTCAACCTGGTCCGGGACCCGCGGGTCTCCGTCGTGGTCAACCCGCCGGAGCAGCCCTACACCTACGTCGAACTGCGCGGCGAGGCGGCCCTGAGCCGGGAGGGCGCCCGGGAGCTGATCAACGAGCTGGCCCACAAGTACATGGGCAAGGACTACGACATGGACGGTCCCGACGACGTCCGGGTGGTGGTCCGGATCAAGCCCCGCAAGGTGGTCGGCCGCTTCTGAGTCCGGCGGCGATCGGCGTGGACCCGACGAAGAAGTGGGCATCGGGTCCCGTAAAGGTGGCGGGGCACCCCCCGCCGCCCACTACGCTTGACGCTGTGAGCCTTCGCCTGTACGACACCAGCACCCGCCAGGTACGCGACTTCGTCCCGCTTGTACCGGGCTGTGTCTCGATGTACCTGTGTGGGGCGACCGTCCAGGCGGCCCCGCACATCGGACACATCCGGTCCAACCTCAACTTCGACGTGATGCGCCGGTGGTTCACCTACCGCGGCTACCAGGTCACCTTCGTCCGCAACGTCACGGACATCGACGACAAGGTGATCAAGAAGGAGCGCGAGCTCGGCACCCCGTGGTTCGAGATCGCGTACACCAACGAGCGTGCCTTCAACGAGGGTTACGCCGAGCTGGGTTGCCTGCCGCCCTCGGTCGAGCCCCGGGCCACCGGACACGTCCCCGAGATGATCGAGATGATGCGGAAGCTCATCGCGAAGGGGCACGCGTACGAGTCCGAGGGCAACGTCTACTTCGCGGTCGGCACCTTCCCGCAGTACCTCGGGCTGTCCAACCAGCGGTTGGAGAACCTGCTGCAGCCCGAGAGCGAGGGCGAGACCGGCAAGCGGGACCCGCGCGACTTCGCGATGTGGAAGGCGGCCAAGCCGGGGGAGCCCAGCTGGGACACTCCGTGGGGCCGGGGTCGCCCGGGCTGGCACCTGGAGTGCTCGGCCATGGCGCACAAGTACCTGGGCAAGGCCTTCGACATCCACGGCGGCGGGCTCGACCTGATCTTCCCGCACCACGAGAACGAGATCGCCCAGTCCCGCGCCTTCGGCGACGACTTCGCCAACTTCTGGGTGCACAACGCCTGGGTCACCATGAGCGGCGAGAAGATGAGCAAGTCGCTCGGCAACTCGGTGCTGATCTCCGAGATGGTCCAGCGCTGGCGGCCGATCGTGCTCCGCTACTACCTGGCCGCCCCGCACTACCGCTCGATGATCGAGTACAGCGAGGAGTCGATCCGCGAGGCGGAGACCGGCTTCGGGCGGATCGAGGGCTTCATCGAGCGCGCGGTCGAGCGCTGCGGCCGGGTGGACGCCGCGCCCGAGGTGCCGCTGGCCTTCGCCGAGGCGATGGATGACGACCTCGGGGTGCCGCAGGCGCTCGCGGTCGTGCACACTGCAGTCCGGCAAGGCAACAGCGCGCTCACCGCGGACGACAAGGAGAGCGCGGTGGCGCGTCTCGCCGAGGTCCGTGCGATGCTCGGAGTGCTGGGTCTCGACCCGCTCGACGAGCACTGGGCCGGGGCCGACCGGGGCGACGACCTCCACGGCGTGGTGGACTCGCTGGTCCAGCTGGTGCTGGAGCAGCGGCAGGCGGCCCGGGCTCGCAAGGACTTCGCCACGGCGGACGCCATCCGCGACCAGCTCTCGCAGGCGGGCCTCACCATTGAGGACACCCCGTCCGGCCCGCGCTGGATCATCAACAACCAGTAACCCCTTGGGCGCCTGGGCGCCCAAGGGGTGAGGGTGGGCCGTTCCGGACCGGTGCGGCCCTCCCTCCTTGTCCGGCAGCGGGCGGGGAGGGGCCCACATGACGCAGAGCATGCCGCGGGCGGGAATCGGCCGCCCGGCATGACGGACAGACAGGAAGTACAGCCATGGCCGGCAACAGCCAGCGCAGGAACCGCCGCAACCCCGGATCCAAGAAGGGCGCGAGTGTCGGGACCGGCGGCCACAGCCGGAGGGCGCTCCAGGGCAAGGGCCCGACCCCGCCCGGTGAGGCCCGCAAGGGCCACCCCAAGCAGCGTGCCGCCAACGCCGCGCTGAAGCGCGAGCGGGACGCCAAGGCGCGCGCCGGCATGCGCCGCGCCGGAGCCGGCGGCCGGGGCGGGCGCGGTGGCGCGGGCGCGGCCGAGCTGGTGGTCGGCCGCAACTCGGTGGTCGAGGCGCTGCAGGGCGGCGTCCCGGCCAACGCGCTGTACGTGATGCAGTTCATCGACACCGACGACCGCGTCCGCGAGGCCTTCCAGGCCGCCAACGAGCGCGGCATCCCGCTGATGGAGGCCCCGCGTCCGCAGCTGGACCAGATGACCGGTGGGCTCAACCACCAGGGTCTGGTGCTCCAGGTCCCGCCGTACGAGTACGCGCACCCCGAGGACCTGCTGGAGGAGGCCGCCAATCTCGGCCAGGACGCGCTGATCATGGCGCTGGACGGGGTCACCGACTCCCGCAACCTCGGTGCCGTGGTCCGTTCCGCCGCCGCCTTCGGCGCGCACGGCGTGGTCATTCCCGAGCGCCGGGCCGCCGGCATGACGGCCGGCGCCTGGAAGACCTCCTCCGGTGCGGCGGCGCGGCTGCAAGTCGCCCGGGCCACCAACCTCACCCGGGCCCTGGAGGCCTACCAGAAGGCCGGCCTGATGGTCGTCGGCCTGGCCGCCGACGGCGAGGCCGAGATCGGCGACCTGGACGTGCTCACCGGCCCGGTCGTGATCGTCGCGGGCAGCGAGGGCCGCGGCCTGTCCCGGCTGGTCGCCGAGACCTGCGACATCCGGGTGCGGATCCCGATGCCGGGTGAGACCGAGTCGCTGAACGCCGGTGTCGCCGCGGGCATCGTGCTGTACGAGGCCGCGCGGCTGCGCGCCAAGCGCTGACCGACGTCGCCGGTTCTCGACCGGCGACTTTGTGACCGTCAACCGATCGGGCCTGACCGGGCCCGATCGGTTTGCGCATGATCACTTCAATCACCGCCAGGAATCCACCCGGGAGAGTGTCCTAAGTGGCTGTCACCCGGTTAGACGGGTGTGGACACCAGAACACCTCGGCGCCCGAGGCAGGGCGGCACGGCTGGGATAGACGACGAGCCCAGCCTCAACACGGTCAAGGTGCCGTCCGATCCGGCCAGGCTGAGCAGCACCCAGGCCAGCTTCCGGGTACGGCTCACCACCCCGGTGGCCTCGCTGATCGAGTCCCCGGCGGATGCGGCTTTCGGCAACCCGTACGGCACGCAGAGCCTCGGCGACAGGCCGCTGGTCACCCCGCACGTGGTGGTGGACGGTTCGGCGTTCGCGGCGGCGCTGACGGGTGTCGGTGCGGTCGGCACCGCCGGGTCGTCGGTCGGTTCGGTTGGTACGCCCGTGCGGCGCAAGGGCCGGGTCACCGCCGTCACCTGGAGCGGACAGGCCGCGCCGGGCGACCTGGCGGCGACCCAACTGCTGGACGCAGTCCGCCTCAACACCGTGCCCGCCCCGGCCGCCGCGCCCGGCAGCGGCCCGGCCCCGCTCGGGGTGGAGGACACCCAGCGACTGGAGCCGTTCCCGCCCTCCGGGCCGTACCGGGACCCGTACGGGCAGCCCGAGCAGTACGGGCAGGCGGTGCCGAAGCAGCCGGGCTCGCCCGAGGGCCGCGGCCGCGCCGGTGGCTCGTACGGGGCCTCCGCGCAGTCTCCGGGCATGCGGATGCGGCCCCCGTGGACGCCCGGTGGTGAGCTGCCCGAGGTCAGTCACCCGGTCGGCGGGGAGAACCGGCACGCCTGGTACCCGGGCCGGAAGGTCGACCTCGGCCTGGTGCTGCTGCCGCTGCGCGTGCTGCTCGGCTCGCTCTCGGTCTACGCCGGCTTCAGCAAGCTCTGCGACCCGGTGTACTTCGACGGCGGCCAGCGCGGCTCGATGATGCGCTGGCTCGGCTCGCTCCACCCCTGGAAGGTGGCGCAGCCGCTGCTCGACTTCGCCATGGCGCATCCCGTCGGGTCCGGGCTCGGCGTGGCGTTCACCGAGGTCGTGGTGGGCGTCCTGTCGATCCTCGGGCTCTGGCAGCGGCTCGCGGCCGGAGCGGCGATGGTGCTCTCCGCGGTCCTGCTGTTCACCGTCAGCTGGCGGGCCGTCCCGGTCTACGACGCACCCGACCTGATCTTCCTGGCCGCCTGGAGCCCACTGCTGATCGCCGGTGCCCCGTTCGGCTCCCTGGACGGCCGGATCGCGCTGGAGGCGTGGCGCCGGTACGGCTCCGATGCCCCGGCCGTGCTGCGCCGCCGGATCCTGCGCTGCGGTGCCGTGGTGACCACCCTGGTGATCGGGACGACCCTGCTGCTCGGCTCCGTGCTGGGCGCGGCGGTCCGTACCAGCGGCCGGCCCGTCCCCGGTCCGGCCACGCCGTCGCCCGACTACGGAACGCCGGTGTGGCCCGGCAACGGGCCGTCCTCGGGGCCGGTCTCCCCGGTCATGCCGGCGCCGGTGCCGGCGCCCGTGTCCAGCTCTGCCGCCTCGGCCTCGCGGTCCCCGTCGTCCACCCCCTCGTCCACGGCGGCCTCCCCGTCCGCCTCCTCCAGCAGGAGCGGGAAGACGCACAGCGCGAGGCCGGACCGGAGCTCGGCCGGCGGCGAGGGCGCGGGCACCGGGTCGGGTTCCAGCAGTGGCGCGGGCAGCCGCAGCGGGAGTTCGCCCGGCTCGGGTTCCGGCGCGGGCGGGTCCACCCCGAAGCCGGCCTCCTCGAGCGGCGGCCTGCTCGGCGGGGTCCTGGGCAGCGGACCGCTCCCCGCGCTCGGCATGAACGGCGCGCACTACGGCGTCAGGCCGGGCGGCACCACCGTCTGACGGTACGGCTGCTCCCGGTCACGACTGCCGGGCCCCCTCCGATCGGAAGGGGCCCGGCAGTCTCCGTTTCCCGGGCCTTCCCGGGGCTTCGGGAGGAGGCACCGCTCGCCGTGCCGGGCCGAGGCTGCCGTCTGCGACTCACCCGCCCGAGGAGAGCTCCCTGGCGGCCTCGGTGAGGTCCTTCACGGTGTCGATGGCCCGCCAGTAGCAGCCCTGCGGCAGCTGGTACCCCGCGAGCCGCCCGCTGCGGGCGAGCTGCGGGAAGGTGGTGCGCTCGTGGTCGCCGACGTCCGGGAGCAGCTCGTGGAACTCCGGCCCGAAGACGTACAGGCCGGCGTTGATCAGGAACGGGGAAGGCGGCGCCTCGATGAAGTCCAGTACGTTGCCGAACCGGTCGGTCTCCACGGTGCCCCACGGGATGCGCGGCCGGGCCAGCGCGAGGGTGGCGACGGCGTCGCGCTCATGGTGGAAGGCGGCCATGTCGCGGAGGCTGAAGCGGGTCCAGATGTCGCCGTTGGCGGCGTACCAGGGCGCGTCGGGGTGGGGCAGCGCCTTCGAGGCGTACTTCAGGCCGCCGCCGCGTCCGAGCGGCTCCGCCTCCACGACCGTGCAGACGTCCAACGGCAGGTCAGCCTTGTCCAGCCACTCCTGGAGCACCCCGGCCAGGTGCCCGCAGGAGATCACCACGTCGGTGACACCCTCGGTGGCTAGCCAGGTCAGCTGGTGCCCGACGATCGGTACTCCGGTTCCGGGGATCTCGACCAGCGGCTTCGGGCGGTCGTCGGTGTACGGGCGCAGCCGGGAACCCTGGCCGCCGGCCAGGATGACGGCCTGGGTCACGGCCTGCGGGACCACCCGCGGGGCGGAGCGGGACGCCGGGGCGGTCACGGCGAGAACGGTGCGGGGACGGTCATGCCGAGAACGATAAGGTCCCCGGCCGGTGCCGGGGAGCCCAGCGGCGGCAATCGGCGGCCCCGGCCGCCGGGGTCAGCCGGCCGCGCCCGCCGCGAACGAGCCGTCGCAGACCGGGCGGGCGAAGGAGCGGGCCCGCTGGACGTCGCCCTGGTACTTGCGGACGGCGGCGCGCCCGAGGTCCGCGGCGAGGTTGCTGCAGTACGGGGTGAGGGACGGCTTCTCGCGCATGGTGCGTTCCAGCAGGTCGAGCGCCGTGCCCGGGTTGTGGTTGCGGAGCTCGTCCATCAGGTCGGCGCGGAGGGCGTCCTGCGGGGAGAGCCCTTCGGTGCCGGTGGTCGTGGTGCTGCGGCCGATGGTGCCGTCGCCGCTGGACGCCGCGACCACCTGCTGGTCCAGCCTGGTCGGCTGGGCCCAGGGGACATGGGTCACGGCGAGGGTCCCGGTGGTCACCAGGATCACGGGAAGGGTGAGGGCGACGGTCTGGCCGATACGGCGCACGAGCTGTTTCACGCTCAGGAGAGTAGCGCTCGGTGAGTCATGGGTTGCACTCCGTTACACCAATGAGTGACGCGTGTCCCGGTTCGTCCGTACGGCGTGTTGACGCGAAGGTGGCGCGCAGAGCGGACGGGTCGCGTGCAAGCCAATGCGTGAGCCCCCGGCGGACACCGTCCGCCGGGGGCTCACGCGGTTGCTCAGGAGCTCAGGCGCTCGCCTGTGCTGCTGGAGAAGACGTGCGCCTCGCCACCGGTCGGGACCACGTGGATGGTCTCGCCCTTCTGCGGGACCTGGCGGCCGTGCACGCGCACGACGATGTCCCGGTCCGCGCCTCCGATCTTGGTGGTGCCGTAGACGAAGCCGTCCGCGCCGAGTTCCTCGACCACGTTGACGGTGACCGCGACGCCCTCGATGCCGCCCGCCGGGACGATCTCGAAGTGCTCCGGCCGGATGCCGACGGTCACGGTCTTGTCGCTGCCCGCGCCGGCCAGGTCCTCACGCGAGATGTTGACGACCGAGCCGCCGAACTTCACACCGCCGTCCACCAACGGAACCTCGACCAGGTTCATCGCCGGGGAGCCGATGAAGCCGGCCACGAAGACGTTGGCGGGCCTGTCGTACATCGCCCGGGGGGTGTCGACCTGCTGCAGCAGGCCGTCCTTGAGCACCGCGACCCGGTCGCCCATGGTCATGGCCTCGGTCTGGTCGTGGGTCACGTACACGGTGGTGATGCCCAGGCGGCGCTGCAGGCCGGCGATCTGGGTGCGGGTGGAGACGCGCAGCTTGGCGTCCAGGTTGGACAGCGGCTCGTCCATCAGGAAGACCTGCGGCTCGCGGACGATCGCGCGGCCCATCGCGACACGCTGGCGCTGACCGCCGGAGAGCGCCTTCGGCTTGCGGTCCAGGTACTGGGTGAGGTCGAGGATCTTCGCGGCCTCCTCGACCTTGGTGCGGATCACGTCCTTGCTGACGCCCGCGATCTTGAGCGCGAAGCCCATGTTGTCGGCGACGGTCATGTGCGGGTACAGCGCGTAGTTCTGGAACACCATCGCGATGTCCCGGTCCTTCGGCGGCAGGTGGGTGACGTCCCTGTCACCGATCCGGATGGCGCCGCCGTTGACGTCCTCCAAGCCCGCCAGCATCCGCAGGCTGGTCGACTTGCCGCAGCCGGACGGGCCGACCAGCACGAGGAACTCGCCGTCCTCGATGTGCAGGTCCAGCGCGTCGACGGCCGGCTTGGTCCCGCCCGGGTAGAGGCGGGTCGCCTTGTCGTACGTCACAGAAGCCATGACTGTGCTCTCCTTCACCGGCAGGAACGTGCCGGACGATCCGAGTAAAGGGTTGGGTTGTCCTGCCGCCACCCCGCCGCCAGTGGTCTGAACCAGCCGACGGGATTCGACTCCGGGCGACGCTACCCGCCGGTTCACCCGCTGTCAGCCCCCCACAGCGCCCGATTTCGGCATCGATCCGATCACAACCGGGACAGCCCGGTCATACCGGTCACCTTGATATCCGCCACCACCACGGCCCCCCGTCCCGGTAGACTGCCCCTGGTGCCGCCGTGGTCCGCCGCGGACGGCCACCGTGCCTCCTTAGCTCAGCTGGCCAGAGCACCGCTCTTGTAAAGCGGGGGTCGTCGGTTCGAACCCGACAGGGGGCTCTCCGCTTGAAACCCTGCAGCACGCACGGAAGGGCCGGTTCACGAGGGTGATCCTCGGGAACCGGCCCTTCGTCGTTGTCCGAGCGGTGCAGTTCGTCGGGACGGCCGTGCCACTGCCGTGCCGGAATCGGCCGGCGGATCCTCGCCGCCGAGCGCTCCGCGGATGGCTTCACCGAGCTTGTCGGCGATCCCGGTCGCGGTCGCTTGGTCGGGTCAGGCCACCGACTTCGCGGCTGGATGGTTCGGACGTGGGGCGCGAAGGCCCTCGGCGCGCAACGAGTAGGCGACGGCCGCGCTGTTGACGTGCGCGGTCGCGGGTGCGCTCTCAGTCGCAACCTGCGCAGCTTTCTGCCGAGAGCCGCGCACCTACGCCTTTCGGCACCCCAACGCCGCCATGACCTAGGGAGATTGCTTCATCACGTGCGGGCCCGTGGGCTGCGGAGCCTGGGGCCATCGTGAACTGTGAACGCCGAATAGGTCGCCGGGGAGGGGCCCCCTGTTCCAGGGGGGCTTACCGTGGTCGTGGGACTCGCTCGGCGATGGCTCGGCGGCAGCGTTCTGCCCGTTCGTGCCGTCCTTGCCGTCCTTGCCCTCCTTGCCCTCCCTGCCCTCGACGCCGTCTCGCCCTTCTCGCCCGTTCTGTCCGTCCTGTCCGTCCTTGCCGTCCTTCCCGTCCCTGCCTTGCAGGCCGTCGCGGCCGGCGGGGCCGGCCGGGCCGGAGGGGCCAGGCGGACCGGAGGGTCCGTGCACGATGTGCTCGCCCTGCAGATCGCCGATGCGCTGAGCCTGCAGATCGTCGATCTGCATTTGCTGGGAGACGAGCACGGCCAACTGCACGACGAGCGCGGCGATCAGTGATCCGCGGAGTACGAGGTGACGCCGCGACCTTCTTGGTGCTTCATTCACGCTGCTCACATGAACCCTCACGTTGTGTGATGGCGACAGTTTAAGTGATGAGGTGCCGAAGGGGGCGGATCTCCTCCCCGGGTTCCGCGGTTCGTGGGCGCACATGTGCGAAGTCGAAGCAATCTCCGCAGGTCGTGGCGGGTGCTGGGGTGTCGGTGGGCGTAGGTGCGCGACTCGGCGGGGAGCTGCGCGGGTTGCGGCTGGCGCGGCGCCGCGGTTACGGGGCTGGGTAACTTCCCGGCCCCGTTTGAGGTCGGGCGCCGCTTCAGCGGCCGGTTCATGTGGTCCATCGCCTCGCGCGGCCTCTCCTGCGCTGCGTGCGCTTTGGCCTCCGCCGTGACCGCGATCTGGTGGTGCCCGTCGGGCGCCGGGGGCGATGTCGGCGGCGGACGGGAGTGCCTCGCGCGGCCGCGTCAGGTGTCGTGCGGTCCGATCGGGAGGCGGCGTGCGGGGGGTGGGCGGTCGATTGTCGCTCGTGGCGGTGGGCCTGCCTGCAGTCGAAGGGTGTTGGTCCGGGGGGTGCGCCCGGTGTCGGCGTCCGGGTGGAGGCGCAGTCCCCGGTGCCCTGGCGTTCCCGCTAGCCGGTGCTAGCCTGACCGTGCGGTCAGTTGACTGACCGTTCGGTCAGAGCCTTGCTGCGAGGGGAGCGTGGACATGGAGCGGACGACGTGCTGTGTGGTGGGTGGTGGCCCGGCGGGGATGATGCTCGGACTGCTGCTGGCCAGGGCCGGAGTCGAGGTGACCGTGCTGGAGAAGCACGGGGACTTCCTGCGGGACTTCCGGGGCGACACCATCCACCCCTCCACCCTGCGACTGCTGGACGAACTCGGCCTCGGCCGCAGGTTCGCCCGACTTCCGGCCCGCAGGCTGGAGGAGATGCAGATGAACATCGGCGAACACACCGTCACCATGGCCGACTTCCGCTGGATCCCCGGCCCCCACAAGTACATCGCCATGGTCCCGCAGTGGGACTTCCTCAACCTGCTCGCCGAAGCCGCCGCCGAGGAGCCCTCGTTCACCCTGCGGATGCACACCGCGTTCACCGGCCTGTGCACCGAGCGTGGCCGGGTGAC
The DNA here is from genome assembly GCF_039533515.1 of Kitasatospora cystarginea. NCBI lineage: Bacteria > Bacillati > Actinomycetota > Actinomycetes > Kitasatosporales > Streptomycetaceae > Kitasatospora > Kitasatospora cystarginea. Next base: position 275,072 of record NZ_BAAATR010000003.1, on the reverse strand, counting down.
GGGCGTTCACTACGTCGACGAGGACGGGTCACCCGGCGAGCTCGCGGCCGACCTGGTGGTCGCCTGCGACGGCCGGGGCTCGGAGGTCCGCCGGGAGGCCGGGATGCGGCCCGACTGGTTCGAGGTGCCGATGGACGTCTGGCAGGTGCGGGTACCGGTCCTGCGGCCCGACCGCGACAAGGCGGGCCGGGTCTTCGGGCAGGTCCGCAGCGGGCGGGTCGCGGTCACCACGGACCGCGGCGACTACTACCAGACCTCGTACCTCATCCCCAAGGGCGGCGACACGGGGTTGCGGGCCCAGGGGATCCAGTGGTTCCGTGACGAGCTGGGCGAACTGTTCGGCTGGGGCGCCGAGGTGACGGACGCGATCGAGTCCTGGGAGGACGTCAAACTGCTGGAGGTGACGATGGGCCGGCTTCCGCGCTGGTACCGGGAGGGCCTGCTGTGCATCGGCGACGCCGCCCACACCATGTCCCCGGTCGGCGGTGTCGGGGTCAACCTCGCGGTGCAGGACGCCGTCGCGGCGGCCCGTATCCTCGCCGACCCGCTGCGCCGCGGCCGCGTCCGACTCGCCGACCTGGCGCGGGTGCAGAAGCGGCGCTGGCTGCCGATGGCCTTCATGCAGAAGACGCAGCTGGGCGACCACGACATGATGCACGGCCCAGCTCTCAGCGGAACGCTCGACACCGAGCGCCTGCCGGTTCCGATCCGCCTGATGCGGCGGGTGCCGGCGCTGCGCAGTGTGACGGGCTACCTCGGCGGCATCGGCATCCGCCCCGAACGTGCACCCGCCTTCGCGCGACGGTAGCCGCCGTGGCGGCGTGAGGGCCGTACCGCGCGGAAGGCGAGTGCGTCGCATCGGATCTGATGGCGGATCTGATGGCGTGTCGCAAATGGGAGCCCAAGCGCAGCGGGTGAGCGCGCGGTGAACTCGCTTGCCGGCGCGGCGGGCTGGCGGCGAGTCCCTCGCGCGCTGAAATGTGGTGGCTAGTCGCGCGGTCGGATGGCGTTGAGGGTGAAGGTCTCCAACTCGGCGGTGGCGGCGTCGAGATCGAGCTCGGGGTGGACCAGCCAGTGCGAGATGACGCTGTCGATCGCGCCGCCGATGGCCAGCGCCGTCACCTGGGTGTCGAACTCGCGCAGGCGGCCGGCTTGCTGGCCGGCGGCGAGCAGGGCGGCCAGCTCCTGCCAGCGGCCGCGGGTGTCATGTGAGCCGGGGTTCTTCAGCTGGGTGCCGCCTCGGTCGTCCAGCAGCATCTCGGTGATCACCCGGACATGGCGCCGGTTGGCCTGCTGGTAGCCGATCATCGCGCGCAGGTAGGCGATCACGGTGTCGAGCGGATCGGACTCCGCCGCCACCCGCTCCCGGACGTACCCGGTGAACTGCTCGAAGACGTGGTCGAGCGTCGCCTGGGTGACGTTGTCCTTGGAGGAGAAGTGGTACAGCACCGCCGACTTGGAGATGCCGGCCTCCTCGGCGATGGCCGAGAGCGAGGTCGCGGGGTAGCCGCGGGTGGAGATCAGGTCGATCGTGCACTCGATGATCTGGCGGCGGCGGGCCTCCTCGACGAAGGTCCGGGCCGCGGGGTCGGCGCTCCGGCGCGGGGCCATCGGCACCCCACCCCCTTCACGTTTCCCCGGTCCAGCGAACGACACCCGACCGTACACCGCCCGGGCGCGGCCTGGCGAAGTGGCGCGTCCGGCTCGGTGGAGCGGCGGTGCCCCGGAACGTCGGCCGGCCGGGGCGGGCCCGGAGGCCCGCCCCGCTAGATGCCCAGGCCGGACGCCCGGCTCGCGGCCCGGTCGAGCAGCCGGTGGACGTCGGCCTGGCGGGTGGTCGGGGCGTCGTTGTACTCGTCGGGGGAGGCCACCGGATGCCCGGTGCCGTGCAGCACCTCCATCACCTGGACGCGGCCGCGGCGGGCGTGGTCCGGTGTGCCGTACCCGTGGGCGAGTACCGCCGCCTGCGCGCCGAGCAGGCAGACCCGTCCGGCCTCGTCCCACATCGCGCCCTGGAGCCAGCCGTGGAAGGCGATGTAGTGGGAGGTGAGCCGCAGATGGTCGGCCACGGTGACCGGGACCGGGCGGGGCGGACGGCGGGCGATCCGGTCCAGCAGGGTCGGCCGGGGCTCCGGGTGGCCGGCGTTCCAGGGCCGGCGGACGCTCCCGAGGGCGCAGACGTACGGGACGGCGGTGCGCGCGGGGGTCGGCAGGGAAGCCAGGTACGCCTCGATCTCGGCGATCAGGCCGGAATCGTCGAGAGTGAGTAAGAACTGCTGCGGGGCTCGGGTGAGAAGCGGCATGGCGGACTCCAATGAAAGGGTTTGTACCTATTTGCCCTTCCGTTGATAGCGCGGCGGCCGTTCTCGGCGCCGGAGGCGCGCACCGGATGCAGTCGTCGTGTCGGCGGCCGTACCGTGGACGGGGGTCCGGGCGGACTCGGGTCCGGCCGGACGGGATCCCGCAGGACGGGGAACCGATCGGACAGGGGGCCGACTGTAGGAGGGCTCGATGCCTGGTTCCATGACGATTGGCCACACCGACGCGCTGGTGATGCTCAGCCATGCCGATGCCGAGCGGCTGTCGACGACGCTGCGGGAGGTCTCGCACCTGCTGGAGGTGCACAGCCCCGACCGGCTCACCGACGCGCAGGTCGCCGCCCTGTGCGAGGGGCAGCTGCACCACCGCGAGGAGCTCGCCGGATGGTGCCGGAGCGTTTCGGAGTACCTGAGGGACCACCTGTAGGGGCATCTGCGGGAGTGCCGGCGGGCGGGTCCGCGCTGGCAGGGCTGCGCCGGCAGTCGGTGCAGGCGGCAGGCGGACTCGGGCGGACAGGCGTACGTAGGCAGGCGTACGCAGGCGGGTGTGCGCCGACGGTCGGGGTGGCGGTGGGTTCGCTGCCCCGGCCGTTCGGGTACGACTGTTCGATCTTCGCTCGCGGCTCCCCGATGCCCTGACGTGCTGAATTGCCGCCGACTCTATGAGGCGGCCGATCGGCTAATTGAACAGGTGAACCAGTCGTACTAATTTGGCACCTATTCCCGCCACTCGAAAGAGTGATTGCGAATGACTCCGGTTGGGCGCAGCATGTGTGCAGTAAAGCGATACTTCATGCGCTCATGCGGAGGCTCTCTCTAATGACGACCGAAACAAATCTCGGTATTCCCGCTCAGAGCGGCCAGCCGCAGGACCGGCAGCAGACCAGCCTGACCACCGCCGGCGCGCGGAATCTGGCTACGACCACCAAGTCCGAGCCGCAGATGCAGGGCATCAGCTCCCGCTGGCTGCTCAAGATGCTGCCGTGGGTGCAGGTTTCCGGTGGTACCTACCGGGTGAACCGCCGGCTGAGCTATGCGGTGGGGCGCGGCCGGGTGAGCTTTGTGAAGACCGGCGCGGAGGTCAGGGTCGTCCCGCCGTCGCTGCGCGAGGTGCCCGTGCTGCGGGGCCTCGGGGACGACACGGTGCTGGAGGAGCTGGCCGGCCGGTTCGTCCAGCGGGACTTCGCGGCGGGCGAGGTGCTCGTCGAGGCAGGCCAGCCGATCGACGAGGTCTTCCTGATCGCGCACGGCAAGGTGAACAGGATCGGCAACGGCAAGTACGGTGAGACCACCGTGCTCGGCGTGCTGGCCGACGGTGACCACCTCGGCGACGAGGCCGTCCACCAGGCCGACGCGCTCTGGGAGTACTCGGTCAAGGCCGCCACCGCCGGTACGGCGCTCGTACTGCCCTGGGCCGCGTTCCAGCAGTTGGTGAACCGCTCCGAGGCGCTGCGCGACCAGATCGCCGCCTACCTGGCCGACGCGCAGCAGTCGCAGAACAAGCACGGCGAGGCCGAGATCGAGCTGGCTGCGGGCCACGAGGGCGAGATCGAGCTCCCCGCCACGTACGTGGACTACGAGCTCGCTCCGCGCGAGTACGAGCTGAGCGTCGCCCAGACGGTGCTCCAGGTCCACAGCCGGGTGGCCGATCTCTACAACCAGCCGATGAACCAGATCGAGCAGCAGCTGCGGCTGACCATCGAGGCGCTCCGTGAGTGCCAGGAGCACGAGTTGATCAACAACCGCGAATTCGGCCTGCTGCAGAACGCCGAGTACGGCCAGCGGATCCAGACCCACTCCGGCCCGCCCACCCCGGACGACATGGACGATCTGCTCAGCCGCCGCCGGGGCACCAAGATGTTCCTCGCCCACCCGAAGGCGATCGCCGCCTTCGGCCGGGAGTGCAGCAAGCGCGGCCTCTACCCGACGCCGACCGAGGTCCACGGTCAGCAGGTCCCGGCCTGGCGCGGTGTGCCGATCTTCTCCTGCAACAAGATCCCGATCGTGGACGGGCACACCAGCTCGATCATCGCGCTCCGTACCGGGGAGGACAACCAGGGCGTCGTCGGCCTGCACCAGACCGGAATTCCGGACGAGTACCAGCCGAGCCTCTCGGTGCGTTTCATGGGCATCAACGAGAAGGCGATCATCTCCTATCTGGTCAGTGCCTACTACTCGGCCGCCATTCTGGTTCCGGATGCGATCGGCGTACTGGAGAACGTTGATGTCGCGCGTCCGCGTGACTGATTCCGCCCGGTCGATTTCTGTCCGGTGCGGATCCTGACCGGAAAGCGGGGTGCGGTCGGTCGGATTTTGCGACCACGCCCCGCCTGACCGCCTGTATTGGAAAAGCCCCGACCGGGGTCGGGGGAGGGGCTGGGTAGGGCCTCGTGGAAGGCCCACCGAAAGAGCCCGACGATCCGGGGGAGGAACACACATGGGGATCTTCACACTCGACCGCGGCAGCCGGGAGGGCCACCAGGTCGCCGACGTGCTGGTCCGGACGCGGACGCTGGTCGACCCGGCGCTGCGCTCCGCGATCGGCACGCTGCCCGAGTCGATGCGCCGGATCGCCGGGTACCACTTCGGCTGGTGGGAGCCGGACGGTACGCCCGCGAACGCCGGTGCGGGCAAGGCGATCCGCCCGGCACTGGTGCTGGCAGCCGTACAGGCCCTCGGCCGCCGCCCGGCCGAGGCCGTCCGGGCGGCGGCGGCCGTCGAACTGGTGCACAACTTCACCCTGTTGCACGACGACGTCATCGATCGGGATCAGACCCGGCGCCACCGCCTCACCGCCTGGCGGGTGTTCGGCACCACCGAGGCCATCCTGGCCGGCGACGCGATGCACTCGCTCGCGCTGCGCACGCTCGCCGAGGACGACCACCCGGCCACCCCGGCGGCCGTCCGCCGGCTCGCCGACTGCGTCGTCGAGCTCTGCGCGGGCCAGCAGAGCGACTGCGCCTTCGAACGGCGTGACGACGTCTCGCTCGCCGAGTGCCTGACCATGGCCGAGGGCAAGACCGGGGCCCTGCTCGGCTGCGCCTGCGCGATCGGCGCGCTCTACGCCGGCGCCGACGACAACGCCACGCAGGCCCTGGACGCCTTCGGCCGGGAGATCGGCTTGGCCTTCCAGCTGATCGACGACCTGATCGGCATCTGGGGCGACCCGGCCGTCACCGGGAAGCCGGTCGGCGCCGATCTCGCCGCCCGGAAGAAGTCACTGCCGGTGGTCCACGCGCTCTCCTCCGGATCCGAGGAGGCGGCGGTGCTCGCCGAGCTCTACGCGCTCGAGAGGCCGCTGACGGCCGAGGAGTTGCTGGCCGCCGCGGCGGCGGTGGACGGCGCCGGCGGGCGGGCCTGGGCACAGACCGAGTCCTGTGAGCGGATGGCGGCCGCGATCGGCCACCTCTCCACAGCCGTCCCCGATCCGACCGCCGCCGACGACCTGCTGGCGCTGGCCGAACTGGTCACCCGCCGCAACCACTGAGGGCCCGTCCCCGACTCCGCGTCCGACCGCGCCCTTGCACCCAGAACCACCTCTGCACGTCCGCAGGTCCGCACAACCGCAAGGGCAGGGAAGCACAACGTATGAGTCTGTTGGACATCGGGATCCTGGTCGGCGTCCTGCTAGCCGTCTCGGCGGTGCTGTACCTGGTGCAACGCTTCATCCCGCACCCGGTACGCGAGGTTCACAACGATGTGGCGGGGTTCATCTTCGCCGCCGTGGGGGTGCTCTACGCAGTACTCCTGGCGTTCGTGGTGATCGCGGTCTGGGACAACAACGACGCGGCCCGCAAGACCACCTTCAAGGAGGCCGACTCGCTGGCGGGGATCTACTGGATCTCCCGCCAGCTGCCGGCTCCGCTCGGCCCGCAGCTGGAGAAGCACACCCTCGACTACGCCCAAACGGTCAAAGACAGCGAGTGGCCGCTGATGGCCCACCACGAGTCCCTTCCGGCCGCGACCGAACTCGTCTACCAGATGCGCGATGACGTCTTCGCGATCCAGGCGGGCAACGACCAGCAGCGGGTGCTCTACGACCACGCGGTCAGCCACTTGGAGAGCCTGGCCTCCGAGCGCCGCGCCCGGCTGAGCCAGGTGGACGAGGACGTGCCGCCGCTGCTCTGGGCGGCGCTGATCATCGGTGGTGTGCTGACGGTCGGCTTCACCTTCCTGTTCGGACTCTCCAACACCTTCTCGCACGCGCTGATGGTGCTGGCGCTCAGCGGGCTGGTGGTGATCTCACTGATCGTCATCAGGGAGATGGACTTCCCGTTCGCGGGGGTCACGGCGGTCAAGCCGACGGCGTTCGACGTCTTCCTGCAGCGCCTGCCTCCGCCGCGCTGACGGGCTCCCGCCAAGGGGGGAGGGGCACCGCGAAACCGGCCGGCTCCACAGCGGCCGGCCCACGCGGTGCCCCACCCCTCGGCCGGGTGCCCCGCCCCGTCCAGGCTTCCCCCGCCCCCGGCCGGGCGCCCGGAGCCCTCGGGCGGGGTTCAGCCCGCCGCCTGCTCCAACAGTCTGCGCTCCTTGGCCGGGTCGATCCCGAGCGGGACGCTGCCCTGGGTGTAGGGCTTGGTGCGGGGGCCACGCTCCTGGATCCAGGCCCAGGTGTCGCGGACGGACTCGGCGATCGGGCGGCAGTTCAGCCCGGCGGCCTGGGCCTTGGCGGTGTCGGCCAGCCAGATGCCCTGCCACTCGGGCAGGTCGGGGGTCCAGAGCGGCAGCTCGACCCAGGGAGTGACCTCGGCCGCCAGCAGTGCCTCGTCGTCGATCCAGACCAGCTCGGCCTTGCCGCCGGTGACCTCCACACAGGTGGCCAGCCACTCGCCCATGGTGGTCGACCCGGCCGGTGCAGTGGTCACGTACCGGCCGGAGGCCCCGCGCTCGACGAGGTCGAGCCCGAAGGCGGCGAAGTCCCGGGCGTCGATCAGTGCCATGGTCCGGTCGGGGCTGCCGGGCGCGGCCACCTTTCCGCCCCGGGTGATCCGCTCCAGCCACCAGGGCAGGCGGCCGACGTTCTCGTAAGGGCCGATCAGCAGGCCGCAGTTGAGGATCACCGAGCGCTCGGCGCCGAAGTGTTCCAGCAGTGCGCGCTCGCAGCCGGCCTTCAGCGCGTTGGCCGGGGGCTGGTCCGCCGGGGTGTCGGCCGGGCAGGGGTGGGTGGGGGAGTCCTCGCTGACCGGCAGCGCGGGCCAGTCGGCGAAGGCGTGGATGGAGGAGACGAAGCTGTAGCGGTCGGTGTGAGGCCGCAGCAGGCGGGCGGCGAGGGCGACCGCGGCGGGCTGCTGGCCGGCGGTGTCCACCACCGCGTCCCACCGCCGGCCGTCGACCAGCCGTTCCAGGTCGGCGGCCGAGTTGCGGTCGCCCCGGACGGCCTCGACGCCGTCCTGGTCGGCTCCGCTCAGGCCGCGGTTGAAGGTGGTGACGCGGTGGCCGCGGCGCAGCGCTTCGGTGACATAGGCGCGTCCGAGGAAGGACGTGCCGCCGAGTACGAGGATGTTCATACCGGCAAGACTGCACGTCACTACCCTTGCTGGGTACGGTCGTTCACTTCGAGCTGACTTTCGTTCACTCGTGGCGGAGTGCGGCGTGTCGTTCCGGTGGGCCGTGCTCGGCGCGCTCCTCCGTGCCTCCGGCGTGCCAAGGCTTCGGACCGCATCTAGCACCCACTTTGTGCGGTAATGTCCGAATAGCTCGCCGGTCGGCCAGCCGGTCATCGGCGTGACCCGGTGTGACCGGGCAGCGGTCCGGCCAGGCAGTGGGGAGTACGGCAGCATGGGCAACCCGGCACTCGTGGACCCGGCGACGATCAGGGAGACCGCCACCGAGGCGTGGATCTGGGGCTCCGCCCTGCTGGCGAACTACCGGACCATGTACCCGCAGGCCGTCGACGACGCGGACCCGCGTTTCGTCGGCGGTTTCGGCGTCTTCCGGCACTACCCGAACCCGTTCACCCCGGCGGACGTCGACCTGGTGGCGCCGAGCGCCGACACCCCGTACTCCTGCGCCTGGCTGGACCTGCGGGCCGAGCCGTGGGTGCTGGAGGTCCCGGCCACGGAGCGCTACTACGTCCTGGCGGTGCACGACCTGGACACCTCGTACGTCGGCTTCATCGGTTCCCGGACCACCGGACAGGCGGCGGGCCGCTACCTGATCGCGGGGCCGCACTTCACCGGGGACGCCAGAGCGGGCTTCGACGGCGTGCTGCGGGCGGACACCGAACTGGTCGGCATCCTCGGCCGCACCTACCTGGCGGGCCCGCAGGACCTGCCCGCGCTGCGGGAGCTCCAGGCGCAGTACTCGCTCAGACCGCTCAGCGCCCATCTCGGCACCGAGCCGCCGCCCGCCGCACCCGAGCCGCACTGGCCGGTCTGGCGGGACGACGAGGTGCTGGAGACGCTGGAGTTCTTCGTCCTGCTGGACTTCCTGCTCGGCTTCTTCCCGGTACTGCCCGCCGAGGCCGACCTGCGCAGCCGGCTGGCCGAACTCGGCGTCGGTGCAGGCGACTTCGAGTCGGCGGCGCTGCCGCTGGACGTCCGGGCGGCGATGCTGCGGGGCATCGCGGACGGCCGGGCCAGACTGGCGGCGGAGGCGGCCAAGGGCCTGGAGAGCACCGCCTGGTTCGGCACCCGGGCCCAGCTCGGCAGCGACTACCTGGCCCGCGCGGTGGGAGCCCAGCAGGGCAGGTACGGGCTGCCGGTCGAGGAGATCTGGTCCACCGACTGGCTCGCCGACGACCAGGGCAACCGCCCGCTGGACGCCGCCGAGGGCCGCTACACCCTGGACTTCCCGGCCGGGCAGCTCCCGCCGGCCAGGTTCTTGTGGTCCGTGACCATGTACCGGCTGCCCGACCGTCTGCTGGCGGTGAACCCGGCCGGCCGCTACTCGATCGGCGACCGCACCCCGGGCCTGGTGTACGGGGAGGACGGTTCGCTCAGCCTGGTCCTGCAGCACGAGCGGCCCGCCGAGCCGGACCGGGCGGCCAACTGGCTTCCGGCGCCCGCCGGTCCGTTCACCGTGGTGCTCCGGGTGTACGGACCCGAGCCGCCGGTGCTGGACGGTCGCTGGCAGCTGCCGCAGCTCAACCTCCGCGACTGACCGGGCAGCCGGCCGGCAGTACTGATCCGGAAGGGAGTCCCGCATGTCCGATGCCGCGTCCGACGCCGCCCTGGAGGCGCTGGCGGCCGATGCCTACGTCTACGGCAGCCCGATCGTCCGCGACCTCACCACGGTCGGCGCCTTCGTGGCCCGCGGCATGGGCGGTGGCCTGCCGCCCACTCCCTTCAACCACTTCGCGCACGCCAGGGAACCGGCCACGCCCCGGACGGAGTTCCCCTCGGTCAACAGCGACACCCTGTACTCCTTCGCCCAGCTCGACCTCTCCGGCGGGCCGATCCTGCTGCACGTCCCGGACAGCCGGGGCAGCTACTACGTGCTCCAGTTCGTGGACGCCTGGACCAACAACTTCGCCTACCTGGGCCGCCGTTCCACCGGCACCGCCGAGCAGACCTGGCTGATCACCCCACCGCACTGGCACGGCACACCGTCCGAGGACGTCCAGGTGATCGTCTCGCCGACCGTCGTCGCCACCATCGTCGGCCGCTACGCCTGCGGCGGCCCGGCCGACCTCCCCCGGGTCCTCGACCTCCAGCGGCACCTCGCCCTCACCCCGCTGGAGCCCGGCGGGGTGTACGCCGGGATCCCTGCGCCCGATCCGGCGGTGCCCGGGGAACTGGGCTTCCTGGAGCGGCTCCGGCAGTGGATGGCCGCCTTCCCGCCCGCCGAGCCGGACCTGGCCTACCAGCAGCGCTTCGCACCGCTCGGCCTGCTGGACGCCGGCCCCTCCCCGTTCTCGGCCGCCGACCCCGCCTTCGCCCAGGCCCTCGTCAGGGGCCTGGCGGCCGGACGGCAGCGGGTCGAGGCGGTGACCCGGCCGACCGAGGACCGCCCCGCCGGGGAGTGGGCCGTCAGCCTCCACCTGTACGACTACAACCTCGACCACTTCGGCCCCGGTACGGTCGCGTCCCGCGAGTGGCGCGCCGCCGACCGCCGGGCCGCCTATCTCATCCGGGCGGCCGCCGCGCACACCGGCCTCTGGGGCAACCACGCGTACGAGGCCACCTACGCCACCACCCATGACGACGCCGCGGGAAAGCCGCTCACCGGCGCGCACTCGTACACCCTGCGCCTGGACGACCCGCCGCCGGTCGACGCCTTCTGGTCGCTCACCGTCTACGAGCTGCCCGACCGCCGCCTGACCGAGAACCCGATCGGCCGCTACTCGATCGGCGACCGCACCCAGGGACTGGCGTACGGGGAGGACGGTTCGCTCACCCTGGTCCTGCAGCACGAGCGGCCCGCCGAACCGGCCGAGACGGCGAACTGGCTGCCGACCCCGGCCGGCGAGTTCCGGCCGATCCTGCGGATGTACCAGCCCAGGGCCGCGGTGCTGGACGGCTCGTACCGGCTGCCGCCGCTCGAACCGCGCTGAGCCGGGGCCGCAGGCGCGTCCGCCGCCGTGGCGGCCTGCCGGCCGCCGGGGAGAAACCGGCCGCCCGGGAGAGGAGGACTGCTGTGGGCGACGCGATCGGACCGATGCTGGCCTCGGCGGCCGGCATCGCGATCGGCCCGGTGCCGCTGGTGGCGACGGTCCTACTGCTGGCCACTGCGCGCGGGCGGGTGAAGGGTGCCGTGTTCGCGCTCGGATGGGCGGCGACCCTGGCGGCGGTGACCACGGCGGTCGTGGTCCTCGTGGGGGTCTCGTGGACGGGCCCGCGAGGGGGAGCGGCCGGCCACGGGGCGGGAGCCTCCTGGCCGTGGTGGGTGCGGCTGGCCGTGGGGCTGCTGCTCCTGCTCCTCGGCGCCGGGCGGTGGCGGGAGCGCCCGCGGGAGGGCCATGTGCACCGTCCGCCGCGCTGGATGTCCTCCGTCGACCGCCTCACCCCCGGCCGGTCGGCAGCCTTGGCCGTCTCCCTGGTCGCCTCCGATCCGAAGAATCCGCTGGTGGCGGTCGGCGGCGCCGTCGCCATCGCGACCAGCGGCGGCGACGCGGGGAACAGGGCACTGGCCCTGGCGCTGATGGTGCTGCTGGCGTCGCTGTGCGTCCTGGTGCCGCTCGCCGTCCGGCTGGCCGGCGGGGAGGGGGCCGACCGGGAGCTGGGCGAGTGGAAGGCCTGGATGTCCACCCACAACGCGGCGATCGCCACCGTGCTGCCGGTGGTGCTGGGGGCGGACAACGTCGGTGCCGCCCTCTCCGGGCTGACGGCCTGATCCCGCGGTCGTGGACCGGACCGGGCCCCTTCACATCACCCGGCCGGGCGGATGTCTGCGCGCCCGTCGGGGCGGGTCGCGTGTACGACCGCCCGGGCGGGGACGGCCCCGTCGGGGCGGCCGGTCCGCACCTCCGGCGGCCGGCGGCCCCGGTTGTCGTACCCAGCCGATACGGTTGGCGGCATGGCTGCCCGCACCAAGACCACCGCCAAGCCGCGCCCGGCGTACCGCTGCACCGAGTGCGGCAACCAGCTGCCCAAGTGGGTCGGCCGCTGCCCCGAGTGCAATGCCTGGGGCACCGTCGAGGAGTACGGCGCGGTGCCTATCCGCACCACGGCCGCCGGGCCGGTCAGCTCGCCCGCCAAGCCGATCGCGCAGGTGGACGGCCAGGTGGCGACCGCCCGTACCACCGGTGTGCCCGAGCTGGACCGGGTGCTCGGCGGCGGGATCGTCCCCGGCGCGGTGGTGCTGCTCGCGGGTGAGCCCGGTGTCGGCAAGTCCACCCTGCTGCTGGATGTCGCGGCGAAGGCCGCCAGCGACCGGCACCGCACCCTGTACGTGACCGGTGAGGAGTCGGCCGGCCAGGTCAGGCTGCGCGCCGACCGGATCAAGGCGCTCTCCGACCACCTCTACCTGGCCGCCGAGTCCGACCTCGGCGCGGTCCTCGGCCACATCGAGGCGGTCAACCCGGGCCTGCTGATCCTGGACTCGGTGCAGACCATCGCCTCCGCCGAGCTGGACGGCGCCCCCGGCGGCCCCGCCCAGGTCCGCGAGGTGGCGAACGCGCTGATCCGCGCCTCCAAGGAGCGCGGCATGGCCTCCCTGCTGGTCGGCCATGTGACCAAGGACGGCCAGATCGCCGGCCCCCGGCTGCTGGAGCACCTGGTGGACGTGGTGCTGAGCTTCGAGGGGGACAGGCACGCCCGGCTGCGCATCATCCGAGGGGTCAAGAACCGCTACGGCGCCACCGACGAGGTCGGCTGCTTCGAGCTGCACGACGAGGGCATCGAGGGCTTGGTCGACCCTTCGGGCCTGTTCCTGACGCGCCGCGACAAGCCCGTTCCCGGTACCTGCCTGACCGTCACCCTGGAGGGCCGCCGCCCGTTGGTCGCCGAGGTGCAGGCGCTGATGGTGGACTCGCAGATCCCCTCCCCGCGCCGGACGACCTCCGGTCTGGAGTCCCCCCGGATCGCGATGATCCTGGCCGTGGTCGAGCGGCACGGTGGCGTGAAGCTAGGCAAGCAGGACATCTACACGGCGACGGTCGGCGGTGTGAAGCTCACCGAGCCCTCCGCAGACCTGGCGATCGCGCTCGCGGTGGCCAGCTCCTCCTCCGACACCCCGCTGCCGAGCAACCTGGTGGCGATCGGGGAGGTCGGCCTGGCCGGCGAGGTCCGCCGGGTCACGGGCGTGCAGCGGCGGCTCGCCGAGGCGCACCGGCTGGGCTTCACCCACGCGTTGGTCCCGCCGGACCCGGGCAAGGTGCCGCCGGGTATGAAGGTGGTCGAGGTCTCCGACATCGGCGAGGCGCTGCGGGCCATCCCCGGTCGCCGCCGGCCCGCCAGGTCGAAGGCGGAGGGCGACAACAAGCCTGCACCGCAAGGGCGTTCGGTCTCCCGCCCGGTCCCCGCGCCGGCCGTGGCCGCCTACCCGGACGAGCTGATGGCCGGGTGGGAGCCGGTGGACTCCGACGAACTGGCCTGACCCCGGCCCCGATATTGCCGTGCACAGTTAGACTCTGAGCTGTCCAATTGGCATCAAGTGCAGTAATTGAGCAGCGACAGACCGTCGGGCGCCACGCCACACGGTCCGGGGCGACCGGAGGAGTCACGTGGCAGCCAGCGACCGGGTGGACAGGTCCTCCCGCGAAGACGCCCTGCTGCGGGCCTCCCTTCAGGCCATCGCCCCCGGCACCCCGCTGCGGGACGGCCTGGAGCGGGTGCTTCGCGCCAACACCGGCGGCCTGGTGGTGCTGGGCTTCGACCGCACCGTCGAGTCGCTCTGCACCGGCGGCTTCGTGCTGGACGTCGAGTTCTCCGCGACCAGGCTGCGCGAGCTGTGCAAGCTGGACGGCGCGGTGGTGCTCGACAAGGACATCACCAAGATCGTCCGAGCCGGTGTGCACCTGATGCCGGACTCCACCCTCCCCACCGACGAGACCGGCACCCGCCACCGCACCGCCGAGCGGGTCAACCGTCAGACCGGGTTCCCGGTGGTCGCCGTCTCGCACTCGATGCGCCTGATCGCGATGTACGTCAACGGCACCCGCCGGGTGCTGGAGGACTCCACCACCGTGCTCTCCCGGGCCAACCAGGCGCTGGCCACCCTGGAGCGCTACAAGCTGCGCCTGGACGAGGTCGCGGGCACCCTCTCCGCGCTGGAGATCGAGGACCTGGTCACCGTCCGGGACGTCGCCGCGGTGGTCCAGCGGCTGGAGATGGTCCGGCTGATCGCCGCCGAGATCGCCGGCTACGTCCTGGAGCTCGGTACGGACGGCCGGCTGCTCTCGCTCCAGCTGGACGAGCTGATCGCGGGCGTCGAGCCCGAGCGTGAGCTGGTCGCCCGGGACTACTTCCCCGAGCGGGCCGCCAAGAAGGGCCGTACCGTGCCCGAGGTGCTGGACGACCTGGAGGCCCTCACCCACGCCGAGCTGCTGGACCTGCAGACGGTCGCCAAGGCGCTGGGCTACTCGGGCTCGCCCGAGTCGCTGGACTCGGCGGTCTCGCCGCGCGGCTACCGGCTGCTGGCCAAGGTGCCGCGCCTGCCCAACACCGTGATCGAGCGGCTGGTCGAGCACTTCGGCGGGCTGCAGAAGCTGCTCGCCGCCAGCATCGATGACCTGCAGACCGTCGAGGGCGTCGGTGAGACCCGGGCCCGCTCGGTGCGCGAGGGGCTGTCGCGTCTCGCGGAGTCGTCCATCCTGGAGCGGTACGTCTGACGCCAACTGCCCTGCGCGCGCGGACGATGCCGCGCCGCCGCGGTCCTCTCCTGGCCCAACTGCCCTGCGCGGACGATGCGAGCGGGGCGGACGTGTGACAGCAAGCCGCCCGCCGCACGGGATCCCGTACGGCGGGCGGCTTGCTGTCGGCGGGGATCCGGGACGGCGGCCGAGCCGGGCTCAGCCGTCGAGGCGGATCGAGGTCCGGGCGGTGATCGGACCGCCGGTCGGGCCGGTCAGGGTCGCCTGCACCAGGTAGTTGCCCGGCTGGGCGGTCGAGCCGTCCGGGGTGGCGCACTGCGGCTTGCTGCGGCTGCGGTCCCAAGTGAATGTCTCGGTCAGGCCGTTGCCCGCGCTGATCTCAACCCAGGTGGCCTGCTTGTCGGTCGGGCAGTCGGCGGAGGACCAGATTCGCTCGTTGGCCGCCGAGGTCACCGCGATCGCGGACGCCGTCCGGCCCAGGTCCACCCGGCAGTTGGAGCCGGAGGTGTTGCGGACGGTCAGCGCGAGGCGCGGCTTGTCCTTGCTCTCGAAGGAGTTCTGGGTGCCGGCCAGCTCCAGGGTGACCTGTGAGGCGCTGCAGACCGGGAGGGCCATCACCTCGGCCGTGTTCACCGGAGGCGGCGCGACGGCTCCGTTCGACCCGCCGCCGGCCGAGCCCCCCGAGGTGCCGCCCGATGCGCCGCCGGAACCCCCGGACGCGCCACCCGACGAGCCGGCCGAACTGCCGCCGCTGGCACCGCCGGTGAGGCTGACCTCGCCACCGCCGCCGCCCGAGACACCGCCACCGCCCGAACCGCCACTGCCGCCGGGGCGGGTGGTGATCGCGGGGCCGGTCGGCGAGGCGCCGGGGGTGATCGACTGGGCCGGCACGGGCTGGGCGGTCTTGCCGGTGGGTTTTCCGCCGTCGTCCTGAGCGGTCGTCAACCAGACGACGAGCGCGATCACGGCGAGCAGGACAGCGGACACGACGATGCGCCGCCGCCAGTAGATCGACGCGGGCAGCGGTCCGACGGGTTGACGAAGAGAGGGCACGCGCAAACTCTACGAGACTGGGTGTACCCATTGACGCACCAACACTGACCCTGCGTCGCTTCATTCACATCATCCGTCATTTGGCCCGGATGAGGGAAGAGGTGTAGGCCGTGTCGCCCACCGACGATCCGTCCCGTAGCCGACCGGGGGACGCCGACTGCTCCGGGCAGGCGACTGCTCCGTTGCTCCGCATGGGCGCGGGAAGCGGAGCGCGTCGGGTGGCGGCTGCGGCCGGCCGAGCTCGCGGACCGGGCCGGTCGCATCCGGGTAGCCCGGGGGTGCGGTGCGGTCCACCGACCGGAGGCGTGCGACTACGGCACTCTCCGCCGCACGGCGTTCCCCGTGCTTGCAGCGTTCCCCGCGCCCGGGGATGCGCCGCTTCCGCCCGGCGACCGGCGACGGTGGCAGGCGTGGGAGGATCGAAGGGCCATGGTTGCCATCACCTCCACTCCCGCCGCGCTGCTCCATTCGACCGTGCTCGACTGGTACGGGGCCAACGCCCGCGACCTCCCCTGGCGGGCGGCCGACGCCTCGCCGTGGGCGGTCATGGTGAGCGAGTTCATGCTCCAGCAGACTCCGGTCAAGCGGGTCCTGCCCGCGTACGCCGCCTGGCTGGAGCGCTGGCCCGCCCCGGCGGACCTGGCGGCCGACGCCCCGGGCGAAGCCGTCCGAATGTGGGGCCGGCTCGGCTACCCGCGTCGAGCCCTGCGGCTGCACGCCGCCGCCGTGGCGATCACCGAGCAGCACGGCGGTGAGGTGCCGGACGACCATCCGGCACTGCTCGCGCTGCCCGGCGTCGGGGAGTACACGGCCGCCGCCGTCGCGTCGTTCGCCTTTCGGCAGCGGCACGTGGTGCTGGACACCAACGTTCGCCGGGTCTTCGCCCGTGCCGTGACCGGCGTGGAGTACCCGGCCCAGGCGACCACCGCCGCCGAACGCCGCACCGCCACCGAGTACCTGCCCGCCACCGCCGAGACCGCGGCCGCCTGGGCGGTCGGCGCGATGGAGCTCGGCGCGCTGGTCTGCACCGCTCGCAGCCCGGAGTGCGGGGCCTGTCCGCTGCTGCGCCACTGCGCTTGGCAGCGGGCCGGACGCCCGCCGTACGAGGGCCCGGCGCGGCGCGGCCAGTCGTACGAGGGCACGGACCGGCAGGTGCGCGGAAAGCTGCTGGCGGTGCTGAGGGAGGCGCACGGCGAGGTGCCGCAGGAGCGGCTGGACGCGGTGTGGCACGAGCCCGTGCAGCGGGCGCGGGCGCTGGACGGGCTGGTCGCGGACGGCCTGGTGGAGCCCGTCGCCCCGGGCGTGTACCGACTTCCCCGCTGACGACGAGGCGGCCCGAGGCGGATCCTTCATCCGTCTCGGGCCGCCGTTGCGGTCGATCAGCGCACGAACTTGGAGAATTCCTCGAAGCTGATCTGTTCGTCGCTGTTCTCGTCGGCGTAGTCGAGAGCCGCGCGTGCGTTGGCGTCGCTGACCTTGGGGTTCTTCTGTAGGTACGCCTTGAACTCATCGGCGGCGATGTAGCCGTCGTGATCGGTGTCGATCTCGTCGAACTGGCGCCGGAGGCTGTCCTTGCTGCTCATTCCCACTCCTGTGTCGGTGCGAATCTGGCGTTCCGAAGCTTAGGACGGAGAAGGCGGAGAACTGCGGGATAGAAATGCCGAACGGCCCTGTTGTGCCAATCGCACAACAGGGCCGTTCGGGCGGTGTCAGACCGCCGCCGCTTCGAGCGACTGCTCGCCCGAGGGCTTCCCGGCGCCGCGGAGCGGCACCTCGCGCAGGAAGAGCGAGGCCGCTACGGCGACGACGCTGATCAGCGCGCCCCACAGGAAGACGGTGTGCATGCCGTTGGAGACGGCGTGGTGGTACGCGTCCTGGACCGTGGGGTCCTGGTGGCGCAGGGCCTCCGGGCTCATTTGGGTGAGCTTGCCGCCCGAGCCCATGGCCGCGGCCTTGCCGTGGAGGAGATCCTTCATGGTCGCGGTGACCCGGCTGTTGAAGAGCGCGCCGAACAGGGCGACACCGAAGGAACCGCCGATGGTCCGGAACAGGGTGGCCGTGGAGCTGGCCACGCCCATGTCCTTGAGCTCCACGCTGTTCTGCGCGACCAGCATGGTGATCTGCATCAGGAAGCCCATGCCGGCGCCGAGCACCACCATGTAGCAGGAGGAGGCGAACCGGCTGGTGTCGGTGGAGAGGGTGGAGAGCAGCAGCGAGCCGCCGACCATCACGGCGGTGCCGATGATCGGGAAGATCCGGTACTTGCCGGTCTTGGTGACCACCTGGCCGACCACCAGAGAGACCACCAGCATGCCGAACATCATCGGCATCAGCAGCAGCCCGGAGTTGGTCGCCGAGGCACCCTGGACGGTCTGCTGGTAGAGCGGCAGGAAGGTCACCGCGCCGAACATCGCGAAACCGACGATGAAGCCGATCAGCGAGACCATGGCGAAGTTCAGGTTGCGGAACAGGCCGAGCGGGAGCATCGGCTCCTCGACCCGCTGCTCGACGTAGCAGAAGGCGATCAGCGAGGCGACGGCGAGCGCGGCCAGGCCGAGGATCTGCTTGGAGCCCCAGGCGTACTGCTGGCCGCCCCAGGTGGTGATCAGGACCAGCGAGGTGATCCCGGCGGTGAGCAGGACCGCGCCGATGTAGTCGATCTTGGCGTTGGAGCGGACCTTGGGCAGCTTCAGGGTGACCACGATGAAGGCGAGCGCCACGATGCCCAGCGGCAGGTTGATGTAGAAGGTCCAGTGCCAGCTCAGGTGGTCGGTGATGAAACCGCCGACCAGCGGGCCGCCGATGGTGGCGAGGGCCATCACGGCGGCGAACATGCCCTGGTACTTGCCGCGGTCACGCGGCGGGACCAGCGCACCCATGATCGACATCACGCCGACCATCAGACCGCCGGCGCCCAGGCCCTGCACGGCGCGGAAGGCGATCAGCTGGGTCATGGACTGCGACAGGCCGGAGAGCGCCGAGCCGAGCAGGAAGATCACGATCGAGGTGAGGAAGGTGCCCTTGCGACCGTAGAGGTCGCCGAGCTTGCCCCAGATCGGAGTGGAGGCGGCGGTGGCCAGGGTGTACGCGGTGACCACCCAGGACAGGTGCTCGGCACCGCCCAGGTCGCCGACGATGGTGGGCATCGCGGTGCCGACGATCAGGTTGTCGAGCATGGCCAGCAGCATCGCGACCACCAGGCCGATCATCACCAGGCGGATCTCGCGCGGTGATCTCGGCGCGGGCTCGGCCGACCCCTCGGCGGTCGACGGGGTGGCCGCCGAAGCCTCGACCTGCTGTTGTGACATGGTGCGTCTCCCGGAAGCGCATCGGCCGGCCGCGGCCTTCGCACCCCTTGGCGGTGGGTCCTCGGCTCACTTACTTGTCGACCGGCTAGTTAATTATCAATTGGCACGGTAGGTTGTTTACTAGCCGGGCGTCAAGCCAGTTTCGGCGAGGCGGCCCTGGGCAGGGAGAATGCAGTCCGAGGCGCGCTCCGCAGCCGGCGCGCGTCCGCCCCACCACCGCAGTCACAAGGCAGGCCGACACGGCATGAGTACGACGCAGAGCCCCCGCACCGACACCCGGGCGCGGATCCTCGACGTGGCGCTGGAGCTCTTCTCGGAGCAGGGCTACGAGAAGACCTCGCTCCGTGAGATCGCCGACCGGCTCGGGGTCACCAAGGCCGCGCTCTACTACCACTTCAAGACCAAGGACGACATCGTCCACGGCATCGTGGAGAGCATGGCCGCGCCGATCGACGAGGTGATCGCCTGGGGGCAGGAGGAGGCGTGGTCGCCGCAGCTGCGGGACGAGCTCGTCCGCCGCTTCGCCGCGGGCATGGCCTCGCGGGCGCCGCTGCTGCGCTTCTTCCACGAGAACCAGCCCGCACTGCGGGAGTCCAAGGCCGGGCTGGAGTTCAAGGACCGGATGCTGGCGATGATCCGGCTGGTCCAGGGGCCTGACGCCGGCTTCCCAGACCGGCTGCGCGCCACCATGGCGCTCTTCACCATCAACTCCGCGTTCTTCCTGCTCAAGGAGTCCGTCAACGGCGGTGGACTGGAGTGCAGCGAGCCCAAGGTGTCCACCGTGGCCGAGGCGATGGAGGCGGCGCTGACGGTTGCGCTGGAGATCGCCGCCCGGATCGAGCCCGCGGACGCCTGACGCAACTGCGCCCCTTCCGCCCGGGGAGGCGGAAGGGGCGCAGTGCGGACGTGCGTCAGAAGTCGCTGACCCCGCGGGCCGAGAGGTAGGCGATCGGATCGATGACCGCCGCGTACCGGTTGGCGCTGCGGATCTCGAAGTGCAGGTGCGGCCCGGTGGAGTTGCCGGTGGTGCCCGAGCGGCCGATCTCCTGGCCCGCCGACACCGTCTGCCCGGCGCTGACCTCCAGCGAGGACATGTGCGCGTACTGGGCGAAGTGGCCGTCCGGCAGGCGCAGCACGACCTCCTTGCCGTACGCGCCGTCCCACTTCGCCGAGACCACGGTGGCGTGGCCGACCGAGAGCAGCGGGGTGCCGGAGTTCACCGCGAAGTCCACGCCGGTGTGGTAGCCGGCGGCGTACGCGCGGTTGGGCTTGCCGTACGGGTTGCTGATCAGCGCGCCCGGGACCGGGGCGGACCAGGCGGACCCGGGGGTGAGGACCGAGCCGGGCGCGGGCTGGGCGGCGGCCCCGGCCGCCGGTGCGGTGCCCGGCGCCAGGTTGGCGGCCACCGTGACGGACCTCTGCGAGTCGACCGAGCGCGGCAGTTGGTACGGGGTGGGCTGGGCCACCTGGACCAGGGCGGGCTGGTGGAACGGCGCGGAGACCGAGGTGAAGGCCGAGTCGCCCGGGGTGGTGGGGTGCACGGTGTGCGCCGAGGCGTAGCTGGGCAGCAGCAGGGCGCCGAAGGCCACCACCAGGGTGCCGCTCCAGGCGGTCGTCGTCCGGTTCTGCTGCACCCACCGGACGGCCGGGCGGAGCCGGTCCGGCGTACGGGCATCGGCGGCCCGGTAGAGCCTGCGGGCACCGGTCACGGTGCCGGCCCGTCCGGACTCCGCCGCCCTCGCGAGCCGGGCCGCGCCGATCGCGGCGCCGGTGCGGCCGGTGCCGATCGCGTCGGCGAGCTTGCGGGCGCCGACCGTCGCGGTGGCACTCCCGGTGCTGATCGCTTCGGCAAGCAGACGGCGGGCGGTGTGGCGGGAAGGCATCGGGTCGTGGCACCTCGGGGACGGGAACGCCCGGCGCAGGGCCGCTGAGGGCATGCCGGGCTTGGGACAGACCGATCTAAGCCGCCACCAGGGCCGGTGCCCAAACCCGTCCGCTACTACGGCTGGTAGTCCCGGCGGTCCGTGATCTTCGATCCCCAGATGTGGCGATCTTTCGAGTGGATCATCCCTTTTATCCCTTTCTTGCCTGCCACTGCCTGGTCCGCGGCGGTGGCGGGAAGACCCCGGCCGGCTCCGCCGCGGCCGTGATCCACCCGGCGGCCGACGGCTACTACTAGGCCTCGTACCGGAGTCGGGCACTGTGACAATCGCCACGAACGGCGTCCGGCGGGCGGTCGGCTACCCGGCCCTGCCAGGACGGAATCGTGAGCCGGGGCACAGCTGCGCCGCCCGGCCCGCTGTCCCCGCTCGCCAGGCCGTGCCACCCTGTCCGCACCACGGCAGCACCCGTCCTGTTCCGAGCACCTCTTTCCTCACCGGAGGACCTCCCATGGCGGCACCGCGGCTCAAACCCGGCACGTCCTGGAACGAGACCTACGCCCGCTGCGTACGGGCCGCGCCGGAGGCATTCGCGCCCGACCGGCTACTCAACCTGGTACGCGGCGAGTGGCGCGCCGTCGGTACCCCCGGCGAGCACAGCACACCGCTGGACGGCACCCCGATACCGGGACCGCCCCGGGTCGGCATCGAGGAGGCGCGGCGCGCGGTCGCCTTCGCCATCGACCGGCACGCGGCCTGGGCGAAGGTCCCGCTGGACGAGCGCAAGGCCAGGGTCGCCGCCGCCGTCGAGGGCCTCGCCGGGCAGCGCGACCTGCTGGCCCTGCTGCTGGTCTGGGAGATCGGCAAGCCCTGGCGGCTGGCCTGCGCCGACGTCGATCGGGCGTTGGACGGTGTCCGCTGGTACCTCGACAACATCGACCGCCAGATGGCCGGGCGCACCCCGCTGCCAGGTCCGGTCTCCAACATCGCCAGTTGGAACTACCCGATGAGCGTCCAGGTGCACGCCGAACTGGTCCAGCTGCTGACCGGGAACGCGGTGGTCGCCAAGACCCCGTCGCAGGGCGGCTTCCACTGCCTCACGCTCGCCCACGCGGTCATGCACCGGGCGGGACTTCCGGTCACCCTGCTCTCCGGGATGGGCGGGCAGATCGCCGACGCGCTGATCCGGGCCGAGGGGCTGGGCGCGCTGGCCTTCGTCGGCGGCCGGGCCAACGGCCGCAAGGCCGCCACCGCGCTCGCCGACCTGGGCCGGCGGCACTTCCTGGAGCAGGAGGGCCTCAACACCTGGGGCGTGTGGGACTTCACCGACTGGCCGACGCTCGCGGCGCACCTGCGCAAGGGCTTCGAGTACGCCAAGCAGCGCTGCACGGCCTACCCCCGTTACGTCGTGCAGCGCCGGCTCTTCCCGGCCTTCCTGGAGGCCTACCTCGGTGTGCTCGCCGACCTGCGGTTCGGGCATCCGCTGGCGGTCGCCGCCCCGGAGGACCCGCTGCCCGAGCTGGACTTCGGGCCGGTCATCCATGCCGCCAAGGCGGCCGAGCTCCGCAGCCGGTTCGACGCCGCGGTGGCCGGCCGGGCCGTCCCGCTCCATCGGGGAAGCCTGGAGGCGGGCGTCTTCCTCGACGGGCAGTGCACCGACGCCTACCTGGCGCCCGCCGCCCTGCTCGATCCGCCCGCCAACTGGGCGCTGCACCACTTCGAGCCCTTCGGCCCGCTGGACTCCGTGGTCCTGGCCGACACCGAGGCCGAGCTGCTCGCCGCGATGAACGCGGGCAACGGCTCCCTGGTCGCCTCGCTCGCCACCGACGACCTGGCCTTCGCCGACCGGCTCGCCCCCGACCTGCTCGCGTTCAAGGTCGGGATCAACCGGCCGCGCAGCCGGGGGGACCGTGAGGAGGTGTTCGGAGGGTTCGGCGCCTCCTGGAAGGGCGCCTTCGTCGGCGGCGACCTCCTGGTCCGGGCCGTCACCTACGGCCCCGAGGGCGCCGACGAGAAGCTCTACGGCAACTTCCCGACGTACTCGCTCTATCCGCCTCGCTGATGCCGGGCCGGCGGTTCCCGCGGTACGGGAACCGGGGGCACGGCGCACCCGGGGGGATCTCCGGGACGCCCCCGTTTCCGCCGGGGGATTCCCTCAACTGATGTGTGTCCGAGGCATGTTGCGCCGACGCGGGATCGGGGATCATCGGCGGATGGGTTACCAACCTGACACCGGCTCCGCCGACATCCCGCGCGAGCGCCGGTTCGCCGCGTTCCGCCGTAGCGAGCGCCTCCTCTCGGGCGTCCGCCCGACGAGCATCCACGACCGGCTGACCGAACTGTCCGCGCTGCACGAGCCGTCCACCGACGGCGTCGCGGCGTACGACCTCGACCAGCGGCCCGACTTCTACGGCGACGGCATAGCCCGGACGCTCGAGGTCCGGGTCGCCGGCCTGCTGGGCAAGCCCGACGCGGTCTTCTTCCCGACCGGGACGATGGCCCAGCAGGCCGCCCTGCGGATCTGGGCCGAACGCAGCGGAAACCGTACGGTGGCCATGCACCCGCTCGCCCACCCCGAGGTGCACGAGCGCCGTGCGTACGCCCGGCTCAGCGGCCTGGACGCGGTCTGGCCGACCGCCGCCCCCAGGCTTCCCACCGCCGGCGAACTCCGATGCCTGGGTGAGCACTTCGGCAGCCTGATGATCGAACTCCCGCTCCGGGAAGCCGGATTCCTCCTGCCGACCTGGACGGAGCTGGTCGAGCTGGTCGGTGCCGCCCGGGAGCGCGGTGCCGCCGTCCACCTCGACGGCGCCCGGCTCTGGGAGTCCACCCGGCACTTCGACCGGACCCTGCCCGAGATCACCGCCGTGGCGGACTCGGTGTACGTCTCCTTCTACAAGACCCTCGGCGGCATCAGCGGCGGCGCGCTCGCCGGATCCGGGGACTTCGTCCGCGAGGCCCGCGCCTGGCGGCACCGCTACGGCGGCCAGCTCTACCAGCAGTGGCCCGCCGTGCTCTCGGCGCTGGCCGGCCTGGACCGCGAACTCCCGCGCCTGGACGAGTACGTGGCCCACGCCAGGACGGTCGCCGCCGCACTGGCCCGGGTGCCGGGCGCACGGGTCTTCCCCGAGCCGCCGCACACCCACCAGTTCCAGCTCTGGCTCCCGTACCCTGCCAAGGCCCTGGACGAGGCCGGCCTCCGCCTCGCCGAGGAGAGGGGCATCGCCCTCTTCTGGGGCTGGCTCGAACCCGGCGAACCGGGCCTGGCAGGCCACTCGGTGACCGAGGTGACGGTGGCTGCCGAAGCCCTCACCTGGACGCCCGAGGAGATCTCCGAGGCCATGGTGGCCTTCCTCGCCCTGCTCCAGTCCTGACTCCGGTGCGCGGGGAGCGGATGCCGCCCGTTCCACGGCCCGAGCTGACGTCCGATCGGATCAGGCTCCACGGGAGACCGCGGCTTCGGTTCCGCCGGGCCAAGTGCGGGAGATCCTCGCCAGTCGCCATGGCGGACCGGCTGCCGGGAAGCGGCAAGGGCCCCGGCGGATCGCTCCACCGGGGCCCGGACTGCCTACCGCTCAGGTCACTTGACCGGGCGGACGGCGATCACGGTCTCCAGCTTGTTGAGGCTCTGGTAGATGACCGAGATGCTGGTGTGGGTGTCGGGAACCTTGACGCTGCTGGTGGGCGTCGCGGCGTCCCAGTAGCTGGTGGTGTGGTCGTTGAAGGTGCGGACGGCCTTCGACGACGGGATGGTGGTGAGGACGTCGGCCTTGTGGAGCTTGAGGCCGTCGGTGTTCTCCAGTCCGAAGGTGGAGTCGTAGCCCTGCACGCGGTTGCGCATGTACTTGCCGTCGGACCACTTCAGCGGGGCCGGGTGGGCGTCGACCGGCAGGATCAGGCCGGTGCCCGGGTGGGCGCTGGTGTTGTTGTCCGCCTGCGAGGTGTCCCAGAGCCAGATCAGCACGCCGTTCTGGTTGGCGTAGTGCTCGACCCGGTTGGGCTGGGCGGCCGAACCGAAGTTGTACGGGCCGACCTTGAGGGTCGCGTCGTACGAGACGTACTGGCGGTTCTCGACCAGGTAGTACTGGTCGTAGTCCTTGGAGAACTTGCCCGAGATGCGGGAGAAGCCCGTCGCGGTCCAGCCGTTGTCACCGTTCTCGGCGTCATCGGAGAAGACGGCCTTGCCGTCCGCGGCGACGGCGATGTTGTCGAGGGCGAGGCCCTTGAGGTGCAGGCCGCCGTCGGTGGTGTTGCGGAAGCGGATCTTGACGGCCTTGCCGGCGTAGGCGTCCAGCGGGAAGACCAGGTCGCCCCACTTGTTGCCGGAGTTGCCGGTCAGGCCGGCCGCGCCCGCGCTGTTCTTCGGGATGGCCTTGCCGTCGAAGGTCCCGTCCAGGGCCTTCCAGTTGGCGCCGCCGTCGGTGGAGACCTCGGCGTAGGCGTAGTCGAAGTCCTGCTCCAGGTCGTACCAGCCCTTGGCACTCAGGCTGGCGGAGGTCTTGCCGGTGAGGTCGAGGTCGCGGGCCAGCGTGACGTTGAGGTTGTCGGCGCTGCCGCTCCACCACTCGCCGTTGCCCGCGTACGGGGTGTTGATCTCGGTGGTGACCGTCTTCTTCGGCAGGTTGACGACCACGGCCTGCGGGCGGGCGGTGTTGAACTCCACCGGGCCGAGCAGGTGGACCGAGTCCTGACCGGCCTTGGCCTTGTCGTACTTCAGCCAGCCGAGCTGGAGCTTGCTCCAGACGTCCAGGTCGTCCGGACGGTCACCGATCTCGTTGCGGCCGGTGCCCAGCCACGAGCCGGAGGACATCAGCGACCAGAAGCCGACCGAGTTGTCGTCTCCGGAGCCGGAGGTGTCGTAGAGGTCCGGCAGGCCGAGGTCGTGGCCGTACTCGTGGGCGAAGACACCGAGCCCGCCGTTCTCCGGCTGCATGGTGTAGTCGCCGATCCAGATGCCGCTGTCGCCGATCTGGACGCCGCCGAGCTTGTTGTTGTCCGGGCCGGCCTGGCCGGTCAGGTTGCCGTACACGTAGGAGCGGTGGGCCCAGAGCGCGTCGGTGCCCTGCTTGCCACCGCCGGCGGACTCGTCCTCACCGGCGTGCACGATCTGGAAGTGGTCGATGTACCCGTCGGGCTGGTTGAAGTTCCCGTCGTGGTGGGAACCGTAGCGGTCCCACTTGTCGTACTCGGCCAGGGTGGCCTTGATCTGGGCGTCCGTCTGGCCCTTGGCCTTCTGGTCCTTGTACCAGATGTCGACGGCGTCGCGGATCAGGTCCTGGGCGTTGGAGCAGATGTGCTGGCCGCAGAAGTTGGAGCCGTACCGGGCCTCGTTCCACGGTACCCGGACCCAGTCGGAGACCACGCCGTCGACCGAGTAGCGGCCGGAGGACTGCCGCTCGTAGTAGGTCTTCAGCGAGGGCTTGTCCTTGCCGAAGTAGAGGTCCTGGTAGTGGGCCTGGTTGTAATCGGCCTGCCAGGCGGTCGAGTTGTTGGTCTTCCGGTCCGGCTGCTCGATCTGGTTGTGCTGCGGGCCGGGGGTGCCGCCGTACTTGACCTTGCCGTCCGGCGTTTTGGTGGTGTTGTCCACCTGGTCACCGAAGTCGACCAGGATGGTGAAGATCTTGTCCGTGCGCTGCCGGGCGAGCTCGACGTACTTGTCGCGGCCCAGCTTGATGCTGGTGCTGCTGCCGTGCTGCTCGATCTTGGCGGTGCCGGCCAGCAGCTGTTCGGTGGCGGCCTTCTGCTCGGCCTTGACCTTCTCGGTGAGCGGGCCCGGCAGGTCGTGGACGACCTTGGCGGCCTGGGACAGGGCGGCGTCGGCCGGGTCCCGGGTGATGGAGACCGGTGCGGCCGCGGCCGTTCCGGGCAGCAGCCCGGCGCCGAGCGCAGCGGTGACCGCCACGGCAGCGGCGGCCGCGGCGGTCCTCGTGGATATCTTCAAGTTGTGACGTCCTCCCCATGCCGGCACAGCTGTTGGCCTGCCGGTGTGCCAATGAAAGACAGGTGGAGGACATTTGACCGAAGGATGGGGTAATAAAGATAGTCCTTGACCATGACATGGTCACGGCGCTATCCTCCGCCGACCCTCAGTCAGCTGACCCTCGGTCAAGTTGGCCGCTGTCCAGGGCGGGAGGGCCTCCATCGCATCCGAACTTGTCTGGGAACCCCCCGAACGGCGGGAATCGCCGTGCGGTATGTCACAGGGTGGGTAAAGGCCGCGGACGTACTTCGGCAACACTGCTTCAACAGACCTTAAACACCAAGGGCCGCGGCCCCCGACCCGAAGGTCGGGGGCCGCGGCCCTTGGTGCGTTGTTACTTCGTCAGGTCCGGACCGGTCGAGGCGACCGCCGCCGGGGTGTCCGCCACCGGGGACTTCTCCTCGCCCCGGAAGGTGAACTTGGCTTCCTTGCCCTCGCCCTCGACGCCGACGACCACGATGTGGCCGGCCCGCAGCTCGCCGAAGAGGATCTTCTCCGAGAGGTGGTCCTCGATGTCGCGCTGGATGGTGCGACGCAGCGGACGGGCACCCAGGATCGGGTCGTAACCGCGCTTCGCCAGCAGCTTCTTGGCCTCGACGCTGAGCTCCAGGCCCATGTCGCGGTCCTTGAGGCGGCCGTCCACCTTGTCGATCATCAGGTCGACGATCTCGATGATGTTGTCCTCGGTCAGCTGGTGGAACACCACGATGTCGTCGACACGGTTGAGGAACTCGGGACGGAAGTGCTGCTTGAGCTCCTCACCGACCTTCGCCTTCATCCGCTCGTACCCGGTCTGGGTGTCACCCGTGGCCGCGAAGCCCAGGTTGAAGCCCTTGGAGATGTCCCGGGTGCCGAGGTTGGTCGTCATGATGATGACGGTGTTCTTGAAGTCGACCACGCGGCCCTGGGAGTCGGTCAGGCGACCGTCCTCCAGGATCTGCAGCAGCGAGTTGAAGATGTCCGGGTGGGCCTTCTCCACCTCGTCGAAGAGCACCACGGAGAACGGCTTGCGGCGCACCTTCTCGGTGAGCTGGCCGCCCTCTTCGTAGCCGACGTAGCCGGGGGGCGAGCCGAACAGCCGGGAGACGGTGTGCTTCTCGCTGAACTCCGACATGTCGAGGGAGATCAGGGCGTCCTCGTCGCCGAACAGGAACTCGGCCAGCGTCTTGGACAGCTCGGTCTTACCGACACCGGACGGGCCGGCGAAGATGAACGAACCGCCCGGGCGCTTCGGGTCCTTGAGGCCCGCACGGGTACGGCGGATCGCCTGGGAGAGCGCCTTGATGGCGTCCTCCTGGCCGATGACGCGCTTGTGCAGCTCGTCCTCCATGCGCAGCAGGCGGGAGGACTCCTCCTCGGTGAGCTTGAAGACCGGGATGCCGGTGGCGGTGGCCAGGACCTCGGCGATGAGCTCCTCGTCCACCTCGGCGACGACGTCCATGTCGCCGGCCTTCCACTCCTTCTCACGCTTCGACTTGGCCTGCAGCAGCTGCTTCTCGTCGTCACGCAGGGACGCGGCCTTCTCGAAGTCCTGCGCGTCGATCGCGCTCTCCTTCTCCCGGCGCACCTCGGCGATCTTCTCGTCGAACTCGCGCAGGTCCGGCGGCGCGGTCATCCGGCGGATGCGCATCCGGGAACCGGCCTCGTCGATCAGGTCGATCGCCTTGTCCGGCAGGAAGCGGTCCGAGATGTACCGGTCGGCCAGGGTGGCGGCGGCCACCAGGGCGGCGTCGGTGATCGAGACGCGGTGGTGCGCCTCGTACCGGTCGCGCAGACCCTTGAGGATCTCGATGGTGTGCGGCAGCGAGGGCTCGGCGACCTGGATCGGCTGGAAGCGGCGCTCCAGCGCGGCGTCCTTCTCCAGGTGCTTGCGGTACTCGTCCAGCGTGGTGGCACCGATGGTCTGCAGCTCGCCACGGGCCAGCATCGGCTTCAGGATCGAAGCGGCGTCGATGGCACCCTCGGCGGCGCCCGCGCCGACCAGGGTGTGCAGCTCGTCGATGAACAGGATGATGTCGCCGCGGGTGCGGATCTCCTTGAGCACCTTCTTCAGGCGCTCCTCGAAGTCACCGCGGTAGCGGGAGCCCGCGACCAGGGCGCCGAGGTCCAGGGTGTAGAGCTGCTTGTCCTTCAGCGTCTCGGGGACCTCGCCCTTGACGATCGCCTGGGCCAGGCCCTCGACCACGGCGGTCTTGCCGACGCCGGGCTCACCGATCAGCACGGGGTTGTTCTTGGTGCGGCGGGACAGCACCTGCATGACCCGCTCGATCTCCTTCTCGCGCCCGATGACCGGGTCGAGCTTGGCCTCGCGGGCGGCCTGGGTGAGGTTGCGGCCGAACTGGTCCAGGACCAGCGAGGTGGACGGGGTGCCCTCGGCGGGGCCGCCGGCCGTGGCCGACTCCTTGCCACCGCCCTGGTAACCCGAGAGCAGCTGGATGACCTGCTGCCGCACCCGGTTGAGATCGGCGCCCAGCTTCACCAGGACCTGGGCGGCGACGCCCTCGCCCTCGCGGATCAGGCCGAGCAGGATGTGCTCGGTGCCGATGTAGTTGTGGCCGAGCTGGAGGGCCTCGCGGAGCGACAGCTCCAGCACCTTCTTCGCCCGGGGGGTGAAGGGGATGTGACCGGACGGGGCCTGCTGGCCCTGGCCGATGATTTCCTCGACCTGCTGGCGGACGGCCTCAAGCGAGATCCCGAGGCTCTCCAGGGCCTTAGCGGCGACACCCTCACCCTCGTGGATCAGGCCCAGGAGGATGTGCTCGGTGCCGATGTAGTTGTGGTTGAGCATCCGGGCTTCTTCCTGAGCCAGGACGACAACCCGCCGCGCGCGGTCGGTGAACCTCTCGAACATCGTTTATCGCTCCTCAGAGCGGTCGGGCAGTTCGGGGACTGTCCCCGCCCTGTCCTTCCGCATGCTAGTCCCGCTCAGCGGCGCGGCTCACGGACTGCTCCTACTTGTGTGGGAGCAACTGCTGCGCGACCAGCCGACACCATTCCCAACCCGATGCTGGGAGACGGTGTTCCCACAGGTGGGCCCATTGCACCGGTTATCGCTACGCCATCGGCGAACAGAGCCTGCCGCGGGCGGAGCAACCGGTCTTGACAGATCGCACGGGCGGCACCACATGGCCCCGTCCACCTGCATTCATACCCGGTGTTCCGGCGAGATTCGCGCAGTTTCCGCATCGGCCGTGTTCGCCTCGCGAGAAGTCTGCCGACGGACGCCTCGCTGGGATCCGCCCGAAGTGACGGTGGATCAGCGGCTGCCGTTCAGGTGGCGCGGCGTGACCGCCCGGTACGTCCAGCGTTGCCCGGTCCATGACCGCCGTGCCGCCCCGGACGCCCCCCGCCGGCACCGGTCCGCACCCGCGCCCCGGCCCGGCCGCGGATCTCGCGACGGCGTTGCCGACCGCGGACCGGATCGAGCCGCGTCGACCGGTGGTGCCGGCCGTGCTGCGGCGCCCAGGCCACCTGCGGTGCCCCTGCGGGTCCGTGGTGGCCGTGGGCCACCCGGCGGCCTTCCCACTCGCCCAGGGGGCCGGCGAGGCCGTCCCCGGACCGCTGCACCGGCCCGGCCGGGGCGTCGAGCCGGATCCGGACCTCACCGTGCACGCCGGCGCCCGTGCGGCCGCCGGCGTGCGGCTGTCATGGCAGCGGGGCGCGGAGGTCTCCCCGCGCCCCGAACGGCGGTCGACCCGGCCGCAGGCCGTCCGGCCGCGACGCGGGCAGCACGGCCCGGGGCCGGGCCCGCGCTAGCCCCATCCGCCGTGCCCGCCGGACTGCCTGGCGGACGCCAGCGCCAATGACCCGCAGGGTCCGGCGCCGGCCCGCTGACGGCCCGGTCAGGAGGCGTTGGCCGCCTCGTACGCCTCTCGGACGTTGCTCGGCACCCGGCCGCGGTCGTTGACCTCGTAGCCGTTCTCCTTGGCCCACGCGCGGATCTTCGCGGTGTCCGGAGCGCCGGCCGCCGCCGGGCGGCCCGCGCCGCGGCCGGTGCCGCGACGGGCGGTGGTGAGGCGGCCGCTCTGCTTGCGACCCTTCTCGACGTACGGAGCCAGCAGACCGCGGAGCTTGTCCGCGTTGGTGCTCTTCAGGTCGATCTCGTAGGCAACGCCGTCGAGAGCGAACGTCACGGTCTCGTCCGCCGAACCGCCTTCGAGATCGTCTTCAAGAATGACCTGCACCCTCTGTGCCACGGGCTTCCCTTTCCGCGTAAACGATCCATTGCCTAAGGAAAGGAAACCGCCTTTTCCCGGAAAACACAAACCCTTGCCGGTCGTGTGCTCCACTCCCGTCGCCACAAGCTCCGTTCAGAGGTGCAGCAGCATGCGTGAGTTGCCCAGGGTGTTGGGCTTCACTCGCTCCAGGTCGAGGAACTCGGCGACGCCTTCGTCGTACGAACGCAGAAGTTCCTCATAGACATCCGTAGCGATGGCCGCCGGGTCTGTCGTACCATCGTCGGTTTCGCCAACCTCACCGATCTCGACGAAACCGTGTTTCGCGAAGAACGGCACCTCGAACGTCAAGCAGAAAATCCGACGTACGCCCAGCCAGCGTGCGGTCTGCAGCAGCTTCTCCAGCAACTGGTGGCCGATACCGTGGCCGGTACAGCTCGGATCCACGGCAAGGGTGCGCACCTCGGCCAGGTCTTCCCACATCACGTGCAGCGCGCCGCAGGCCACCACCGCGCCGTTGTCGTCGCGTTCGGCGACCCAGAACTCCTGCACGGATTCGAACAGCGTCACGGTGGGCTTGTCGAGCAGAATGCCGTCGCGCGAGTAGGCGTCGATGAGCCGTCGTACTGCCCGCACGTCAGTGGTCCGCGCCCGGCGGATGGTGACCTCCATGGCGGGACGTTATCGTGCCGAAGGCCCCGGGGTCCCACCGGTATCGGGATGCGGATCGGGAAGTCGGTCCGGTTCGGGTTCCGGACCCGGGAACAGGGCGGCCACCCGCAGTGCGTCGCGCAGTGCCTCGCGTTGCTCGGGCGACATCAGCCCGAAGAAGTGGACCAGGGCCGCAGCCGGATTGTCGCTGGTCGCCCACGCATCGTTCATCAGGGCGGCGGTGTATGCCTCGCGTGAGGAGACGGGTTCATATCGATACGCCCGCCCCACCTGCTCCCGGCGCAGCCAGCCCTTTCTGTAGAGCTTGTCGAGCACCGTCATGACAGTGGTGTACGCGATATCGCGTTCCGACTGCAGATCCTGCAGAACCTCGCGAACGGTGACCGGGCGGTTCCACTGCCAGACCCTGGTCATGATGTCGTTCTCAAGTTCTCCGAGTTGCCGCACCATAGTCCGGCCAGGATAGGAACTGATTCGGACAAAATTCGCGATTAACCAGCAAACCGGCGCGCCGCCACCCGGTGGGGTGACGGCGCGCCGGTCGTCGGGTCCTATTCGGCAGCGGGGGCGGCCGTGGTGGCGGCGGTGGCACGGCCGGCGAGCAGCTCGGCCGCGGCGTCCTCCTTGCCCTTCATGGCGCCGCCCTGGGTGCGGATGATGGCCCGCACCAGGAAGCCGAAGGCGATCGCCATGACCAGCGGCGGCACGATAGCTGCGACGTAATCCATTCAGATCACTCCTCGGTGTCCGACTCGGTTTCGCTCTCGGTCCCCGCTTCGGCCTTGGCGGTCTTCGCCTCGGGCTTCACCAGCGGGAAGAGCACGGTCTCGCGGATGTTCTTGCCGGTCAGCAGCATGATCAGGCGGTCCACGCCCAGACCCAGGCCACCGGTCGGCGGCATCGCGTACTCCAGGGCGCGCAGGAAGTCCTCGTCCACCTGCATCGCCTCGACGTCACCGCCGGCCGCCAGCAGCGACTGGGCGGTGAGGCGGGCGCGCTGCTCGACCGGGTCGATCAGCTCGGAGTAGGCGGTGCCGATCTCGGTGCCGAAGATCACCAGGTCCCACTTCTCCGCGACGCCCGGGACGGAGCGGTGCTGGCGGGTCAGCGGCGAGACCTCGGTCGGGTAGTCCTTGATGAAGGTCGGCTTGATCGCGTGGTGCTCCAGCAGCCGCTCGACCATCTCCAGGACGATCTGGCCGTGGCCCCACTCCTTCTCGTAGGGGATGCCGGCCCCGTCGGCGAGGCGGCGCAGCTCCTCGACGCCGGTCTCCGGGGTGATTTCGGTGCCCAGGTGCTCGGAGATGCCCGGGTAGACCGAGACCTCCGCCCACGGCTCGGCCAGGTCGATCTCGTGCTCCTCGCCGTCCGGGCCGATGCCCCTGACGACGGTGGTGCCGAGGGCGTCCCGGGCGGCGTTGACGATGGTCGCGCGGATCAGCTCGGCCTGGGTGTCGTAGTCGCCGTACGCCTCGTACGACTCCAGCGAGGTGAACTCGGGGTTGTGGGTCGAGTCCGCGCCCTCGTTGCGGAAGTTGCGGTTGATCTCGAAGACCTTCTCCGCGCCGCCGACCACCAGCCGCTTGAGGTACAGCTCGGGGGCGATCCGCAGGTAGAGGTCGATGTCGTAGGCGTTGATGTGGGTGGTGAACGGGCGGGCGTTGGCGCCGCCGTGCACCGGCTGCAGCATCGGGGTCTCGACCTCGAGGTAGCCGCGCTCCTCGTAGGTGCGGCGGATCGAGCGGACCACCTTGCTGCGCAGCTGCAGGATCTCCCGCGCCTCGGGGTTCACGATCAGGTCGACATACCGCTGACGGACCCGGGCCTCCGGGTCGGTCAGGCCCTTGTGCTTGTCCGGCAGCGGGCGCAGGCACTTGGCGGTGAGCTCCCAGCGGTCCACCATCACGGACAGCTCGCCGCGCCGGGAGGTGATCACCTCGCCCTCGACGCCCACCTGGTCGCCGAGGTCGATGTCGGACTTCCAGGCGGCCAGCCGCTCCTCGCCCAGCTTGTCCAGGGAGAGCATCACCTGGAGGTCGCCGGAGCCGTCGCGCAGGGTGGCGAAGCAGAGCTTGCCGCCGGTGCGGGCCAGGATGACCCGGCCGGTGATGCCGGCGCGCTCGCCGGTCGCGGTGTCCGGCTCCAGGTCGGGGTGCTTGGCACGCAGGTCGGCGATGGTGGAAGTACGGGGGAAGCCGACCGGGTACGGGTCGACGCCGGCCGCCCGAAGCCGGTCCAGCTTCTCGCGCCGGACGCGCATCTGCTCAGGAAGGTCGTCGGTCGCGGGAATGGCGGGGATCTGATCGCTCACCCCACCAGAGTAGCCACCGCTCACACCTTCCCCGCGCCCGGCTGGTCGGCTCCGGGCGGGCGCGGGGAAGGCGGGCGGCCCCGGGTGCTACGAGCCGATGGTGACCGTGGTCAGGTTGTCGCGCGGGTTCGGGTCGAAGGGCTTGACGGCGAAGGGCTTCTTCTCGATGTAGCTCCCCTGGTCCTGGAGCGAGACCGGAACCGGGACCTTGCCGGTGCCCGGGTCGAGTGCCAGCCCGAAGTCGAAGAGGTGCCTGCTCCCGGAGGCCAGCCACAGGCCGGTGCCGCAGCTGTAGTGGTTCGATGCCTTGACCAGCTGCTGGCAGCCTGCCGGGACCTTGGTGACGGTGACGCCCTTGGGCAGGGCCACGTCCACGAAGGTCTCGCCCTCGCCACCGCTGCGGAAGTCATTGAAGGAGGCGGGCCCGCGGTTGGACAGGCCGACCTGGAGGGTGCCGGCCTTCTTGGTGGCATCGGCCTTCCAGTGGGCCACCGCCTGGAAGTCGGCGGTGTTGGCGGTGTGGGCGTCCAGGCTCACGTAGGCGTCGGAGGGGTTGACGTCGGTGACCGGCCCGGCGGCGGGAGCGGGGTGCCCGGGCCCGCCTTCGACGGTGAGCAGCGGCCCCTTCCCCCGGACCAGCCGGTAGTCCTGGCGGATGCGCTTCACCGCGTCGCTCTCGCCGGGGGCGACCTGGATGTCCATGGAGTCCGCCAGCGCGGTGCGCCCGGCAGTGAAGGTGACGGGGTCAAGGTGCGCGCTCTGGCCGGGGGCGAGCGCGGTGTCGACGGTGCAGACCGCGGCGTGGAAGGTGGCCGGACCGCGGTCGGCCTCGATCCGGTCGCCGTACTCGCAGTTGCCGTACTTCGGGAACAGCAGACCGGTGGTCGCGGTGAAGACCACCACCAGGCGGGGTGCGGTGAGCTGGCCCTGGTTGGCGACCCGCAGGTCGCGGGTGAAGGTCCCGTTGACCTTCAGGTCGGGCTGCCCCTCGACCGGCTGGAGCTTCAGGTCGGTGCCGCCGATGACGACACGGGTGAGGGCCGCGGAACTGGTGCCGTCCGCGGTGGTCTCGGTGACCGCGAGCGAGCCCGAGGTTCCGATGGGGGCGCCCTTGGCGGTGGTGAGGTTCACGGTGAGGCCGAGCCCGCCGCCGGGACCCCACCAGGGGAGGCTTTCGACGTCGCAGGTGAAGACCCGGCCGGTGGCGGTGCAGGACGACGGTCCGGCGTCGAGCGAGGCGAAGTCGGCGACGCCGGCCAGCTGGGTCGTGTCGATGGTCAGCCGGGTCCGGTCGGGAGCGGCGGCGCCGGTCCTGGTGAGGGTGAGCTGCAGTCGCACCTGGGGCGCGGAGTCGTCGTCCGCCGCCACCGGGCGGAGCGCCAGCGAGGAGGGTGCGCCGAGCTTCAGCGTCGGCGTCGGCGTGGTCGCCGCGCCGGCCGGCCCGGCCGAGGTGGTGAGCGCGGCGATCGCCGCCGCCGTGGCCAGAGTTCCCGAGCGCAGTACACGAGTGGTCCGCACGATGGCCCTTCGATGGTCCGGGTGTCGAGATTTCGTGCAGAACATAGGGCGGTGCCGGAGGCGGTGCCGGGAAATCAATCGGACAGTTCGGGACAGGTGCGTCGGTTATGGCGACGGAATTTGCCAAGACTTGATCAGGTGTTCCTGATTCACCATCAGGGAGTCGACAAGTCGATGGGGGAGGCCGACCGGAGCGGCCTCCCCCCTGGCGGACGGATCAACCGGTGCCGGTGGCGAGTTCGACGTCCTCGTCGGCGGGGAGCGGGGGCTGCGGCTGGGTCTGCGGCCGGGGCCGGCGGCCGAACAGCTCGGCGGGGGTGGGCATCCGGCGATCCTGGTGGGCCTGCGTCTTCTGTGTTTTCTGCGCTTTCTGCGGCTGGTGGGCCTTCTGTGGCTGGTGGGCGCGGTCGGTGGCGGGGGAGGCCTTCGGGGTGGGGGCACCGGCGGCGTTGCTCATCGGGATCCGTCCTCCAACTGGGATGGGGGTCACTGACACGGCGGGGGTTGGCTCGGCGGCCGGGCTCGGCACGGCCATGAGGTGGCGCTGGCCGGAGCCGAGTGCGAGGCGCTCGCGGACCTCGGCCTCGGCGATGGCGTGGCAGCGGCCGGAGAGCCGGGAGCGGCGAGAGCGTTCGGCGCTGCCGCAGGGCAGCCGGGAGAGCGAGCGCAGGGCGGTCAGGTCCTCGGGAGTCGGGAGGTAGCCGTCGCAGACGGCCCCCTCCAGGCGTTCCAGGTAGCCGGAGGCACTGCCGGGGAGTGCGGCGCGGTAGCGGGCCAGATCGGCCAGCAGGAAGGCGCGTAGCCTGCCGCCCTCCCTGACCGCCTCGTCGACCGCTTCGGCGAGGCGCAGTGCCTCCTGGACGTCCTCGGCCCACAGTTCCCCGAGCGGGGTCGGGTGCGGCGAGTGGGCCGGGTGGAGGGCTTGGGCGAGGGCGCGGCGCAGCACGCGGACTTCATCGGCGCTGAAGGCCATGCCGCCGCGCGACCCGTGTGGCGTAGGCATGGCTTGACATTACGTGGCGTACGTCTGATTTATGACGATTGATGTCGTGTCTGTACCGATTGGCCTATCTGGTGCTCATCTGACACGTGATCGGCACGCCGGCCTGCCGGTGCGGGGTCGCACCGCGGCGCCGCCGGACCGGCGGGCCGAGGTCGTGCCGTCGCGCCAACTCGGCGGTCAGCTGGGCCGGTTGCGGTCGTAGACCAGGCGCAGGCCGATCAGGGTGAGCCAGGGCTCGTGCACGTCGATCGCGGTGGCCTCGCCGAGGACCAGCGGGGCGAGCCCGCCGGTGGCGATCACCTGGACGTCCTCGGGGTCCTTGGCGAGCTCCTTGGCCATCCGCTCGACCAGGCCGTCCACCTGGCCCGCGAAGCCGTACAGGATGCCGGACTGCATGCCCTCGACGGTGTTCTTGCCGATCACGTTGCGGGGGCGGGCCAGCTCGATCTTGCGCAGCTGGGCGCCCCGGACACCGAGGGCCTCCACCGAGATCTCGATGCCGGGGGCGATCGCGCCGCCGACGTAGTCGCCGCGCTCGTTGATGGCGTCGAAGGTGGTGGCGGTGCCGAAGTCCACCACGATGCACGGCCCGCCGTACAGGTGGTTGGCGGCCAGCGCGTTGACGATCCGGTCGGCGCCGACCTCCTTGGGGTTGTCCATCAGGACGTGCACCCCGGTCTTCACCCCCGGCTCCACGATCACCGCGGGGACGTCGCCGTAGTAGCGGCGGGTCACCTCGCGGAGCTCGTGGAGCACGGCGGGCACCGAGGAGCAGATCGCCAGGCCCTCCACCCGGTCAGCGGCCTCGACGATGGGGTGCGAGCCCATCAGGCCCTGCATCAGCACGGCCAGTTCGTCCGCCGTGCGGCGCGGATCGGTGGAGATCCGCCAGTGCTCGACGATCTCCTCACCGTCGAACAGGCCGAGCGTGGTCTGGGTGTTGCCGACGTCGATGGTGAGGAGCATGAGGCGCTTTCTGTGAGGAAAGGGGGATCAGGCGCGGAGGTCCAGGCCGATGTCCAGGATCGGCGAGGAGTGCGTCAGAGCCCCGACGGCGAGGTAGTCGACACCAGTTTCGGCGACCTCGCGCGCGGTGGCCAGAGTCAGGCCGCCGGAAGCCTCCAGCCTGGCCCGTCCCGCCACCAGTGCGACGGCCTCCTTCAGCTGGTCGACCGAGAAGTTGTCCAGCAGGATCAGGTCCGCCCCGGCCTCCAGCACCGGCGGGATCTGCTCCAGGGTGTCCACCTCGACCTCGACCGGCAGCTCGGGGTACGCCGCGCGCACCGCGCGGAACGCCTCGGCCACTCCGCCCGCGGCCACCACGTGGTTGTCCTTCACCAGCGCGGCGTCCGAGAGCGCCATCCGGTGGTTGGCGCCGCCGCCGCAGCGGACCGCGAACTTCTCCAGCGAGCGCAGGCCCGGCGTGGTCTTACGGGTGTCCCGGACGGTGGCGCCGGTGCCCGCGAGGGCGTCCGCCCAGGCGCGGGTCGCGGTGGCGATACCGGACAGGTGGCAGAGCAGGTTGAGCGCGCTGCGCTCGGCGGTCAGCAGGTCGCGGGTACGGCTGCGGACCGAGAGGAGCACCTGGCCGGCCTCGACCCGGGCGCCGTCCTCGACGTGCCGCTCGACCTCGAACTCCTCCTCGCAGACCAGCGAGAGCACGGCCTCGGCGACCCGAAGACCCGCCACCACACCAGCCTGGCGGGCGGTGAAGTCGGCGGTGGCGACGGCGTCCGCCGGGACGGTCGCGACCGAGGTCACGTCCTCGCCGCCGGCCAGGTCCTCGGCCAGGGCCAGGGTGGCGATGTCCTCGATCTCGACCGGGTCCAGGCCGGCCGCCTCGAGCAGCTCGGCCAGCGCCGGGTCGAGCCCGGTCTCGTACGCCTCGCCGTCCCCGCAGGCGCAGCCGTCGCCGCAGCCGCCGGAGGAGGCCAGCGGGAGTTCCTCGTGGGAGTGGGTCATCAGTTGCTCCTTGCGTACCCCGGCGGCGCCGGGAGTCTCGGGCTGGACGTTCCAACCGGACGTGCTGGGTTGCGCTTCGGCCGGTGCCGCCGGGCCCGGTCGCTCGAGCGGCCGGGCCCGGCGCGGTTACCGGTCGGCCGAAGCGGCGACGGGGGTTCCGGTTTCGGGGGTGAGGGTGGTGACCAGGTGGCGCTGCCAGGCGGCGTCGTCGCGCTCGGGGAAGTCCTCGCGCCAGTGGCAGCCCCTGGTCTCCTCGCGCCGTGCGGCGGCCGCCACCAGCGCCGAGGCCACCAGGTGCAGGTTGGCGGCCTCCCAGGTCTCCACCCGGGGGTCGGCCGGCTTGTCCTCGGCGACGTGCGCCCGTGCCTGCTCGGCGAGCCCGGCCAGTCCGGTGGCGGCCTTGGCCATCGACTCGGCCGAGCGCAGCACGCCCGCGCCGCGCGACATCAGCCGCTGGATCTCGGCTCGCGCCTCGGGCGCCGGCAGCGGTACGGCGTGCGCCGCCCGGGCGGCTGCCACGTCCACCGTCCGCTCGGGCAGTTCGCCCGCGCGGTGCAGCTCGTCGAGGTCGGCGGCGATCCGCTCGGCGAAGACCAGGCCTTCGAGCAGCGAGTTGGAGGCCAGCCGGTTGGCGCCGTGCACCCCGGTGCAGGCGACCTCGCCGCAGGCGTACAGGCCGGGCACGGTGGTCCGGCCGCGCAGGTCGGTGCGGACGCCGCCGGAGGCGTAGTGGGCGGCCGGGGCGACCGGGATCAGCTCGGTCACCGGGTCGATGCCGTGCGTGCGGCAGGAGGCCAGGATGGTCGGGAAACGGGTCTCCCACATCTCGGCGCCGAAGTGCCGCCCGTCCAGGTACATGTGCTCGGTGCCCTTGAGCTGCATCTGCCGGGTGATCGCCTTGGCGACGATGTCCCGCGGCGCGAGCTCGTTCAGCTCGTGCTGCCCGACCATGAAGCGGTTGCCGTCCGCGTCCACCAGGTACGCGCCCTCGCCCCGGACCGCCTCGGAGACCAGCGGCTGCTGGCCCTCGGCCTCCGGGCCGAGCCAGAGCACGGTCGGGTGGAACTGGACGAACTCCAGGTCGGTCACCTCGGCCCCGGCGCGCAGCGCCAGCGCGACGCCGTCGCCGGTGGAGACCGCCGGGTTGGTGGTGGCCGAGAAGACCTGGCCCATGCCGCCGGTGGCCAGCACCACCGCGCGGGCCTTGATCGCACCGACGCCGTCCAGCCGGCCCTCGCCCATCACGTGCAGGGTCAGCCCGGCCGCGCGGCCCTCGGAGTCGGTGAGCAGGTCGAGCACCAGCGCGTGCTGGATCAGCTCGATGCCCGGGTCGTCACGCACGGCCGCCACCAGCGCACGGGAGATCTCCGCGCCGGTGGCGTCGCCGCCCGCGTGCGCGATCCGGCGGCGGTGGTGGCCGCCCTCGCGGGTCAGCAGGATCCCGCCCTCGGCGTCCAGGTCGAATGCCGCGCCGACCCCGATCAGCCGGCGGACCGCGTCCGGGCCCTCGGTGACCAGGGTGCGCACGGCCTCGGTGTCGCAGAGCCCGGCACCGGCGACCAGGGTGTCGTCCAGGTGCTGCTCGGGGGTGTCGCCCTCGCCCAGGGCGGCGGCTATGCCGCCCTGGGCCCAGCGCGTGGATCCGTCGTCCAGCATCGCCTTGGTGACCACCGTGGCCCGCAGGCCGGCCTTCCGGACGTTGAGCGCGACGGTCAGCCCGGCCACGCCCGAGCCGACCACGACGACGTCGGTGGTCGAGGTCCAGCCGGGAGCGGGGGCGGTCAGACGATGAGAGACGGGCATGGCGAACAGTTGCTCCTTCAGTGCGCGGCGGCCGCGCGGTCGGCCCCACCGTACGCGCCCTCGGCCCTGGCGGCCGGGGGTGCCCCCAGGTCGCCGCGGACCAGGCCGGAGCCCTCCGGGGCCTCGGCGGCGTCCGAGCCGAAACCGGTGATCTTGTTGTCGCCGTCCACGAAGACGACCTTGGGCTGGTAGGCCTTGGCCTCGGCGGTCTCCATCTGCCCGTAGGCGATCAGGATCACCAGGTCGCCCGGGTGGACCAGGCGGGCCGCGGCGCCGTTGATGCCGATCACGCCCGAGCCGCGCGGGCCCGCGATGGTGTACGTCTCCAGGCGGGCGCCGTTGTTGATGTCCACGATGTGGACCAGCTCGCCGGGGAGCAGGTCGGCGGCGTCGAGCAGGTCCTCGTCGACCGTCACCGAACCGACGTAGTGCAGGTCGGCCTGG
Organism: Kitasatospora cystarginea; assembly: GCF_039533515.1. NCBI lineage: Bacteria > Bacillati > Actinomycetota > Actinomycetes > Kitasatosporales > Streptomycetaceae > Kitasatospora > Kitasatospora cystarginea. The sequence continues at coordinate 234,452 of NZ_BAAATR010000003.1, read as the reverse complement.
GTGACGGTGGCGCGGTGGATCTTCGACTTGAGCATGGTGCGGAGCATGGGGTCACGCCTCCAGAGGTGAGTGCATGCCAGTGGTTGCTTCGATAACCGGGCAGTCCGTTACCGGACGGTTCCGTGCCGGCAGCCCATCCGCCTAGCGGCAGATGAGGTGGACGTTGTCGATCAGGCGGGTCGAGCCCACCTTCGCGGCGACGGCCAGCACAGCCTCGCCCTGAAAGTCGTCCGGGGCCTCGGTGAAGGCGTCCGGGTCGATCAGGGCGAGGTAGTCAAGGGTGACGCCGTCGGCGCCGTCGAGGACGGCGGCCGCCGCCTCGCGCACCGCCTTCGGGCCCTTCGCGGCCGCGTCACGGCCGGCGAACAGCGCCCGGGAGAGGGCGAGCGCCTGGGTGCGCTCGGTCTCGGAGAGGTAGCGGTTGCGGGAGGACATGGCCAGGCCGTCCTCCTCGCGCAGGGTCGGCACGCCGATGACCTCGACGTCGAAGTCCAGGTCGGCGACCATCCGCCGGACGATCGCCAGCTGCTGGGCGTCCTTCTCGCCGAAGAAGGCGAAGTCCGGGTCGGTGATGTGCAGCAGCTTGGCCACCACGGTCAGCACACCGTCGAAGTGCCCGGGGCGGGAGGTGCCCTCGAAGCCCTCGCCCATCGGACCCGCGCTCAGGCGCACCTGCGGCTCGCCGTTCGGGTAGACCTCCTCCATCGACGGGGCGAAGACCACGTCGGCGCCGTTGGCCTCGGCCAGCTTCACGTCCTCGGCCAGCGTGCGCGGGTAGCGGTCCAGGTCCTCGCCCGCGCCGAACTGCAGCGGGTTCACGAAGACCGTCACCGCGACCCGGCCGTCGTGGCCGACCTGCTTGCGGGCCGCCCGGATCAGCGAGGCGTGGCCCTCGTGGAGCGCGCCCATGGTCATCACCACGGCGTTGTCCACCGGCTGCTCGTCCGGCCAGAACGCGGCCTCGAAGTCGGCCACCGTGTGGGTCAGCTCCACCTTGCGGGCCTTCGGGGCCTTGGCCTGCTGCTTGCCTCGCTGGTACTTGCCCGCCATCAGTGTGTCTCCTCGTTCAGTACGTCCAGCAGCGCCGCCGCCGCTTCTTCCTTGAGTGAACCGTTGCGGACCGCCCGCTGCGCCGTGGCCCGGGCCATCGCGCGGTACGCCTGCTCGATGTCCGGGGCGGCGGTGCGGAGCTGGCCCAGGTGCCGGTTCACCGTGCCCGTGTCGCCCCGGGCGACCGGGCCGGTGAGGGCCGCGTCGCCGGAGCGCAGTGCGTTGTCGAGTGCCGCGCCCAGCAGCGGGCCCAGCATCTGCCCGGGAGCGGCGACACCCGCCGTGTGCAGCAGCTCCAGGGCCTGCGCGACCAGGGTGACCAGGTGGTTCGCCCCGTGTGCCAGTGCCGTGTGGTAGAGCGGGCGGACCTCCTCGGGGATCCAGGACGGCTCGCCACCCATCTCCACCACCAGGGCCTCCGCCACCGGCCGCAGCTCCTCGGGCGCGGTCACCCCGAACGGGCAGCCGGCCAGGCGGTCCAGGTCGACGGAGGTGCCGGTGAAGGTCATCGCCGGGTGCAGCGCCAGGGGCAGCGCGCCGGCTCTGGTCGCGGGCTCCAGCACCGCGACACCGTGCGCCCCCGAGGTGTGGACGACTATCTGCCCGGGACGTACCGCGCCGGTCGCGGCCAGGCCGGCCACCAGCTCGGCCAGTGCGTCGTCAGGGACGGTCAGCAGCACCAGGTCGGCGGCGGCCATCACCTGAGGGGGGCTCACCAGCCGTACGCCGGGCAGCATGGCCTCGGCGCGCCGCCTGGACGCCGTCGACACCCCCGAGGCCGCCACCACCCGGTGGCCGGCCAGCTGCAGGGCGGCCCCCAGGGCCGGGCCCACGCGGCCGGTGCCGACCACGCCGACGGCCAGCCGCGCAGGGCGGTTGCCGGGGTCGGAAGGGTCGCCGAAGGGGTCGGTCAGAACACCGAAGTCTGCGTGGTCGGACGTGCTCACGGCTCGGCCTTCGTCCTAACTCTCCGTTCCGGTCCTCCGTGGGTACCAGACGTACCGACCCATTCTACGGGCGGCTCCCGGGGAACCCTTCAGGGACGGCGGCCCCGGCCCCGGGGCCGCCCGGTCAGTCGGTGGAGCCCGCGCGGATGAGGCCGGCCTCGTAGGCGAGGACGACGGCCTGGACGCGGTCGCGGAGGCTGAGCTTGGCGAGGATGCGGCCGACGTGGGTCTTGACGGTGGCCTCGGAGAGGATCAGCCTGGCGGCGATCTCGCCGTTGGACAGGCCCTGGGCGACCAGCAGGAAGACCTCGCGTTCGCGGTCGGTGAGCGGGGCCAGCACGGTCGCGCCGGGTGCGGTCCGCGGGTTGGGCAGGACCTCCGCGAAACGGTCGATCATGCGGCGGGTGGTGGTCGGCGCGACGACCGCGTCCCCGCCGTACACCGCCCGGATCGCCGCGACCAGCTCGGTCGGCGGCACGTCCTTGAGCAGGAACCCGCTCGCCCCGGCCTTGAGCGCGGCGAAGGCGTACTCGTCCAGGTCGAAGGTGGTCAGGATGAGCACGTGCGGCGCACCCGGCAGCGGGGTGCCGTCGGCGTCGAGGCAGATCCGGCGGGTGGCCTGGACGCCGTCCAGCCGGGGCATCCGGACGTCCATCAGGATCACGTCGACCGGTGTGGTCTCCAGGATCGCCAGGGCCTGCTGGCCGTCGCCCGCCTCGGCGGCGATCTCGATGTCGCCCTGGGACTGCAGGATCATCCGGAAGCCCGTGCGGAGCAGCTCCTGGTCGTCCACCAGCATCACCCGGATGGTCAATGTCACTCCTGTTGTCGCCGTGGTCGGGGGTCCAGCGGGCCGGGGGTCCGGTGCGAGGACGTTACTTGGCGGTCCTGAGCGGGAGTACCGCCCGGATCCGGAAGCCGCCGCCGGGGCGGGGGCCGATGTCGAGACTGCCGCTGACCATGCCGACCCGTTCGCGCATGCCGATCAGACCGTGGCCCTGTCCGTCGGCTCCGCCGGCGGCCAGCTGCTCGGCGGTGGTGCCGCGGCCGTCGTCCTCGATCAGCACCTCCAGGTCGTGGTCGCGGAAGTCCATCGCGACCTTGGCCCGGGCGTCGGGGCCGCCGTGCTTGCGGACGTTGGTCAGCGCCTCCTGGACGATCCGGTAGACCGTGAGCTCGACGCCGCGCGGCAGGTCGGTGGGCTCGCCGGTGCGGGTGTACTCGACCGGCAGACCGGCGGTGCGCACCTGCTCCAGCAGCTCCGGCAGCTCCTCCACGCCGGGCTGCGGCACGTACTCCTCCGCCGTGTCGGAGGTGCGCAGCACGCCGAGCAGGCGGCGCATCTCGACCAGGGCCTGCCGTCCGGTGCTGGCGATGGTGCCCAGCGCCTCCTTGGCCTGCTCCGGCGAGTGGTCCAGGACGTACGCGGCGCCGTCGGCCTGGACGATCATCACCGAGACGTTGTGGGCGACCACGTCGTGCAGCTCGCGGGCGATCCGGGCGCGTTCGGCGGCGACCGCGACCTTGGCCTGGGCGTCCCGCTCGCGCTCCAGCCGGGCGGCCCGGTCCTCCAGCTCGATCAGGTAGGCGCGCCGGACCCTGGTCAGCCGGCCCCAGGCCCAGCAGAGGATGAAGGGGGTGGCCATCAGCCCGGCGAGGAAGATCACCCGAAGCCAGTTGAGGACCTCGTGCGGGCCCTGGTCGAACCGCCAGAGCGTCAGCGGCCCGGCCAGCACCCCGCCGGTCAGCGCCAGGCGCGAGATCCACTCGGTGCCGAAGGCCGCGCCGGTGTAGGCGAAGACCAGGTACGCGACGCTGGAGGCGTTCGGCGGGATGTCGAGCGCGACCTGGATCAGCCCGAGGGCGACGGCGGTGACGGTGGTGAGGTTCGGACGGCTCCGCCGGAAGACCATCAGCAGCGGGAGCAGCACGGCCATCAGCACGCCGCCCGCCGTCCGAGCCTGCTCGACGGCCGAGAGCAGGCCGATGAGGAAGACCGGCAGCGCCCAGACGGAGTCCACCGCCATCGGGTGTCGTCGGAGCCAGGCGTTGAGTCGATGCACGTCTCCAGCCTAGGCAGCGGGTCCACCTGCTCAGGTCAGCCGTAGGAGCGATCCTGTCTACTCCGCAGGGTGGAGATGCCCCCTACCGGCGGTAACGTCCCCCACATGAGTTGGATGCGGTGGCGGCCCGCCATGGACCGGGCCCTCTACGGCGAGAGCGGCGGCTTCTACCGCAGGCCGGAGGGCCCGGCCGGGCACTTCAGGACCTCCGTGCACGCATCGCCTCGGTATGCCGGGGCGGTCGCCCGCCTTCTCCAGGAGGTGGACGAGGCCCTCCGCCGTCCGGCGGAGCTGGCCCTGATCGACGTCGGGGCCGGGCGCGGCGAACTGCTCACCGGAGTGCTCGCGGCCGTCGAACCGGCGCTGGCCGGACGGCTGCGTCCGTACGCGGTGGAGCTCGCCGACCGGCCCGCCGGGCTGCCCGGGTCGGTGGTGTGGACGGACCGGGTGCCGCAGGGCGTCAGCGGCCTGCTGTTCGCCAACGAGTGGCTGGACAACGTGCCGCTGGACGTCGCCGAGGTGGACGAGCACGGGGTGCTGCGCTACGTCGAGGTCGCGCCGGACGGCGAGGAGCGCCTGGGCGGGGAGCTGGACGAGGCCGACGCCCGTTGGGCGGCCGACTGGTGGCCGGCCGGGGAGCCCGGCGAGCGGGTGGAGCTGGGCACCGGCCGGGACGCGGCCTGGGCAGCGGCGGTCGGCGCGCTGTCGAGCGGGCTCGCGGTCGCCGTGGACTACGCGCACGCCCGGGCCGGGCGGCCGCCGTTCGGTACGCTGACCGGCTTCCGGGCGGGCCGCGAGGTGCCGCCGGTGCCCGACGGCTCCTGCGACATCACCGCGCACGTGGCCCTGGACTCGGCTGCGGTGCCCGGTCTCCACAGCCTGTGGACGACGCAGCGGGATGCCTTGCGGGCCCTCGGTGTCAGCGGCACCCGCCCGCCGCTCTCGCTCGCCGCGAGCGACCCGGCGGAGTACCTGCGCGCCCTGGGCCGCGCGGGGGAGGCCGCCGAACTCACCGACCCCGCCGGCCTGGGCGGCTTCGGCTGGCTGGTCCAGGCCGTCCGGATGCCGGAACCGTCGGGCCTGGCGGGCCTGGGTACCTGGCGGACTAGGTAGCCTCTGTGCCATGAGGGAGACCACGGTCGGCATCGGCGCAGGCGCGCAAGAGCTCACGGGCGAGCTGGGCACCAGCGACATGGTGCTCAACATCGGCCCGCAGCACCCGTCCACCCACGGTGTGCTGCGCCTGAAGCTGGTGCTGGACGGTGAGCGGATCGTCTCCGCCGAGCCGATCATCGGCTACATGCACCGGGGCGCGGAGAAGCTCTTCGAGGCCCGGGACTACCGGCAGATCATCATGCTGGCCAACCGGCACGACTGGCTCTCCGCCTTCTCCAACGAGCTGGGTGTGGTGCTCGCCGTCGAGCGGATGCTCGGCATGGAGGTCCCAGAGCGGGCGGTGTGGATCCGCACCCTGCTCGCCGAGCTCAACCGGGTCCTCAACCACCTGATGTTCCTCGGCTCGTACCCGCTGGAACTCGGCGGCATCACCCCGATCTTCCACGCCTTCCACGGCCGCGAGGAGCTCCAGCACGTGCTGGAGGAGGCCAGCGGCGGCCGGATGCACTACATGTTCAACCGGGTCGGCGGCCTGAAGGAGGACCTGCCGGCCGGGTGGCTGGGGCGGGTGCGCGCGGCGGTCGCGACGGTCCGCTCGCAGCTGACGGTCTTCGAGGACCTGGTGCTCGGCAACGAGATCTTCCGCGGCCGTACCGCCGGGGTCGGCGCGCTCTCGCGCGAGCACGTCCACGCGTACGGGGTCAGCGGACCGATCGCGCGGGCCAGCGGGGTCGACTTCGACCTGCGGCGGGACGAGCCCTACCTCGCGTACGGCGAGCTGCAGGACGTGCTCACCGTGGTCACCCGGGAGGAGGGCGACTGCCTGGCGCGCTTCGAGTGCCTGCTGGAGCAGACCGCCAACTCGCTGGAGCTCGCCGAGGCCTGCCTCGACCGGCTCGCGCAGTTCGCCCCGGGGCCGGTCAACCTGCGACTGCCCAAGGTGCTCAAGGCGCCGGAGGGGACCACGTACGCGTGGACCGAGAACCCGCTCGGGATCAACGGGTACTACCTGGTGTCGCGCGGCGAGAAGACGCCCTGGCGGCTCAAGCTGCGGTCGGCCTCCTACAACAACATCCAGGCGCTCACCGAGCTGCTGCCGGGGACGCTGGTGGCGGACATGGTGGCGATCCTGGGCTCGATGTTCTTCGTGGTCGGCGACATCGACAAGTAGCGGCTCGAATCCGCTCACGGCCCCGGCCGCCAGCCCGTACCGGGCGGGCGGCCGGGGCCGTGCCGTGGGCAGCCGGAATCCACCCCGGGACGCCGGCTTTCGCGGTCCGACGCAGGCGGAAGTCCCTTGAGGAGCTACCCCCGCTTGCCCTTGGGCCGCGGGTCCGCCGGGTGGGGCGCGAACTTCCGGTGGCCCTTGGCGGCGATGCGCTGTTCGCAGAGGTCGGCGAGGACCGCGTAGCCGGCCGGGCCCATCAGCTCGGTGAGCTCGGGGCGGTAGCTGATGTAGACCGGGTCGGCGCCGGTGTGGGCGTCGGGGCTGCTGGTGCACCACCAGTGCAGGTCGTGGCCGCCCGGGCCCCAGCCACGGCGGTCGTACTCGCCGATGGTGACCTGGAGGTAGCGGGTGTCGTCCGGGCGGTCGATCCAGTCGTAGGTGCGGCGGACGGGCAGCTGCCAGCAGACGTCCGGCTTGGTCTCCAGCGGCTCCTTGCCCTCCTGCAGGGCGAGGGTGTGCAGGGCGCAGCCGTGGCCGCCGGGGAAGCCCGGGCGGTTGAGGAAGATGCAGGCGCCGTCCACCCGGCGGGTCTGGCGGTCGCCGTCCTCGTCGAGCATGGTGATGCCGCCGTCGAGCTTGATCCGGCCCTTGGCGTCGGTGCCGTGCTCGTACAGCTGCCAGGTCTCGGGCGTGAGCCGGGCCGCGTGTTCGGCGATCCGCTTCTCGTCGTCCTCGTCCGAGTAGTGGGCGCCGAGCGTGCAGCAGCCGTCGGACTCGCCCCGGCCCTCGCGGATGCCCTGGCAGCCCTTGCCGAAGATGCAGGTCCAGCGGGAGGTCAGCCAGGTCAGGTCGCAGCGGAAGACCTGCTCGTCGTCGGCCGGGTCGGCGAACTCGACCCAGGCGCGCGGGAAGTCGAGCCCGACCTCGAGCGCCGGGCCCACGGTCGGCATCGGGAGGTCGACCGGCGTCGCGGACCTGGCGAGCTTGGCGTCCTTGGTCTTGGCCTCGCCGCCGCCGGCGGGGTGCTTGGTCTTCTTGGTGCTCTTGGGAGTTTCTGCTGCCACTCAGCAAGGGTATGGCCTCCGCCCGGCAAGGGGCGTGGCCCGTGCGGGGGTGTGAAGTTGAGGTGAGAAACGTCCAGAGGCGCTGCGGAGGGTTCCGATCCGGGCCCTAGGATGGCGGCGCCGCTGGGCATGTACGGGGCGGTCGGCGCGACGGTTTCGGTGGACCTGGCAGGACGGGGGAACGGCGATGGCAGCGGGTGGATCGGACCAGTTCCGGATCAAACCGTGGGAAGTGCACGGCGAGGGGCGGGAGTTCGAGCAGCTCTCCAACGATTTCGCCCGGGCCGCGCTGGCGCTGGAGCAGGGCATGGCAGGGCTCGGCAGTCCTTGGGGCAAGGACGACCCGGGCTCGGGCTTCGGCCAGGAGTACGACGAGGCGCAGCACGGAGTGCTGGCCGGTCTGAACGGCCTGGCCGACCGGCTGGCCGGGATCGGCGCCGGACTGCACACCATGGCGGACCAGGCGAGCCAGACCGAGCAGGACATCGCGGCCGACTTCAACCGGCAGCACCCCGGCGGAACCGCTGCGGGGCGGCAGGTGGTCTGAGTCCCCGAGGGGGGCATCCGCCGGTGGGCGGACCGAGCTTCATGCCGTACCGGCCGCCGGGCGCGGCCCCGTCCCGGGCGGGCGGACCGCCCGCGGCGTCGGAACCGCGACGGCGTTCAATCCGTAGAGCGCGAAGGGGGGACCGCGTGTCCCGGAAGTTGCCCGAGGAACTGGTTCCGGTCCTGGCCAAGGTCGGCCACCACTGGCCCGAGGCCGACGAGGACGGCCTGCGCCGCGCCGCCTCGCTGTGGCGGGAGTTCGGCACCGAGGCCGAGCAGCTGAGCCGCCGGGGCCGGGAGTCCGCGCAGCGGGTCACCGAGGAGAACTCGGGGCCCGCGATGGAGGCCTTCGGCCGGCACTGGACCGACTTCTCGGGCGGCGGCCGCGGTTATCTGGACGATGCGACCGGCGCCGCCGAACTGGTCGCCAAGGCCTTCGACGGCGCCGCCGAGGCCACCGACACCTGCAAGTCGGCGATGGTCGCCGAACTCACCGAACTGGCCGAGAAGCTCAAGGCGGCCGAGGCCGCCGAGGCCAAGGCGAAGGCGGAGCACGGCGGCGGACTGGCCGGCGCCGTCACCAAGGCGGTCGACACCGTCGTCGCCGAGGCCGGCGAGGCGGTCGACCTCGTGGCCGCCAAGATCAAGATCGGCGAGTTGCTGGAGGAACTGGGCCGCGCCATGAAGCACGGCCTGCAGACCGCGCTGCAGGAGCCCGCGGTGATCGCGCTGGAGCGCCTGGCCGGCGCGAACGGCAAGGCGCGCGGCGGCTCGGACGATGCGATCGCGCTGAGCGCCAGGGCCGGGATCGGCGGGCAGTCGACCGGCCCGTTGGCGGGCGCGGCCGCCGGGTCGGCGGCGGTCGGCGGCGTCCGTGCGCTGAGCGCCGCCGTGGACTCGCACGGCCGGCTGATCACGGACGACGAGGGACACCCGCTGCTCCGCGACCAGAACGGCAAGCTGGTGGCCGGGGTCGACGGCGTCACCGTCCCGGTCGGCCCGGACGGCAAGCCGGTGGTCGACGCCGACGGCAAGGTCGAGGTCCTCGGTACGGACGGCAAGCCGCTGGTCGGCGTGGCCGTCGGGGTGGACGGCAAGCCGCTCACCGATGCCCGGGGCAACCCTGTCACGGTCGGCGTCGACGGCCGGCTCGGTGACAGCAAGCTGTCGGTGGCGCTCGACGAGAACGGCGCGCCGCTGGTCGGCACGGACGGCCGTCCGGTGGTGCTCGGCCCGGAGGGGCAGCAGTTGCCGGGGCCGGACCAGAAGCTCGGGCTGCGGGCCGGCGTGCAGACGGCGGGGCTGCCGACCGATCTCTCGGCCGACGCCGACGCCGACGTGAGCGAGCGGTCGACGGCGGCCGGCACCGGACTGCGAACCGCACCGGCCGGTACAGGAGTTCAGGTCGGGCTCGGCGACGGGGACGGCTACGGCTCGGGAGCGGGCGACGGCTCCGACGGCTACGGGGGCGGTTCCTCCTACGCGGGCTCGTCGGGGCACTCCGGTACGGGCGGCGGCGGGTACCGGCACCGGCAGGACCCGTTCGAGGACGGCGGCGGCCAGGGCGGCTACGACTCCGCGGACTACTCCGACTACGGCAACCCGCCGGTCACGCACCACACTTCGCTGCGGACCGGGCCGGTTTCGCTGCAGACCGACTCCGTTTTCGTCGAGCCGCCGCAGACGGGCTCGGACTACGGCTCCTCGGGCGGGTCCGGCCCGGGCTCGGGATCCGGGTCCGGCTACGGCTCGGGCTACGGCTCCGGTGGCGGCGACGTGCCGTCGGCGGGCAGCGGCTCCTCCGGCGGCGGCTGGCGTCCCGACCCGTCGGGCGGATCCGTGCCGTCGATACCGGCCACCGGCGGCTACGGGCCGGTCGGCGGAGCTCCGGTCGGCGGCTCGACCGGCGTACCGGTGGTCACCGGTCCGGTGGGCGGCGGTCCGGCGGCCAGCGGCCCGGTGGGCGGCCCGGTCGGCGGGTCGATCGGCGGGTCGATCGGCGGTGGCCCGGTCGTCACCGGCCCGGTCGGCGGTACCCCCGGGGTGTCCGGCACCCCCGGCACCCCCGGCACCCCCGGCATCCCCGGCGCGCCCGGAGGTCCGGTGGGCGGTCCGATCGGCGCGGGCGCGCCGGGTGCGGCCGGCCAGCCGGTCGGCGGTGCGATCGGCGTCGGCGTGGGCATCACTCCGCAGGACGGCCGATCCGGCGCGGCGGTGCCCCGGATGCCCGTCGGCACCCCCCTGCCGGCCGCGGGCCTCGGCGCGAACCCGGGCGTACCCGCGCCACTGCGGTCGTCCCTCGGCCCGGTCGCCGACTTCCGCGTCCGTCCCGACCAGCTGCTGCCCACCGACGCACACGGGACGTCCGCCTGGAGCGCCGTACCCGCCGGCGAGCTCGGCGCCGCCTTCCTGCTGGTCCGGGCCGGACGCCGCCAGGGTGTGCCGCCGCAGGGCGAGCTCGAGCAGGTGCGCACCATCGCCGACAGCCGCCCGTACGGCGTCCCCGGCGGTCTCGGCCCGGTCGACCCCGCGCACCAGGCCGAGGCCGAACTCCGGTTCCCCGTAACGCCGGAGGGCTTCGCCGTACCGCATTCCGACCCGCGTCGCGGGACCTGGACCGAGGTGCTCAACGGCGGCGGCTACCGCGAGCAGGGCCGGGCCAACAACTGCGTCGAGCTCTCACTCTCCGGCCTGGACAGCTACGCCGGGCACCCCACCTGCGGCGCCCCGCGGCTGCCGGACGGCCCGGCCGGGGAGCGCGGCGGCCGTGACCGGGCCGAACGCGAACTCGGCACCCAGTTCCGCGACCTGGGCGACGGCGAGCAGGCGCACCGGCGGCTGGCCGAGGTGCTGCTTCGCACCGGGCACGGCGCGCAGGCGGTGCTGCTCACCATGGACGAGTTCGGCCGGTCGCACACCTGGAACGCCGCCGTGTGCGAGGGCACGCTCAGCTACCTGGACCACCAGACCGGCCGCCGGTCGGCCGCCCCGCTCTACGGCGCGGAGCACGGCCTGTGGGCGATCGCGGTGGACGGCGACTGCCGCCCGCTCGACCTGTCGGACATCCAGCTCGCGGCCCCGGAACCGAAGCCGGAACCCGAGGCCGCACCGGATCCCGTGCCCGCCCCGCAGGCCGAGCAGGAGCCCGCCGTCCCGGAGCAGCCCGCGCCGCCGCGCTCGCGGCTGACCATCCACCGAGCCCCCGCAGGCACCAGCGCGAGGAGCGCCAAGCGATGACCACCCGCGAACAGGCGATCGACGCCGCCCACCGCTGGATCAACGGCGATCTGCCGCAGGAGGCGGCCCGCCCGGTCCAGTCCTTCGAGTTCGACCTCGGCTGGGTGCTCTGGCCCGCGCCCGCCCCCGTGCAGGTGGATCCGCTGACCGGTGCGCGCCGGGCACCCGAGGAGATCGGCGCGGCCTGCGCGGTGGTGGACCGCGCGACGGGCGAGCTGAGCGTCTGGCCGTCCGTCCCGGTCACCGAGGTGATCCGGCTCTACCGCGACAAGCTGGGCGCCGGCCAGTACGAGCCCGCGCTGCCGCCCGTCACCGGCCCCGGGGTGCGCGCCGAGGTGACCTGGCGCGACGAGCACGGCGAGTCGCAGACCCTGGTCATGCACTCGGTCGCGGGCCGTCCACACCCCGCGCTGCGCGCCTGGCGGCAGCTTGAGCAACAGGGCGTCCGCGCGGAGGACGTGGTGTCGGTCCACACCGATCTGAGCCTCGCCATGCTGCCCGGCGGGTACGTCGCGCAGGCGCTCGCCGAGGAGCTGCCGTCCGCGCGGTTCAGCCACGAGCTGCGCTACGGGCCGCACTTCGACCACCGGGCGGAGGCGGTACGGGAGTCGGCCGCCCGGATCCCGGCCGACGGGCCCGACGGGCGGCCGGCCGCGCCCAGGCCCAACCGGATGCCCTTCCCGGCCGCCGTGCCGCCCGCGCTCCCGGAGAGCGCGCAGGCGCTCGCCGCCAGGCTCGTGGAGCGGTTCGGAGCCGAGGGGGTCCAGCGCTTCGAGGCCGAGGAGGTGCTGGCGGCCGATCTGCCGGACTCGACGGCCGTGCCGCTGATCGACATCGGCCTGCCGGTGGCGGTCGAGGGCTTCTTCACCCTGCTCCGCCCGGTGGCCGACGGCGTCCTGGACGGCACCCGGACCCAGACGGCGCTGCCCGATGCGGCCGACCACCTGGCCGAGCTCGGACGCGGCCTGCGGGCCGCCGAGGCCGCCCGGCGGAACCTGCTCGGGCAGCGCGTCGTCGGCACCGACGGCTGGGCGCTGATGACCGTGGACTCCGCCCAGGGCCGGGTCCGCGCGATCGACCCCGACAGTGCGAGCGCGCGCCACTGCAACACCGACCTCACCGCCTTCATCCGCTCCCTCGCCCTCCTCGCCGACTTCCTGCCCCGGCTGAGCGGCCTCCCGCCCTACGCGGCGGGCCCGGTGGTCGCCGAACTCCAGTGGGGCCTGGCCGCCATGGACCGCACGGTGTTCACCGACCCGGAGAACTGGTGGTCGGTTGTGGTGGAACAGCTCTGGCACGGAGTCCTGTGACGGTGACGGCGGTCGGCGGTCGCCGGGCGGCGGTCAGAGCCCGACCGCCGTGGTGCGACCGCCGCCGAGCACGGTGACGTTCTCCGCTCCGGTCGGGCTTTGAGGAAAGTGCCTCTCCCGAGCGCTGGACTAGCCTTGCAGGATTCGCAGTTGCGGAGGATCGACCCGGGGTCCGTCGATCACGCCGCTCCTGCCGGGCATCGTCCTGACTGTCGGTCAGGCCCTGCTCCCGGTCGTCGGCCGGGCATGCGTGCCAGGCCGCGGGCGGGTATCGCGTAGCGTTGAGGGCTATGCGACTCGGTGTGCTCGACGTAGGTTCCAACACCGTCCACTTCCTCGTGGTGGACGCCCACCCCGGTGCTGCCCCGCTACCCGCGTACTCCCACAAGGCCGAGCTCCGCCTCGCCGAACTGCTCGACACGGAGGGTGCGATCACCAAGGCCGGCGTGGACAAGCTGGTCGGCATGGTGGCCTCCTCGATAAGGGTGGCCGAGGACAAGGGCGTGGTGGACATGCTGCCCTTCGCCACCTCCGCCGTCCGGGAGGCCGCCAACGGCGAGGACGTGCTGCGCCGGGTCGCCGAGGAGACCGGGGTGGAACTGCGGGTCCTGTCCGGCCAGGACGAGGCCCGGCTCACCTTCCTCGCGGTTCGCCGCTGGTTCGGCTGGTCCTCGGGGCGCCTGCTCAACTTCGACATCGGCGGCGGTTCGCTGGAGATCGCCTGCGGCCTGGACGAGCAGCCCGACGTCGCCTGCTCCCTCCCGCTCGGCGCCGGTCGGCTGACCGCCCAGCTCCCCGGGGACATCGCCGACCCGGACGACGTACGGGAGCTGCGGCGCCAGATCCGGGCCGAGATCGCCCAGGCGGTCGGCGAGTTCGCCCGGCTGGGCACCCCGGACCACGCGGTCGCCACCTCCAAGACCTTCAAGCAGCTGGCTCGGATGACCGGTGCCGCCCCCGCCGACAACGGGCCGCTGGTGCAGCGAAGGCTCACCAGATCCGGTCTGTCCGCCTGGGTGCCCCGGCTGGCCGGGATGACCGTCGCCGAGCGCGCCCGGATCCCCGGCGTCTCGGAGGGGCGGGCGCGGCAGCTGCTGGCCGGTGCGCTGGTCGCCGACGCGGCCATGGACCTCTTCGGCCTGGACGGGCTCGACATCTGCCCCTGGGCCCTGCGCGAGGGCATCATCCTGCGCCGCCTGGACGCGATGGACAGCCCGGTCGACCGCCGCCCCGCCCTCACGCAGTGAACCCTTCGGCGCAAGGCGGAGCGGAGCGGGACGTGCCCGGCAGCCCGGCGGAGCTTCCCGCCGCCGCCCTGCCTCGTGCCGCCTTCGGGCGGAGCGGTACGAGGTGAGCACGCCCACACCCGGGCGGGACCGGGCCCCATTCGGTTGCCGGGCCGCTTACGCTGTCTCCCGTGGCGGAACCAGCGGACGAGGACGGTACGCAGGCGGGCCGCGCTGCTGGTGAGGACGCCGGGCAGCCGCGGCCGGGCAGGCCGCGCCGGGCCAGGGCGAGCGCCGCGCCCAAGCGGACACCGGCGCCCGGGCAGGGCGAACCGGACAGCGACTCCCGGGCGGACCGGCCCGCGGAGGCAGCCGGGAGCCCGGAGTCGAGGAGTGCGAAGGCCGCCAAGGCTGCGAAGGCCGCCAAAGTTGCCAAGGTCGCCCAGGCGGTCAAGGCGGTCAAGGCGGTGAAGTCGGCGACCGCCGCGAAGGCCGCCAAGTCCACCCGGCAGCGGAAGGCCACGACCATCGAGCCCGGCAAGGCCGCCGAGCCTGCCACAGCCGCCAAACGCGGTACGGCCGCCAAGCCCGGCACAGCTGCCAAGCCCCCCGCAGGCGCCAAGACCGGCGCGGCCGCCAAGACCGGCGCGCCCGCCAAGACCGCCAAACGGGCCAAGGCCGTGAAGCCCTCCCGCCGCAAGGCGCCCGAGCCCGCCCCCCTGCTGCGCACCACCGACCGCCTGGTGCTCCCGCCGCACCCCGAGCTGCACGTCCCGGACACCAAGGTGGTGCTCTCCACCGCCTCGGTCTACCCCGCGACCACCGCCACCGCCTTCGAGCTGGCCGCCAAGCTCGGCTACGACGGCATCGAGGTGATGGTCTGGAACGACCCGGTCAGCCAGGACATCGAGGCCCTGCGCAGGCTCTCCGACCAGCACCGGATGCCGATCCTGGCGGTGCACGCCCCCTGCCTGCTGATCACCCAGCGGGTGTGGACGACCGACCCGTGGACCAAGCTGGTCCGGGCCCGCGCCGCCGCCGAGAAGCTGGGCGCGGACACCGTGGTGGTGCACCCGCCGTTCCGCTGGCAGCGCCAGTACGCCCGGGAGTTCGTCGAGGGCATCGGCCGGATGGCGGGCGAGACCGACGTCCGGTTCGCGGTGGAGAACATGTACCCGTGGCGCTACCGGGACCGTGAGGTGCTGGCCTACTCGCCCGGCTGGGACGTCACCGACGAGGAGTACCGGCACTTCACCATCGACCTCTCGCACGCCGCCACCTCGCGGATCGACACCTTCGCGTTGGTCGACCGGATGGGTGACCGGCTGGCCCACGTCCACCTGGCCGACGGTTCCGGGTCGGGCAAGGACGAGCACCTGATCCCGGGCCGCGGCAAGCAGCCCTGCGCCGAGCTGCTGGAGCGCCTCGCCCGGACCGGCTTCGGCGGCCACGTGGTGCTGGAGGTCAACACCCGCCGCGCCACGTCCCCCGCCGAACGCGAGGCCGACCTCGCCGAGGCGCTGGCGTTCACCCGTCTGCACCTGGCCACCCCGGCGCGCGTACGCTGACCGCAGGCACACGCGAGACCGGGGGCGGGACGTGACGGATCTTCAGCATCGCGAGCACGCGGAGTCCTTCGGTGCGGTCGCGGGGCACTACGACGTGGCTCGGCCGTCGTATCCGGATGCGCTGTTCGACGAGGTGGAGCGGTTGTCCGGGCGGGGGTTGCGGGGTGCGGTGGTGCTGGACGTGGGTGCGGGTACGGGGATCGCGACGCGGTTGCTGGCGGGTCGGGGTGCGCGGGTGACCGCGGTCGAGCCGAGTGCGGGGATGGCGGCCCGGCTGCACGAGGTGAGTCCCGAGGTCCCGTTGGTGAAGGCGGGCGGTGACGAGCTGCCGTTCCACGACTCAACGGTGGACCTGGTCACCTATGCGCAGGCGTTCCACTGGACCGACCCGCACCGCTCCGTCCCGGAGGCGATCCGCGTCCTGCGCCCCGGCGGCGCACTGGCCCTGTGGTGGAACCTCAAGGACCGCGCGGCCCCCTGGGTCGCGGCCCAGGAGGACCGGCTGAAGGCCGCCCTGCCCACCTACCGCTACTCCGGCGCGGTGAACGTGGTCACCGAACCGCTGAACGCCTACGACCTGCGCCTGGGCACCGCCCGCCTGCGCTGGGAACGCCGGATCGACGTCGACACGGTGATCACCGACATGCGCTCCAAGTCGTACTTCGCCGTACTGCCGGCCGAGCAGCGGGAGCCGGTGCTGACCGCCGAGCGGGCCGCGCTGCTGGCCGAGTTCCCGGACGGCACGGTCACCGAGCCCTACGTCCTGGAGCTCGTCGTCGCGGCGACCCCGGCATGACGGCCCCGGACTGGCAGCAGCGGGCCGCCTCCTTCGGTGCGGTCGCGGGGCACTACGACGCGGCTCGGCCGTCGTATCCGGATGCGCTGTTCGACGAGGTGGAGCGGTTGTCCGGGCGGGGGTTGCGGGGTGCGGTGGTGCTGGACGTGGGTGCGGGTACGGGGATCGCGACGCGGTTGCTGGCGGGTCGGGGTGCGCGGGTGACCGCGGTCGAGCCGAGTGCGGGGATGGCGGCCCGGCTGCACGAGGTGAGTCCCGAGGTCCCGTTGGTGAAGGCGGGCGGTGACGAGCTGCCGTTCCACGACTCGACGGTGGACCTGGTCACCTATGCGCAGGCGTTCCACTGGACCGACCCGCACCGCTCCGTCCCGGAGGCGATCCGCGTCCTGCGCCCCGGCGGCGCACTGGCGGTGTGGCGCAACGACCGGGACAACCGGACCCCCTGGATCGCCGCCCAGCTGGGGCGGCTGCTGGCCGGGGTCTCCTCACTGAGCGTGCTGCCCACGGGCGCCGAGCGGGTCGACATCGCGGAGGTCGGCGAGCTGCTGGCCGAGTACGGCCTGCGGGCGGGCAGTGCGGAGATCACCTGGCAGCGCGAGGTGCCGGTGGAGACAGTGCTCGACGACCTGCGCTCCAAGTCCTTCATCGCGGTGCTGTCCGAGCGGGAACGGGAGGCCGTGCTGGCTGCCGAACGGGCCGCGCTGCTGGCCGAGTTCCCGGCCGGGCTGCTCTCCGAGCCCTTCACGGTCCGACTGGCGGTGGGCGTCAAGGCCGCCTGACGGCACGGCACCCGCCAGCTGACCGCATTCCGGACGAGCCGTGCGTCCGCCCGGACCGACGGCGTACGCTCGGTAACTAAAGCGGCCCCGCACCCTCTCAACCGAAGCAGCGGGCCGCGCGCAGCCGCCGAAGGAGTGGAGCGAATGCCCGAGCTGAGGTCCCGTACGGTCACCAACGGTCGCAACATGGCGGGCGCCCGGGCGCTTCTGCGGGCCGCCGGCGTAGCCCGTGAGGACTTCGGCAAGCCGATCATCGCGGTGGCCAACTCCTTCACCGAGTTCGTGCCGGGCCACACCCACCTCCAGCCGGTCGGCCGGATCGTCTCCGAGGCGATCAAGGAGGCGGGCGGCATCCCGCGCGAGTTCAACACCATCGCGGTGGACGACGGCATCGCCATGGGCCACAGCGGCATGCTCTACTCGCTGCCCTCCCGCGACCTGATCGCCGACTCGGTCGAGTACATGGTCAACGCGCACTGTGCGGACGCGCTGATCTGCATCTCCAACTGCGACAAGATCACCCCGGGCATGCTGATGGCCGCGCTGCGCCTCGACATCCCGACCGTCTTCGTCTCCGGCGGCCCGATGGAGGCCGGCAAGGCCACCCTGGTCGACGGCACGGTCCGCAAGCTCGACCTGGTCGACGCGATCTCGCAGGCGGTGAACGAGAACGTCTCCGACGAGGACATCGCGATCATCGAGGAGAACGCCTGCCCGACCTGCGGGTCCTGTTCGGGCATGTTCACCGCCAACTCGATGAACTGCCTCACCGAGGCGATCGGCCTCTCGCTGCCCGGCAACGGCTCGGTGCTGGCCACCCACACCGCCCGCAGGGCCCTGTACGAGCGGGCCGGCCGCACCGTGGTCGAGCTGGCCCAGCGGTACTACGGTGGGGACGACGCCTCCGTCCTGCCGCGCAACATCGCCACCCGGGCCGCCTTCGAGAACGCCATGGCCCTGGACATCGCCATGGGCGGCTCCACCAACACCATCCTCCATCTGCTCGCCGCCGCTCAGGAGGCCGAGCTGGACTTCGACATGCGCGACATCGACGCAGTCTCGCGCAAGGTGCCCTGCCTCTCCAAGGTCGCTCCCAACGGCAGCTACTACATGGAGGACGTCCACCGGGCCGGCGGCATCCCGGCCATCCTGGGCGAGCTCTACCGCGGCGGGCTCCTCAACGAGGACGTCCACACCGTCCACTCCTACTCGCTCGCCGAGTGGCTCAAGACCTGGGACGTGCGCGGCGGTTCGCCCTCCGCCGAGGCCGTCGAGCTGTGGCACGCCGCCCCCGGCTGCGTCCGCTCCGCCACCGCCTTCTCGCAGTCCGAGCGCTGGGAGACGCTGGACACCAACGCGGCGCGCGGCTGCATCCGGGACATCGAGCACGCCTACTCCGTCGAGGGCGGCCTGGCGGTCCTGTACGGCAACATCGCCGAGGCCGGCTGCGTGGTGAAGACCGCGGGCGTGGATGAGTCCATCTGGACCTTCAAGGGCCCGGCCGTGGTCGTGGAGTCCCAGGACGACGCGGTCGAGGCGATCCTCGCCAAGCGGGTGAAGGAGGGCGACGTCGTCGTCATCCGCTACGAGGGCCCCAAGGGCGGCCCGGGCATGCAGGAGATGCTCTACCCGACCTCCTTCCTCAAGGGCCGCGGCCTCGGCAAGGCCTGCGCCCTGATCACCGACGGCCGGTTCTCCGGCGGCACCTCGGGCCTGTCGATCGGCCACATCTCGCCCGAGGCGGCCTCCGGCGGCGCCATCGCGCTGATCGAGGACGGCGACATCGTCTCGATCGACATCCCGAACCGGAGGATCGACCTGGAGCTCTCCGCCGAGGAACTGCAGGAGCGGCGGCGCAGGCTGGAGGCCGACGGCGGCTACCGGCCCAAGTCCCGCCAGCGGCAGGTCAGCGCCGCACTGCGGGCGTACGCGGCGATGGCCACCTCGGCTGACAAGGGCGCGGTCCGGGACGTGAGCAAGCTCGGCTGACGCCTTCGGGCAGGTTCCGGGCGAGGGGACCGCTTCCGGCGCACGGGCGGTCCCCTCCGCCGTTCCGCCTCGCGGCTCCGGGGGGGGGGCGGGCCCGGCGGCCTTCCCGGGGCGGTGGGGGATGCCGGCCGGAGAGGCCCGCCGCACTTCCCCGGAGGGAGGAGTCACAATCGGACTCGTGACCAAGCAGCAGCGCACCTCCCCCAGCACGCCCCAGTCCCGGGCCCCCGAGCCGGAGCCCATCCGCTTCTTCGGTACCAGCTGGGTCGACCGTGGCACCGGCTACTGGGCGCGCCGGGTCGTGGTCCCGATCGGTGCGCTGCTCTGCGCCGCCGCCGGTGCGCTGGTGCTGCGCTTCGCCGTCGGTGGCGTCCGGCTGTCCGACTCCGGCGGGTTCGTCAACGGTCTGCTGATCGCGGCCATCGCCGTCTGCTCCTGCCTCGCCGCCGTACGCAACTGGAAGCTGCTGACCGAGGGCCGGGAGTCGCTCGCCGGCTGGATGGCCGAGGACAGGTCGCTCGGCGCGGTCTGGCTGATCGGGGCGGTGGGCGCGCTCGTCGCGTACTTCGTCCGCAGCCTGGTCGAGGCGCCCGGCGAAGGCGTCAAGCGGGCCGGCTACGACCAGGCGCGGATGCACTACGAGCGCCGCGGTGCGGTCAAGCGCAAGCGGGAGAACACCAAGGGCGCGGGCCGCCCGTCGCGAAGCCCTCGCTCCGCGTCCTGAAGACCACCGCGGGGGAAAGCGCCGCCGGGTCACCCCGTCCAGCGGATCGGGTGGGCCACCGGGCTGCTCGGGGCCGGGCTCGCGCTCGGCGGGGCCTTGGTCCGGGTCTGCTCGATGACCGGAGGGGGTGGCGTGGGGCGGTCGCCCGTCGCGAGCCGGAAACTGAGCGCTGCCAGGCCGATCACCACCGCGATGATCAGCCAGGACTGCCACCGCCTGCCGATCCGGGCCCGCAGCCGGCTGCGGCGGCCCGGCAGCCGTCCTACCCGGGCGCCGGGCGGGTCGGGCTCCGGCGGCTCGCGCTTCCACTTGGCGGCGAGCATCCGGGCCCGTCCGGACTGCTCCTGCACGGTCGCGGCCCGGATGAACTCCTCGTCCAGGACCAGGTTTTCGAAGGGATCGCGCTGCGGCTGGTCCCCGGGGCGCGGCTGGGGGTCTTCGGCTGTCGGCACACGGTCAGTATGTCGACCCGGGAGGGTGAACATGCGGCCGGGGCGGCCGGTTGTGCAGGAATCGTGACCGCCCCGGTGGGGTCAGTGCGTCTGTTGCGTCCGCCGTGCCCGCGCGCGGCTGGCGCGGAAGGACGGCACCGAACGCCGGGCCGCTAGGCGCCGCGCCTGGCGCGCTTCACCGAGCCGACCACCCCGGCGACCACCAGCAGAATGCCTGCCGGCAGCAGCGAGGTGAAGAGCGCGCCGAACAGCCCCCAGCTACCCAGCAGGGTGAGCGCCAGCGTGTTCAGCACCAGCAGTGCGCCCGCCGCGGGCAGCGCCGACCGCCACGGGTGCTCGTCGGCCCAGCGGGCCAGCCGCCGGTCGGCGGTGTCCCGGCGGAGCTTGCCGCCCACCGTGCCGACCAGGAAGAAGAAGAACAGGGCCAGGCCGACCGGTCCGGCCAGGATGTCCATGGACCAGTGACCGGTGACGACGTCGATCCCCAGCGCTGCCCCGCCGGCCAGCGCACCGACGGCCGCGGCCGTCCGCCAGGGCCCGAGCGTCGCCGACGCGACGGCGAGCTGTCTGGTCTCACTTCGCGACAAATCTGCGTGTCCCATGACTCAACGGTGCGCCGCGCCGGCCCGGGACGCCAGAGCGGCCGACCCTGAGTTTTCCCGTAAGTCATCTTGTCCTTCCAGCGACGCCCTGCGTGCGTGAAAATCGGTGCGGCGGCCGCCCGCTGACGTCGATCAACCCTTGGGCCAGTGAGCCCGCGTGTAAGTCTGATGCCGGAGCCGGCCTGAGGGGCCATGCACTGTTGCCACGAGCACGCCGTTCAGACTCCCGCTCTCCCCTCCCGCTCCCGGGCGGCCGCCACCTGCCGAGGCCTGCCGTGAAGGGGTGGATGTGGAGACAGAGGAGATCGAGGCGATCGAGGGGCTCGTCGAGCGGGTGGCCGCCATCGACGTGGCGAAGGCGTCAGGGATGGTGTGCATGCGCTTGCCGCACCTGGCTCGGGAGGGCCGCCGCGTCCAGGAAGTCTGGAACGTCGCCGCGACCACGACTGCCGTCCTCGAACTGGGAGACCGGCTGCTGTGCCAAGGCGTGACCCGGGTGGTGATGGAGGCCACCGGGTCGTACTGGAAGGTGTTCTTCTTCCTCCTGGAGGCCCGGGGCCTGGAGTGCTGGCTGGTCAACGCCCGCGAGGTCAAGAACGTCCCGGGCCGGCCCAAGACGGACAAGCTCGACGCCGTCTGGCTCGCCAAACTCGCCGAACGCGGGATGCTGCGACCCTCGTTCGTACCGCCGAAGCCGGTCCGCCAGCTACGGGACCTCACCCGAACCCGCACCGTGCTGACCGAGGAACGGTCCAGGCACAAGCAGCGCGTCGAGAAGATCCTGGAGGACGCCCAGGTCAAGCTGTCGACGGTCGCCACCGACATCTTCGGCGTCTCCGGACGGGCCATGATGGAGGCGATGATCGCTGGCGAACGCAACCCGAGCGTGCTGGCCCAGATGGCCAAGGGCCGGATGGCCGCCAAGAAGGATGCTCTCGCACTGGCGCTGACCGGGCAGTTCGAAGAACACCACGCGTTCCTCTGCCGCACTCTGCTCGACAGCATCGACCACCTGACCGCCCAGATCGACAAGCTCTCCGAGCGTATTACCCGCGCCATCGAGGAGCTGACCGCGCACGACGCCGGCGCCGCAGGCCACAACCGGACCGCAGCCGGCGATCGCAACCGGTCGAGCCTGGTCGATAGGCTCGATGCCATCCCCGGCGTCGGTCCGACCACCGCCCAGATCCTGCTGGCCGAACTCGGCCCGGACATGAGTGTCTTCCCCACCCCGGACCACCTGGCGTCATGGGCGAAGCTGTGTCCACGGACCATCCAGTCCGGCACCAAGACCGCCACCGGCCGCACCGGCAAGGGCAACCCCTGGCTCAAGGGCGTTCTCGGTGAAGCCGCGATGGCCGCCTCACGCACCGACACCTTTCTCGGCGCCCGCTACCGACGCATCGTCAAACGCCGAGGTCACAAGAAAGCCCTGGTCGCGGTCGCCCGCACGATCCTGGTCATCGTCTGGCACCTCATCAACAACCCCGACACCCAGTACACCGACCTCGGCCCTGACTACCACCAGCGCCTGATCGACCCGACCCGCCGAACACGTGACCTGGTCCGCCAACTGGCAGCCCTCGGACACCAAGTCACCCTCACTCCCGCAGCCTGACCCCAGCTCTGGCAACCTCCCGGCGGCCAGCACCGCCCGGGCGACGACGCATGCCCCGCTTACCGTGAATTTTCCGTTCAGGGAGGCGGCTCCTCGGGGTTGGTCGCCCCGGCGTCGGGGGAAGCCGGGCAGCACGGATCAACTGCCCAGGATCACGGGTGACTTGGGGTTACCGGAAGCCGCCGTACGGAACCGTGAGGATCTCCATGCCGTGGCCGGCCGGATCCATGAAGTACAGGCCGCGCCCGCCGTCGTTGCGGTTGATCTCGCCCGGCTGCTTCTGGTGCGGATCGGCGTAGTAGGTGATCCCCGCCTGCTTGATCCGCTCGAAGGCGGCGTCGAACTCCTGCTCGGAGATCAGGAAGGCGTAGTGCTGCGGGGTGATCGACTCGGCGGGGATGGTGGCGAAGTCCAGGGTGACCCCGTTGTCGGTGGCGACCGGTATGAACGGGCCCCACTCCGCTCCGACCTCGAGGCCCAGGACGCCCGCCAGGAATTCGGCGGAACTCCGGTTGTCCCGGGAGTGGATGATGGTGTGGTTCAGTTCGACTGACATGATCGAATGCCTCCAGAAGGCATCTGCGGCTACCTCCATGCCTCACCCGGCCGGTGACCGACACGCGATGCCGCACTGGCGATCCTAAGCAGCCCCGCCGCTCACCGTCGAGGGCTCATGTCCGCCAGGCCATCCGTCAGGTGGGCGCGGTCGTTGAAGGAGAGCAGCCGCCAGACGCCCTTGCTCTCGTCGAAGTCCCAGTCGGTGGCGGAGGTGAAGTCCGGGTCGGCCCGGGACAGCCGTGCTCACCCGCGACCAGGCCGAGCCCGGAGTGGACGGACTCGCCGTGACGGACCATCACAAGCCGCATGGCTGTTGACGGTAGGCGCTCCGGTCGGCCCGCGCGGCGGAGCCGGTCCCGAAAGCCGGACAGGGCCCCGCAGGGGCCGCCCGAAGTGCGAGGATGGCCGGACACGGTACGTAAGGAGCGGCCATGAGCAGCGCACACGGACAGAAGATCGCCTTCCTCGGCACCGGCAAGATCGGGGAGGCCCTGCTCTCCGGCCTGCTGCGGGCGGGCAAGGACCCGGCGGACGTCCTGATCACCGCCCGCCGCCCGGAGCGCGCGGCCGAACTCGCCGCCCGCTACGGGGTCACCGCGGTCTCCAACACCGAGGCGGCCAAGGTCGCCGACACCCTGATCCTGGCGGTGAAGCCGCAGGACATGGGCACCCTGCTGGACGAACTCGCCCCGCACATCGCCGCCGACAGGCTGGTGGTCTCGGCCGCCGCCGGCATTCCGACCGCCTGGTTCGAGGCGCGGCTGGCGGCGGGCACGCCGGTGGTCCGGGTGATGCCCAACACGCCCGTGCTGGTGGACGAGGGCATGAGCGTGATCTCCGGCGGCTCGCACGCCCAGGAGGAGCACTTGGAGTGGGCGGAGGAGATCTTCCGTTCGGTCGGCAAGGTGCTGCGACTGCCGGAGTCCCAGCAGGACGCGGCCACCGCGCTGTCCGGTTCGGGCCCGGCCTACTTCTACTTCCTGGTGGAGGCGATGACCGACGCGGGCATCCTCCTCGGCCTGCCCCGGCAGGTGGCGCACGACCTGATCGTGCAGTCGGCGGTCGGCGCCTCGGTGATGCTGCGCGACTCCGGAGAGCACCCGGTCAAGCTGCGCGAGGCGGTCACCTCGCCGGCCGGGACCACCATCGCGGCCATCCGCGAGCTGGAGAACCACGGGGTCCGGGCCGCGCTGCTGGGCGCGCTGGAGGCGGCCCGTGACCGGTCCCGCGAGCTGGCGGGTGGCGGCAAGTGAGCGTCCGGTGGGCGGGCCGGGGCAGGTGAGCGGCCGCCGCCCGACGGGCGGCCAGTAGCCTGGGGCCGGTGAGTTACGACCTGGTGATCTTCGACAATGACGGTGTGCTCGTGGACAGCGAGCCGATATCCAACCGGGTGCTGGCCGAGTACCTGACCGAACTCGGCTACCCCACCGCCGTCGAGGACTCCTACCGGGACTTCATGGGCTGCGCCGCGCACACCGTGCACGACGTCATCGGCGAGCGGTACGGGGCGCGGCTGCCCGAGGGCTTCGACCGGCTCTTCCACGACCGGGTGTTCGCCGCCTTCCGGGCCGAGCTCACCGCCGTGCGCGGCGCCGGGCAGGTGCTGGAGACCCTCCGGCGGTCCCGGGTCCCGTACTGCCTGGCGTCCTCCGCGCACCACGAGTGGATCCGCACCGCACTCGACCTCGCCGGCCTTCGCGGCTATCACGCGGAGGAACGGATCTTCAGCGCCCAGGACGTCGGCATCGGCAAGCCCGCGCCCGACCTCTTCCTGCACGCGGCCCGCACCCTCGGCGTGGACCCCGCGCGCTGCCTGGTGGTCGAGGACAGCCGCAACGGCGTGCTGGCCGCCCGCGCCGCCGGAATGGACGTGTACGGCTACGCGGCCCTCACCGACCCGGCCAAGCTCACCGGTGCCGGGGCGACCGGCCTGATCACCGAACTCCCGCAGCTGCTCGACCTGGTGGCCGCTGCCTGAGGGCTGCCGAGCGGCCCTGACCCGTACCCGGCGCCCGGAGCGGCTTCGCGGAAGAGAGTCCGGTCCAACCCCTCCCGCAACCGCCCCGCAGCACCTACGCTCGCGGCCAACATCTTTCGTACCGGCCGGTAGTGCCGGGGGGATCGGGGGCGGCCATGCGGCAAGCCGTGGACGCGGGACTGCGCCGGTCGCGGGCGGCGCTGGCGGTCGGCTTCCTGCTGCAGGGCACCGCCTTCGCGCTGCTGGTGACCTGCATACCCGAGATCCAGCGCCGGTACGGGCTGAGCGACGCGATGCTGCCGGTGTTCCTGGCGGCGGTGCCGGTCCTGGCCGGCGTCGGGTCGATCGGCTCCGAGCAACTGGTGAAGCGCAGCAGCGCACGCGGTGTGCTGCGGACCGTCCAGCCCGCCGTCTGCCTCACCCTCGCCGCGGTCGGGCTGGGCGAGAGGCTCTGGCAACTGGCCGTCGCGCTGGGTCTGTTCGGCCTGCTGGTCGGTGCGCTGGACGCGAGTATGAACATGCTCGGGGTGGGCCTCCAGCGCCGCTACGGGCGCAGCATCATGCTCGGCTTCCACGCCGCGTTCAGCCTGGGCGGCATTCTCGGCGGCTCGATCGCCTGGCTCGGTGCGCACGACGACTCGGGACTGCCCACCCTGTTCGGGGCCACCGCGGCGGTGCTCACACCGCTGGCGCTGCTGGCCGGAACCCGCTTCCCCGGGCGGGCCGAACTCGGCGACGCGGTACGGGAAGCGGCCGAGGCGGCGGCCAGGTCCATCCCCTGGCGGCCGCTGCTGCCGCTCTGCACGGCGATGGCCGCCGCCTACATCGCGGACGCCTCGGTCTCCAACTACAGCGTCAAGTACCTCACCGACGGGCTGCACAGCGCCGGTGACGTGGCCAAGTTCTCCTACCTCGGCTACATGGTCGCCATGCTGCTGGGCCGCGCCCTCGGTGACCGGGCGGTGCAGCGGTGGGGCGCGGTGGCCGTGGTCCGGACGGGGGCCGCGCTGGCCGCACTCGGTTTCGCCCTCGCGGCGGCGGCGCCCGGCCCGGCGGTCGGCATCGCCGGGTTCACCCTGCTCGGCTTCGGCATCTGCGCGATCATCCCGCAGGTCTTCGCGGCGGGCGGACGGCTCTTCCCGGAGGACTCCGATGCCGCGGTCGCCCGGCTCAACCTCTTCAACTACGTGGGTTTCCTTCTGGGTTCGCCCCTGGTCGGTGCCCTCGCGGACGCCGCCTCCTACCGCATCGCCCTGCTCGCCCCGCTCGTCCTGATCCTCCTGATCGCCCCGCTGGCCGGCCACTTCGCCCCCGGCCGCCCCGGCGACCGGGAGCACGGGGAGCGGCGCGTACAGCCCACCGCACCGGGGCACTGAGCCGCCGGCCACCGGCCCCGCCGCGCCCTTCGGCTCGGGTCGGGCCGAGCCGGTGCACTACCTTGGGATCATGCCCGAAGCCGAGCGTGACACCTCCTGTGGCCTGCACCTCTACTGGGACGAGGCCGTCACCGCCTACGACTTCGGTCCCGGCCACCCGATGGACCCGACCCGGCTGGCGCTGACCATGCGACTGGTCGAGGCCTTCGGCCTGACCACCGCGCCCGGCGTGACCGTGCGGTCCGCCCCGCCCGCCGGCGACTCCACCCTGGGCCTGGTGCACAGCGCCGAGTACATCGAGGCGGTCAGACGCGTCGCCGCGGACCCGACCACCACCGATCTGCGGCACGGCCTGGGCACCGCGGACAACTGGGCGTTCGCCGCCCAGCACACCGCCTCGGCGCTGATCGCCGGTCAGTCGGTGGCCGCCGCCGAGGCGGTGTGGAACGGCGAGACCCCGCACGCCGTCAACTTCGCCGGCGGGCTGCACCACGCGATGCCGGCCGGTGCCTCGGGCTTCTGCGTCTACAACGACCCGGCGCTGGCCATCGCCCGCCTGCTGGAGCTGGGCGCCGAACGCGTCGCGTACGTGGACGTGGACGTGCACCACGGGGACGGTGTGCAGCAGGCGTTCTGGGACGACCCCAGGGTGCTGACCGTCTCGATCCACGAGCACCCGTCCACGCTCTTCCCGGAGACCGGCTGGTCCACCGAGACCGGCGGCCCCGACGCGCCGGGATCGGCGGCCAAC
The DNA here is from genome assembly GCF_039533515.1 of Kitasatospora cystarginea. Classification (NCBI taxonomy): domain Bacteria; kingdom Bacillati; phylum Actinomycetota; class Actinomycetes; order Kitasatosporales; family Streptomycetaceae; genus Kitasatospora; species Kitasatospora cystarginea. The sequence goes on along the minus strand of NZ_BAAATR010000003.1, from coordinate 207,534 downwards.
CTCCCGCTGCACGCGGGCACCGGCGACAGCGGCTGGCTGCGTGCCTTCCACGCCCTGGTCCCCGAACTGCTCGCCGCCTTCCGCCCCCAGGTGCTGGTCAGCCAGCACGGCGCCGACACCCACGTCGAGGACCCGCTCGCGCACCTGGCCGTGACGGTGGACGCCCAGCGCATGATCGCCGAGTCGATGCACGAACTCGCCCACCGGTACGCGGAAGGCCGCTGGATCGCGACCGGCGGGGGCGGCTACGCGGTGGTGGACGTGGTCCCGCGCGCCTGGACTCATCTGGTCGCCACCGCGGCGGGTCACCCGATCGACCCCGCCGCCGAAACCCCGGAGAGCTGGCGCGCGGAGGTGTACCGCCGTACCAGGCAGCAGGCCCCGCTGCGGATGACCGACGGCGCGGGGCCCCACTGGCGGGACTTCCAGGAAAGCGGCTACGACCCCGCCGACCGCCTCGACCAGGCGATCCTGGCGGCCAGGCGGGCGGTCTACCCGCACCACGGCCTGCTGCCGTGACCGACGCCGGGGTGGGGTCCGAGGCCCACCTGCCATGCCACCGCAGGCCGCCGGGCCGCCACGGGGCGCTCGCCGGGGTACTGGAGGCATTCGGGTGCGCCCGTGTTCACCCCAGCGCGGGGTGCGCGCTTCCGTGAGCCCGCTCCCGGCCGGAGCCGCACCTGCGAACTCGACCACCCCGGACCAGTGGCCGTGGTCAGATCTCTTGACGGTGCGCCCGACCGAAGCGGAAGAATCACTGCCAGTACCGGCGGCAGGCTGCCGTGCACCACTCCGCGCAGCCGGTACGGCCGGCGCCGAGCGCCCTTGCCGCAGCCGGTCAAGCGCCGCCTGACCTGGGGCGGCGGCCACGGCCGGCCCCGCGGTCCCGGCCGGCCGGGCATCGCAGCCGACGGGCTTCGCGGACCTTGACGACCCGGCGCCGTTCGCCGGGAAGGCCGGGGCAGTGGTTGCGGCGGCGCACCGGTGGACGGCGGTGCGCACCCGGACTGCTACAGAGCGCGGAGCGACTACGTACTGCAACGATGGGATCTCGCACCGTACGGAGACTGGGCTTCCCCCTCTTCCCACTGGTACCACCCATAACTACTCTGGGGATACACGTGTGCCGGTGGAGTCACCGGAGGGGAAGCCGGTGCCTAGCACACGGGTAAGGGTCGGGTGAGGTCATGAGTGCTGGCGAACGCCCCCTGCAGGAGGTCGTCTTCCTGACCGTGGCGGAAGTCGCCGCGGTGATGCGGGTGTCGAAGATGACGGTCTACCGCCTCGTGCACAGCGGAGAGCTTCCGGCCATCCGGGTCGGCCGCTCCTTCCGGGTGCCCGAACAGGCGGTCCACGAGTACTTGAAGGAGTCCTACGTGCGCCTTGAGAGCGCGTAGGCACGACACCGACGGACGCCGATTACGGTGCTGGGCGTGCGGACGGTAGGCTAGGCCGTCCGTCAGTCGTATGGACTCCGTCTCTCACGGGCGAGAGTCTGAGTGAGCGAGGGTTGTTCCGTGGGCTCTGTCATCAAGAAGCGTCGCAAGCGTATGGCCAAGAAGAAGCACCGCAAGCTTCTGAAGAGGACTCGCGTTCAGCGTCGCAACAAGAAGTAACACCACACGGCTGCGCGCTTTCCTCGCCTCGGCGAGGGTCAGCCGACCTCCGGGACGCCCCGCGCACCAGGTGTGCCCACCGCCCGCCCAGACGAATTTCCGTCCGGGCGGGTGGTGGCGTTTTCGGCGCGGAAACAGCCGCACGGTACGGTGCAGTCAGGGGTTGGAGCCCCGCGTGCGACGGCGAGGAGGACACGAGGCTGTGGGCAGGGTCGTGCTCGTCACCGGCGTGGCACGCCATCTCGGTGCCCGCTTCGCGGCGGAGGTCAGCCGCGATCCCGACGTGGACCTGGTGGTGGGCGTGGACGTCCGCCCGCCGCAGCGCGAGCTGCCGGACGACTGCCGGTTCGTCCAGGTCGACCTGCGCCGCCCGTCCGTCGCGCGGGTGATGGCGGAACACGACGTCGACACGGTGGTCCACCTCACCGTCAGCGCCACCGGCCCGGGCGGCCGCGCCGTGGTCAAGGAGACCAACGTCATCGGCACGATGCAGCTGCTCGGCGCCTGCCAGAAGGCCCCGGGCCTGCAGCGCCTGGTGGTGAAGTCCACCACCGGCGTGTACGGCTCCGCACCCCGCGACCCCGCCGTCTTCGGCGAGCGGATGCAGCCCAAGGACCTGCCGCGCGGCGGCTTCGCCAAGGACGCCGCCGAAGTCGAGGGATACGTACGCGGGTTCGCCCGCCGCCGCCCCGACGTCGCGGTCACCGTGCTGCGCTTCGCCAACATCGTCGGCCCGGCCGGGGACACCCCGCTCACCGAGTACTTCGCACTGCCCGTCCTGCCGACCGCGCTCGGGCACGACCCCCGGCTGCAGTTCATCCACGAGGACGACGCCGTCGAGGTACTGCGGCTGGCCGCGGGCCCGGCCCGGCCCGGGACCACCAACACCGGCACCTTCAACGTGGCCGGCGAGGGCGTGCTGCTGCTCTCCCAGTGCGCCCGCCGCCTCGGCCGGCCGACCGTGCCGCTGCTGCTGCCCGCCCTCGGCCTGGTCGCGGGCATCGTCCGGCAGACCCGGCTCGCCGACATCTCGCCCGAACAGATCCGGCTACTCACCCACGGCCGGGTGGTGGACACCACGCAGCTGCGCGAAACCTTCGGGTACGTACCGAAGTTCACCACTCCGGAGGCCTTCGCCGACTTCGCCGCCGCGCAGTCGCCCGGACTCCTGCCGCCCGAACGGCTCGCCGCAGTCACCGACCGGCTGGCCGGGCTGCTCGGCACCGACCACCCCGACGCCCCGAGGAGCTGAGGCCACCATGACCGCCGCGAGAGAGTACGCCGGCACCGAGGCCAAGGTCATCCCGATCGAGTCCGCGCCCAGCTGGCACGGCGACCGCAGCAGCGCGGCGACGGAGCGGTTCGCGGACCGCGTCGCCGAGGCCGTCGGCGGCGCCCTCGCCGGAAAGCTCGGCACCGCCGCCGCCCGGGTCCTCGGCAAGGGCTGGGAGCAGCGCGCCGCGGGCGGCCTCGCCTTCCTGCGCCGGCGGGTCACCGGCGACTACGAGGTGGACGAGTTCGGCTTCGACCGCGAACTCACCGAGGAGGTCTTCCTCTCGGCGCTGCGCCCGCTCGCCGAGAAGTACTTCCGGGTCGAGGTGCGGGGCATCGAGAACATCCCGAGCGAGGGCGGCGCACTGATCGTCGCCAACCACTCGGGCACCGTCCCGCTGGACGCCCTGATGACCCAGGTCGCCATCCACGACCACCACCCCAGGCAGCGGCACCTGCGGATGCTCGCCGCCGACCTGGTCTTCGTGCTTCCGGTGGTGAACGAACTCGCCCGGAAGGCCGGGCACACCCTCGCCTGCAACGAGGACGCCCAGGCGCTGCTGGAGCGCGGCGAGGTGGTCGGCGTCTGGCCCGAGGGCTTCAAGGGGATCGGCAAGCCGTTCGCGGACCGGTACAAGCTGCAGCGGTTCGGGCGCGGCGGGTTCGTAGCCTCGGCGCTGCGGGCGCAGGTGCCGATCGTGCCGTGCTCGATCGTCGGGGCCGAGGAGACCTACCCGATGATCGGCAACGCCAAGACGCTCGCCCGGCTGCTCGGGCTGCCGTATCTGCCGATCACGCCGACCTTCCCCTGGCTCGGGCCGCTGGGGGCGGTGCCGCTGCCCACCAAGTGGACCATCCAGTTCGGCGAACCGATCCCGACCGACAGCCACCCGCCGGAGGCGGCGGACGACCCGATGCTGGTCTTCAACCTGACCGACCAGGTCCGCGAGACCATCCAGCACACCCTGTACAAGCTCCTGGTCCAGCGGCGTTCGGTCTTCTTCTGACCCCTGGCCGGGGGAAGGGCCGACGCCGAGGGCTCGGGCGGCCCGGCGGCTCTGAAACGGCGGCGGGTGGCCGTGAGTGCGCCAACTCACGGCCACCCGCCGAGGGTTCCGGCCTCAGCCCAGCTTCAGGCCCGGCAGGAGGTTGGGCAGGAGCGGAGGGATGTCGAGGCCTTGACCGTCGGAACCGCCGTCCGTCGTCGACTGCGACGGCGTGGGCGTACCGGCCGGCCTGGTGGGCTGACCGGCGGCCGGGGCGGTGGGCGAGGACCCGTGTCCGGTGAGGCCGCTGGTCAGGTTGTCGACCAGACCGCCGACCGTGCCGGGAGCCGGGCTCGGCTTCGACGCGGCCGCCCCCGTGCCCGAACCGCTCGGCCGGCCGGCCGGACCCTGTCCGACGCCGCCCTGAGCCGGGTCGGCGGGCGAACCGCCGGGGGAGTGCAGCCCCGTGCCACTGGTGGTGGCGCCGGTGCCGGTGGAGTGGCTGACGGCCGGCTGCTCCAGGTGGAGCGGGGCGACGTCCTCGCTCATCTCGTCGAAGAGCGAATCCACCTTGCTCGCCTGGGTGGTGAGCTGCTGCGGGAGCCGGCTCTGCAGGGCGGCCCAACGCTCGTCCTCGTCGTCCGCGAAGGAGGCCAGCGTGCGCATCGGGGTCAGCGAACCGTTGCTGCGGTACACCGCGCGCAGCAACTCCCTTCCGCGGATGGCCTCGGCGTGCATGTCGTCCAGCGCCCGGCGGAGCTGTTCGACCGTGCCGGTGCTCAGCCCGGACGTCGGACCCGCCCGACCGAGCAGACCCTGCGCCTCCGCCAAGCGGGTCGACGCCTGGTCCAGCAGCAGCGAGCCGCGCTCGGTGTCCGAGTCGGCCCAGTCCAGCCGGATGCCCTCCAGGCCGCGCTTCATCCCGTACAGCGCGTCTCCCGGAAGGGCGTTGGAACTCGCGGCGGCGGCGCCGGCGAGGCTGCCGACCGCAACTCCCGCGACCAGTCCGCCGATCACCAGCCGCCGTCCCCAGCGGCTGCCCCGCAGCGCCCTGACCGCCCGGTGTCGCCGCTGCTGCGGCACCCGGGCCGCGAGTCCGTCCTGCGCCGCGCCGCCGGCCCACTCCCGCTCGAACGCGGCCATCAGCTGGGCGCGTTGGAGCGATCTGGCCTCACCGCTCAGCTCGGGCGCGGGCAGCGAGCCGAGCGCCCCCGCCAGGTCGAGCAGCTCTGCCATCGCGGTGGAACCGCGTTCGGGGCTGCTGTCCGGCGCACCGCTGCTCAGCGGGCCACCGGCTGCGCCGCTGCTGGGTCTGGCCTCCGCTCGGTGGGCCTCCAGCGCCTCGGCGAAGGCCCTCGCCCGTCGGTGCTCCAGCACGTTTGCCGTCACGGGCCACACCTCCCTTCGTCGTTGTCGACACCCCGGCCTGCCGGACGGTTGCCACGGCGAGCCAATAACACTCCATCGGGTGACGAGGCCTGAACTTGCTTGACCGTGGGCCCGGTGGGGGTTTGCACGCTGGCCAACGAGCAGTGCCGGGGGTCGGTTACGCGCGGCTGATCATGTGACGACCCATTCACCCGGACGTGTCCGGGGTGCCACGCGATTGCTGACGGTCCGCCCGGGGCGGCGGACGGGCTCACCGTGCGTCGGGGGGAAGCAGCCTGGCGAGGGTGCGTACCGCGCGGTACTGGAGGGTCTTGATCGCGCCCTCGTTCTTGCCCATGATGCGGGCCGTCTCCGCGACCGAGAGCCCCTGCAGGAAGCGGAGCGTGACGCACTCCTGCTGCTGCGGGTTGAGCCGCCGGACGGCGTCCAGCAGCGCGGCGTTGGAGAGCGACTCCAGCACCGAGTCCTCGGGGCTGCGCTCGCACTCGTTGGAGTCGAGCATCTCGCCCGTGGTGACCTCCAGCCGAAACCGGCTGGACTTGAAGTGGTCGGCCACCAGGTTGCGGGCGATGGTCACCAGCCAGGCGCCGAAGTCCCGGCCCTGCCAGGTGAAGGTGCCGATCCGGCGCAGCGCTCGCAGGAAGGTCTCGCTGGTGAGGTCCTCGGCGGTGGCCCGGCTGCCGACCCGGTAGTAGATGTACCGGTAGACGGTGTCCGCGTAGTGGTCGTACAGCCGGCCGAACGCCTCGCTCTCGCCGTTCTGGGCCCGTTCGACCAGGTCCATGATCGGGTTGTGCTCGGTCTCGACGCCGGTGCTGGGCGCGGTCCTTGCGCGGCTGCGGCCGGTGCCGCCGAGGGCAGTGCGGCTGCGGGTGCCGGGCCCGCTGGTGGCGGCGGAGCGGAGCAGTGTGCCGGGTCGACGGGCGGCGGCCCCGGCGACGACCGGGGCGGGGTGGGGCGCCAACGCGGCGCCGGCGAGCGCCGGCCCAGGCAGGTGGAGCTCGAACTCGCGGATCGCGCCCCAGAGTCGGTCGAGCTGCCTGCTGGGCCAGCCGTGCGTACTGGAGCCGGAACCGGGGCGCAGGTTGGCGGACGACGGGCGGGAGGTGGCAGGCGCGTCGTTCCGGACGGGTGGGTACACGGGACTCCCAGAGGCAGAACTGTGGACGGATCACCTCCGCCTGCGCGGAGCGCACATCTCCCTGGGCAGCCGTCACACGGGACGCATGGGTGGTGTGCATCCAGGAGAGAATAACGCTTTGTGCAATGACAGCTACACCCTGTGGCCGAAGTGGTCGTTTGGGATCCGCTTCTCGCGCATATTCAGCTGGAACTGACCGAACGTCCCGCCGGTCGCCCGGCTCAATGTGACCAGCCGTGCACACGAAGTGACCAATTCATGGACGGGGGGCGGGGTTTCCCGGCTCCAGGCCGCGGCAACCCCAGACTTTCCCGAGATGCCGAACGATCGGATCCGGTCACGGTCGAACCGGTTCGGAGGCTGCGCACAGTGACCGCGGTTAACCCGGGAGCGTGATCGGCTCGCCGCGCCAACTCGCAGGATGACGCCTGCGGGTGACACCCCGGCGGTGGTGTGCGCACCGGCGAGATGACGCAGCGTCAGCCGTGCGTGCGGGAGATGGCGTCCGGCGCGGGCTCGCGGCGGGGCGGCGGGCAGCACCGGCCGCGGGCGCGGGAGGCGGTGCGCGGCAGGGCTGCGGGGTGTGTCGGCCGCGGGGCCGGGAGGTGCGGGGCGGCGGGGTCAGGCGTGCTGCCTGCGGCGGGCCGCGACGGCGCCCGCCGCCGCTCCCGCCAGTACGCCCAGTACGACCGCGGCCGGCAGGCCGACCCTCGCGGCCTTGCGCCCCGTCCTGAAGTCCCGGACCCGCCAGCCGTTCGCGCGGGCGTGCCGCAGCAGCGCGGCGTCCGGGTTCACCACGTACGGATGGCCGACCAGGGTCAGCATCGGGATGTCGTTGGCCGAGTCGCTGAACGCCGCGCAGCGGGACAGGTCGAGCCCCTCGCGACGGGCCAGCGCGCCGACCGCCGCGGCCTTGGCCGGGCCGTGCAGCAGTCCGCCCACCAGGCGGCCGGTGTAGACGCCGTCCACCGTCTCGGCGACGGTGCCCAGTGCGCCGGTCATCCCGAGCCGACGGGCGATGATCCGGGCCACCTCCTGCGGAGCGGCGGTGACCAGCCAGACCTGCTGGCCGGCATCCTGGTGCAGTCGCACCAGCGCCCGGGTGCCCGGCCAGATCTTCTCCGCGATGACCGGTTCGAAGATCTCCTCGCAGATCTGCTCCAGGTCGGCGGTGCGCATCCCGGAGACCAGGGCGAGGGCGGTGTCCTGGGCGTCCGAGATGTGACCGGGGTCCTCGGCGCCGTACAGCCGGAACCACGCCTGCTGCCAGGCGAAGCGGGCCACGTCGCGGTGGGTGAAGAACCTGCGCCGGTACAGGCCCAGGCCCAGGTAGAAGATCGCCGCGCCGCGCAGGATGGTGTTGTCACAGTCGAAGAAGGCGGCGGCCTGCAGGTCGCCCGGGGTCGGGGTGTGGTCCTCGACGGGGGCCTTCGGGGGCTTGGCGCGCTTCGGTTCGGCGGGCTTGGTGGCCCGCTCGAGGTCGGCGGCGGCAGCGTCGGCGGCGGCCTCGCCCGCCAGGGCGGTCCGCTCGGTGGGGGTACGCCCTGCCTGGTGGAGCCTTCGTAGCGCGGCCATGGCACCGAGCATAGTCAGCCGGGCCGTCTCTTCCCGTGACGGTGGTGTGCAGGGCGGGTTAACGCCGCTCGTCCGCCCCATTGCCCGGCCGGTGCGACGGGGGAGCACAATGGGCCGGGTGAGCCCACTGCTGCGACGTGCCCCCAAGAATCCGGCCGACCGTACCGTCACCCTGATCGGCAAGCCGGGCTGCCATCTGTGTGACGACGCCCGCGAGACGATCCTGCGGGTGGCCGGCGAGTTGGGGGCGTCCTTCGAGGAGCAGGACATCACCCAGGACGCCGAGCTCCACCGCAAGTACGCCGAGCAGATCCCGGTCACCCTGATCGACGGCCGCCAGCACGACTTCTGGCGCGTGGACGAACGCCGCCTGCGCACCGCGCTCGGCGCCTGAGTCCGAGTCGTCGCCGCCTTCCCCGGCTGCGGTCCGTCCGGTCGGCCCGGGCGCGGGCCGGCGGCGTCCGGAGGGTGAACCCGTCCGTACCGGCCCGCCGCGACGCCGCGTCCGGGTGTTCTCGCGCGGGCCCGCTGCGGGAGCCGGCCGCGAGGTCGCGTCCGGGGCGGAAACGGGTGCCGCCGCGCCGCCGTTCGGAGCAGTCGCCGCCGGTGCCCGGGGAAGTCCGGTCCGGGCCGTGATCGCCGGGCGCGTCGTGGCCGGAGCCGGTCCGCACCGGGTCGGGCGGCGAGTGGTGCAGGCCGCCGCGCACGACGTGATGCGCATCACTGTGCGGGGACAAATCGGACACCATCTTTGTGCACACGTTCACAAACGCATAGCCTGGCTGCCAAAGCCCAGCTTCACCTACAGGAGCACCGTGGCAATCGGCCGATCCAACCAGAGCAGTTCGCAGACGCCCGACCAGGGCGCCGCGCGACGACCCTCGCGCGCCCGGGGCATCCCGGAGGCGACGGTCGCCCGACTCCCGCTGTACCTGCGTGCGCTGACCGCCCTCTCCGAGCGTTCGGTTCCTACCGTCTCATCCGAGGAGCTCGCCGCCGCGGCCGGGGTCAACTCCGCGAAGCTGCGCAAGGACTTCTCCTACCTCGGCTCCTACGGCACCCGCGGGGTCGGCTACGACGTGGAGTACCTCGTCTACCAGATCTCCCGGGAGCTGGGCCTCACCCAGGACTGGCCGGTCGTCATCGTCGGCATCGGAAACCTGGGGCACGCGCTGGCCAACTACGGCGGCTTCGCCTCCCGTGGCTTCAGGGTGGCGGCCCTGCTGGACGCCGACCCCGCCGTGGTGGGAAGCACCGCCGCCGGACTGCCGGTGCGGCACATGGACGAACTCGAATCCATCGTGGAGAGCCAGCAGGTCTCCATCGGTGTGATCACCACCCCGCCGGGCGCCGCGCAGCAGGTCTGCGACCGGCTGGTCGAGGCGGGCGTCACCAGCATCCTGAACTTCGCGCCGACCGTGCTGACCGTTCCGGACGGTGTGGACGTGCGCAAGGTGGACCTCTCCATAGAGCTGCAGATCCTGGCCTTCCACGAGCAGCGCAAGGCCGGCGACGAACCCTCGCCTGGCGACTCGATGCTGGACCGGGCCCCCGGTCCGGTGCGTGCCGCCGCCGCCAAGCTCCGCCGCGCCGCCGGCGGTTCCGGCAAGGCCGAGCGCGCGGACCGGTCCGAGGCGGCGAACGGCGGCAAGTCCGCGCCCAAGGGCGCCGACGGCGATCTCTCCGCGGTGATGCCGGCATGAGCGGCATCGACACCCGCGGCAGCGGCACCAGCAGCTGTGGCATCCGGACGCGCAAGGGGCGGGCATGAGTCTTCTCGTCGTTGGGCTGAGCCATCGGACGGCGCCGGTGCAGGTGCTGGAGCGCGCCGCGCTCACCGGTGACGTCCCCACCCGTCTGCTGCACGACGCCGCCGCGTCGGCGATGGTCGGTGAGGCCGCCCTGGTCAACACCTGCAACCGGATCGAGCTCTACGCGGACGTGGACAAGTTCCACGCGGGCGTGGCCGAACTCTCCCAGCTGCTCGCCCAGCACAGCGGGGTGGACCTGGAGGAGCTGACCGCCCACCTGTACGTCCACTACGAGGACCGCGCCGTCCACCACCTCTTCTCGGTGGCCTGCGGCCTGGACTCGATGGTGGTCGGCGAGGGCCAGATCCTCGGCCAGCTGCGCGACGCGCTGGCCAAGGCGCAGGAGGAGCACACCGCCGGACGCGGGCTCAACGAGCTGTTCCAGCAGGCCCTGCGAGTCGGCAAGCGCGCCCACAGCGAGACCGGGATCGACCGGGCCGGGCAGTCGCTGGTCACCTTCGGCCTGGAGCAGGTCGCCGCGGTGATCGGGGAGATCGCGGGCAAGCGGGCGCTGGTGGTCGGCGCGGGCTCGATGAGCTCGCTGGCCGCCGCCACCCTGGTCCGCGCCGGCGTCGCCGACCTCCTGATCGCCAACCGCACGCCCGAGCGCGCCGAGCGGCTGGCCGCCAACCTGGGCGCCCGTACGGTGGACTTCGCCAAGGTGCCCGAGGCGCTGGCCGACGTCGATCTGGTGATCTCCTGCACCGGCGCCGCCGGGGTGGTCATCCCGGCCGCCGTGGTCGAGGCCGCCGTCGCCGCCCGCGAAAGCGCCGGAGCTGGCGAGCGAGCCGAAGGGCGCGCCGGAGCGGGGGGCACCTCCCAACCGCCAAGGCTGGGGGAGAGCGTCGACGCCGGGTACGAGCGCCCGGAAGCGAGCCGAGCCCTGAAGAGGAGAGCCCCGCTCGCCTTCCTCGACCTGGCCATGCCGCGCGACGTGGACCACGCGGTGCACGAGCTGCCCGGCGCCCTGCTGGTCGACCTGGAGAGCCTCTCCCACGCCCACGCCGCCACTCCCGGCGCCGGGGACGTGGACGCCGTCACCGGTATCGTCTCCGACGAGGTGACCGCGTTCGGCGCCGCCCAGCGCGCCGCCCGGATCGCCCCGACCGTGGTCGCCCTGCGGGCCATGGCCTCCGACGTGGTGAGCAGCGAACTCGCCCGCCTGGAGGCCAGGCTGCCCGACCTGGACGACCGGTCCCGGGCGGAGATCACCCAGACCGTCCGCCGTGTGGTCGACAAGCTGCTGCACGCGCCGACCGTCCGGGTCAAGCAACTCGCCGCCGAGCCCGGCGGAGCCGGCTACGCCGACGCCCTGCGCGAACTGTTCGACCTGGACCCGGCGGCGGTGCACGCTGTCTCCGGCACCCCGATCGGGACGCAGGCCGGTGCCAGCGTTCCCGCCGGAGGCATCCCCGCGGCACAGGCCGGTGCCGCTCCGACCACCGGAGCGGCTCGATGAACCCCCACCATCCCATCAGCACGACCGGGACGATCACCTCATGAATGGTCAACTGAGCACCACTCAGGACGAGTCGGCACAACCCCTGCGCCTCGGCACCCGCCGCAGCGCGCTCGCCATGGCCCAGTCCGGCATGGTGGCCCGCGAGGTGACCCGGGTCACCGGGCGCCCTGTGGAGCTGGTCGAGATCACCACCTACGGCGACGTGTCGCGAGAGTCGCTGGCCCAGATCGGCGGCACCGGCGTCTTCGTCTCCGCCCTGCGCGACGCGCTCCTGGAAGGCCGGATCGACCTCGCCGTGCACTCGCTCAAGGACCTGCCCACCGCAGCCCCCGAGGGCCTGCTGCTGGCGGCCGTCCCCGAGCGCGAGGACGTCCGCGACGCACTGGTCGCCCGCGACGGCCTCGCCTTGTCCGAGCTGGTCGAGAAGCTCGCCGGCACCGGGCGCCCGGCCCGGATCGGCACCGGCTCCCCGCGCCGGATGGCCCAGCTGAACGCCTGGGCCGCGGCCCGCGGCGCCGCCCTGGAGACCGTCGCCATCCGCGGCAACGTGGACACCCGGATCGGCTACGTCGAGAAGGGCGAGCTGGACGCCGTGGTCCTGGCCACCGCCGGCCTCAACCGCCTCGGCCGCGCCGACGAGATCACCGAGCACCTCGACCCCGAGCTGATGCTCCCGGCCCCCGGGCAGGGCGCCCTCGCCGTCGAGTGCGTGGACGCCGGCCTCGCCGCCGAGCTGCGCGCCCTGGACCACGCCCCCACCCGGGCCGCCGTGGTCGCCGAGCGCGCACTGCTGGCCACCCTGGAGGCCGGCTGCTCCGCCCCGGTCGCGGCACTCGCGACCTGGGACGGCCAGGAACTGACGCTGGAAGGCGTGGTCGGCACCGTCGACGGCGCCACCCTGCTGAGAATGACCGCCAACGGTCCGCTCGTCCTCGACGAGACCGCCGAGCAGCAGACGACGGCCCTCGGTCGCGCCCTCGCCGCCCGGCTGCTCGACGCGGGAGCGGCCAACCTGATGGGGGAGCGAGCCTGATGAGCCCCGCCACTAGTCCGTCCGCCGCTGCCGTCCCGGCCGCCCCGACCGGGCGCTGCACCTTCCTGGGGGCGGGCCCCGGCGACCCCGGGCTGCTCACCCTGCGCGCGGTCGACGAGCTGTCCTCCGCCGACATCCTGATCGCCGACCCGCTCACCGCGGCCGCCGTGCGCACCCACTGCCCGCAGGGCGTCCAGGTGTACAACCCGGCCGAGGAGAGCGACCTCGACGTGGCCAAGTTGGTCGCCGAGGCCGTGCGGGCGGGCAAGCACGTGGTCCGTACCGTCGACGGCGACCCCGGCCTGGACGGCTGCGCCGCCGAGGAGATGCTGCGCTGCGCCAAGTCGGAGGTCCCGTTCGAGGTGATCCCGGGCGTCGCCCAGTCGGTCGGCGTCCCGGCGTACGCGGGTGTCCCGCTGCGCGGCCGCCAGGGGGCGGACGTCCGCTTCGTGGACGGCCCGTCCCTGCTGGCCGGCGGCCCGGTGGACCTCGGCGCCCCCGAGACCACGCTGGTGGTCCGCACCACCCTGGGCCAGCTTCCCGCCACCGCCAGCGCCCTGGTGGCAGGCGGCCGCAAGCCCGACGCGGCGCTCTCCGCGACGCTGTCCGGCACCACCACCCGCCAGCGCACCTTCACCTCCACCCTGGCCACCATCGCGGCCGAGCTGAAGGCGGCCCGGGTGCTGCCGTCCCCGGTGTCGGCCCCGGTCGACCCGGCGACCTCGGTCATAGCCGTGGTGGGCGAGCAGGTCGCGCACCGCTCCTCGCACTCCTGGTTCGAGACCAAGCCGCTGTTCGGCTGGAACGTCCTGGTCCCGCGCACCAAGGAGCAGGCGCACGGCCTCTCCGAGCAGCTGCGCTCGTACGGCGCGGTGCCGCAGGAGGTGCCCACCATCGCGGTGGAGCCGCCGCGCACCCCGCAGCAGATGGAGCGTGCGATCAAGGGCCTGGTGACGGGCCGCTACGAGTGGATCGCCTTCACCTCGGTCAACGCAGTCAAGGCGGTCCGGGAGAAGTTCGAGGAGTACGGCCTGGACGCCCGCGCCTTCGCCGGGATCAAGGTCGCCGCGGTCGGCGAGACCACCGCCCAGGCGCTGGTGGACTTCGGGGTGAAGCCCGACCTGGTGCCGTCCGGCGAGCAGTCCGCCGCCGGCCTGCTGGAGGACTGGCCGCCCTACGACCCGGTCTTCGACCCGATCGACCGGGTGCTGCTGCCGCGGGCCGACATCGCCACCGAGACCCTGGTGGCCGGCCTGGTCGAACTCGGCTGGGAGGTGGACGACGTGACGGCGTACCGGACCGTGCGCGCCTCGCCGCCGCCGGCCGAGACCCGCGAGGCGATCAAGGGCGGCGGGTTCGACGCGGTGCTCTTCACCTCGTCCTCGACCGTGCGCAACCTGGTCGGTATCGCGGGCAAGCCGCACAATGTGACGATCATCGCCTGTATCGGTCCGGCCACCGCCAAGACCGCCGAGGAGCACGGCCTGCGGGTCGACGTGATGGCGCCCGCGCCGTCCGCCTCCGCGCTGGCCCAGGCCCTGGCCGACTTCGGCGCCGCCCGCCGGGACACCGCCCTCGCGGCCGGTGAACCGGTGTACCGTCCCAGCGAGCGCCGTCCCGGCTCGCGCCGCAAGGCCGCCCGCTAGGACTGCCGGGCGGCCCAACCCCCGCCCGGGAGGTCGTCGTCGCCCTCCCGGGCTTCCGCACCCGTTCGGAGATGTCCCGTGTCCGCTGAATTCCCGTACGTACGCCCGCGCCGGCTGCGTTCGACCCCGGCGATGCGCCGACTGGTCGCCGAGACCCGTCTGCACCCGGCCGAGCTGATCCTGCCCGCCTTCGTCCGCGAGGGCATCGCCGAGCCGAGGCCGATCACCTCGATGCCCGGCGTGGTCCAGCACACCAGGGACACCCTGCGGAAGGCCGCCGTCGAGGCGGCGGAGGCGGGCCTCGGCGGCATCATGCTGTTCGGTGTGCCCGAGGTGCAGGACGCCGTCGGCAGCGAGGGCACCAAGGCGGACGGCATCCTGCAGCAGGCGATCCGGGACGTGGTCTCGGAGGTCGGCGACGCCCTGGTGGTGATGTCCGACCTGTGCCTGGACGAGTACACCGACCACGGCCATTGCGGAGTACTCGCCGAGGACGGCAGCGTCGACAACGACGCCACCCTGGAACGCTACCGGGAGATGGCCCTGGTCCAGGCCGAGGCGGGGGTCCACCTGGTCGGCCCGTCCGGCATGATGGACGGCCAGATCGGCGTGATCCGCCGGGCGCTGGACGAGGCGGGCCACCAGGACGTCGGCATCCTCGCCTACACCGCCAAGTACGCCTCCGGCTTCTACGGCCCGTTCCGCGAGGCGGTCGGCTCCTCGCTCCGGGGCGACCGCAAGACCTACCAGCAGGACCCGGCCAATGCCCGCGAGGCGCTGCGCGAGCTGGAGCTGGACCTCGCCGAGGGCGCCGACATGGTGATGGTCAAGCCCGCCATGGCCTACCTCGACATCCTGCGGCAGGTCGCCGACGCCTCCCCGGTGCCGGTCTCCGCGTACCAGGTGTCCGGCGAGTACGCGATGGTCGAGGCCGCCGCCGCCAACGGCTGGGTGGACCGCGAGCGCCTGATCATGGAGACGCTGACCTCGATCCGCCGTGCGGGCGCCGAGTCGATCCTCACCTACTGGGCCGTCGAGGCCGCCCGGATGCTCAAGTAGCCGGCGCCCGCTCGGGCAGCCGGACGGCGCGAGGCCGGGCCGCGGAACACTCCGTGGCCCGGCCTACCGCCGGTGCGTCGACACATACCTGGGCCCGTGGAAGCTGTTGGGGCTGCCGCTGCTCGGCA
>NZ_BAAATR010000003.1:0-192406 GCF_039533515.1 Kitasatospora cystarginea | reverse complement strand
TGGCCCACAGAACGACATGGCTACGATCCGACTTCCGCGGCCCGGCCTCGCGCCGTTCCGTCCTGGGCCCAGCCGACGTGGATGATGGACCCTCGGCGCCCTGCGGACGGTGCCGACGGACTGTGAGACGTGGGCTCTACCTGGTGGTGCGGACGCCGGACCGACGCTCTGTCACACCCGGACGCACCGCAGTCGAACGGGTGGGTGTGTCGCGCCGTGCTCGCAAGAGGCCGCCGGGCCCGGGAGGAGACGCTCCCCCCGGACCCGGCGGTCAGGTGCTGCCGGGTGATCAGCCGATCAGGTGGCTGACGCCGCCGTCACCGCTGCCCTGGGTGGTCTGGCCGATGTCGCAGGTCTGCTGCGGGTTGGTGTTGAGGACACCGGCCTTGACCGGGATCGCGATGCCGACGAGCGCGCCGACGCCGATGTTGTCGATCTCGGGGAGGCAGAGGTTCGGGTTGTCGAGGGTGTGGAAGTTCGGGCTGTGGTTGCCGGTGGTGCCGGTGGCGTTGGTGCCGCCGTTGCCCTGGACCGAGGCGGAGGAGCCGTCCGAGTCGGTGATGGCCATGGCCGGGGAGGCGGCCATCGCGAGGCCGGCAGCGGCGGCGCCGAGGGTGGCGAGAGCCTTCTTGATCATCTCTGTTCCTTCGCGGATCTGATGGTGTGGGTGAAGCCGTTGAGCTGCCGAGGCGGCGGAGCAGGCGGCCCAGCCGCCTCGGGTGGTGCGCGTGCGGTGCGGGGGCGGGGTGATCAGCCGATCAGGTGGCCGACGCCGCCGTCGCCGCTGCCCTGGGTGCCCTGGCCGACGACACAGGTCTGCTTCGGGTTGGTGTTGAGGGCGTCCACCTTGACCGGGACGGCCACGCCGAGCACCGCGACCGCGACGTTGTCGATCTCGGGCAGGCAGACGTTCGGGTTGTCCATGAAGTGGAAGTTCGGGCTGTGGTTGCCCACGGTGCCGGTGGCGTTGGTGCCGCCGTTGCCCTGCATCGAGGCGGAGTGGCCGTCCGAGTCGCCGATCGCGACGGCGGGGGTGGACGCCGCAGCCACGGCGGCGGCAGCCAGGCCGATGGTCGCGAAAGTCTTCTTGAGCATGGGGGTACCTCTCTGAAATTCTTGGAGATTCGCCGTCTTGTTCGTCTGGCCAACCCGTCGTTGTCTTCAACGACCTCGGCTGGCTTTCGGTTGTTAGCCCGTCAGGGCGGATTCCCGGATCCTGCCGCCGTCGTGGCTGCGACGTTCAGATCAAAGAACGGCGGGCGGAAAAGTTACGGAGATTCTTCGAGGACTATTCAGGGGGTCATGCGGCTCTGCCGGCCGGTCGGATTATTAGGCCATGCTGGTTAACTCGGGCATTACCCGGGCCGGGGTGGTTCGTTTAGGCAGATTACAGCGAGACTCCCCAGAGAACGGTGAATTAGCATGAAGCTCTCGAAGCGGGCCGGTGCACTGCTGCTGGCGGCCGGTGCCGGTGTCCTGACGGCGCAGGGCGCGGCTGCCGCCGAAACGATGACGCCGAATCAGGTGTCAGCCCTGGAGGGCCAGCTGTCCACCCAGGAGGTGCCCTTCGAGATCCCGCTCGGCGCGGCCACCGACCGCCTCCCGCTGCTGCCCGAGGGCGGGAAGGTCAGCGGCGGCATCCCGAGCTCGCTGGTGATGCCGCCGGTGCCCGAGGAGCGGCCGCAGGGCCACGTGCTCCCGGAGGAAGTCGTTCCCTCGCTCACCGTCGGCCGGGTCGGCCCCGCCCTCAACGCCGACCTGCCGCTGCCCACCGCCGACCAGTCCGCCAAGCTCGGGGACCTGGCGGCGGACGTCCCGGCGATCCCGATCAAGACCGCCGGTCCGGCGCTGGGGCTCGACCAGCCGGTCACCTATGGCGAGGGCACCAGCGACGAGCTGACCAGCGGACAGATGGAGTTCGGCGAGATCAAGCCGCAGCTGATCACCAAGCCGGTGCAGGCCATCCCGGGCGCCAAGGCGTCCCTCGGTGGGCAGGACGACCGGCTCTCGGTCACCGATGCGGCGCGGAACCTGACCGTGACCGGCACCGCCACGGTCGCCGAGGCGCTGAACCAGGCCGACCTCTGACGGCCGCCCGGAGCGGCGCGGAGCCCGGCACTTCCCGCGAGGTGCCGGGCTCCGCCGCGTGTCCGGCACTGTCAGCCGGGAAGGACGCCGAGCAGCGGGCCGACCCCCGCCAGGTCCTTCGGGCCGCCGCCGGCGCTCAGCGGGCCGGTCAGCGCGGAGCTCTGGACGGGCCTGAGGCCCTGGTCGGGTTCCACCGAGACGCCGTTGTCGAACACATCGGCCCCGGAGTTCGCCCAGGGGTCGAGCCGCAGCTCCTTGGCGGGCTTGAGGGCGTACGTGAGCGCCCCCGTGGTGCCGGCCAGGGCGGGGTCGACCTCGACCTTCTGCAGCTCGGTCGAGGGTTCCGACGGGGCCTTGCCGGTGGTGGCGGGCGCGGCGGAGGCGGCCGGTGCGGCGGAGGCGAGCAGCAGCGCCGCGCCCAGTGCGGTCAACAGACCGGCGCCGGCGGTGATTCGAGGCATGGGGACGAGTCCTTCGGGTCGGTGGGATCGGGTGTTCGGGCCCGGCCGCCGGGAGCGGGGCGGGGTCCAAGCGAACTGCCCCCCGGCCGAGGGCCGAGGGGCAGCTGGGGCACGGCTGGGGAGGTCTCAGCAGTCGCCGCTGGTGGGCGTGGCCTGCGCTTGCCCCATCGGGGCGTCCACGTTGGCGCAGGAGTTGCCGAACGCCGGGTTCAGCAGGCCGACGATGTCGATGGAGTTGCCGCACAGGTTCACCGGGACGTGCACCGGGACCTGGACCGCGTTGCCGGAGAGCACGCCGGGCGAGCCCGCGGCGGCGCCCTCGGCGCCGGCGCTCGCGTTGGCGACACCGGCACCGGCCAGCACCAGGCCGGCGGCGGCGCCGGTCAGGACAGCGGCCTTCTTCACGTTCTGCATGGGGGTCGATCTCCTAGATCACACACGGGAGGGGCGTGCCGCGCCCGGACGGGACCGGGCGCGGCACGGACGCAGCCGACTCGGCCGCGGCCGGTTCAGCCGGCGTTGGCGCAGGAGTTGCCGAACGCCGGGTTGAGCAGGGCGACGATGTCGACGGTGTTGCCGCACAGGTTCACCGGGACGTGCACCGGGACCTGGACCAGGTTGCCGGAGAGCACGCCGGGCGAGCCGGCGGCGGCACCCTGGGCACCCGCGCTGGCGCTGGCGGCACCGGCGGTGCCCAGGACCAGGCCGGCGGCGGCGATCGAGAGAACGGCAACCTTCTTGACGTTGCGCATGGTGGGCTTTCCTCCGTTTGTCTGCCCGACGTCTGACGGTCGGGGTACCGGGCGAATCGGAACCATCGCCCGTTGGTTTTCGGTTGGGCCGTGGCTTTCGTTCACGCGGCCGAAGACGTGCGGGCCGCCCGTGGCTCGGGCGTTTCCCGGCCGCTCTGTTCAGCGCCCCGCCGCCTGTTCTCGCACGGCCGGGAACAGGCGTTCAGCGGGGCATCCGGGGAAGGCCGCGCAGCGGACCGAAATCCGGTGGCGGGCCGCCCTCCTCGGGAGTTCATGGGGCTTGGTGCAGGTTTTTTCTGCGGATCCTGCCTTGGTGAGTGGAGCGTGTTTCGCCAGTAAGAACGACGGGGCGGGCGGTGGGAAACGGGCGGATTTCGCGATCACCCGAACGCCGTTCATTAGTGCCAACGGGTGAATGTGGACGAGGGCGCGCAACCGGACTGTGGAGGTCTCGTTGGGACAGACGCACGCCTGTGCGCTTCCCAGGTCGTGGCCCAATTCCGCGGCGGCGCTTGGAAGATCTGATTCAACGAGGAGACCCAATATGAGCATCAAGAAGGCCGCCGCCGTCGGCGCCGCCGTGGTCGGCATGGTCGCGGCCGGGGCCGGTACCGCCATGGCGAGCGCCGGCGCCGAGGGTGCCGCCACCAACTCCCCCGGTGTCGCCTCCGGCAACAACGTCCAGGTGCCGGTGCACATCCCGCTCAACGTCTGCGGCAACTCGATCGACGTCGTGGGCATCCTGAACCCGGCCTTCGGCAACAACTGCGCGAACGCCGGCTGACACCACCCGCCGACGTCCGGCGCAACCGCGCCCGGGGACTTCGTGCTTCCTCCGGTCGGTTCGTCACTCGGAGCCGCCACCCTCCGCCTTACCCCTCCTGGGGCGTGCAGGGTGGCGGCTCCGCCGCGTTCCCGGGCGGCCTTGACGGCCTGCGGCGAAGTCCGTTCTGACCCTTGTTGAGCTACTTGTCAGTACCTAACATGTGAGGCCGACTCACCTTCTGCCGTCCGGACTCCCGTACGCCCCCAGGTCCCGGACGGCGGAACACGCTCCATGCTCCGCGCCGTCCGGCGCACGCCGGACGGTCCCCCACCCTCCAAGGAGTCATGCGTGACCAGGTCACACCTGTTAGGTGCGGGCAGATACCGGCCGGCGGCCCTGCTGGCCGCCGCTGGGCTGATCGCGACCTTCACCCTCGCGGGCGCCCCGGGGGCCCTCGCCGCCGCGCCCGCGGCCCCGCACGCCGACAAGCCGGCCGCCATCGTCGCCCTCGGCGACAGCGCCATCTCCGGTGAGGGCGCGGGTACCGACACCAACGACGCCTACGTCTCGGGCACCGACACCCCCACCGACTACTGCCACCGGCACGACAAGTCGGAGATCTTCGTCACCGGACTGCCCGACGTCACCCCGATCGACCTGGCCTGCTCCGGTGCCCAGACCGGCGACCTGGTCAGCGACCCGGAGCTGGCCAAGATCACCGGAGGCGGCAGCGGGGACTTCGGCGAGCCCAAGCAGGACGTCCAACTCGCCGACGTGGCAAGCAGGTACAACGTCAAGATGGTGGTCGTCACGATCGGCGCCAACGACGACTTCGACTTCAGCGGCATCATGCTCGGCTGCCTGGCCCAGTACTTCCCGATCCCCAAGTCGCAGGGCTGCCGCGACACCATCGGCAGCGACGCGATCCGGCAGCGCGCGGTCAAGGTCATCCCCAAGGTGGTGGCCGCGCTGACCAGCGTCCGAGGCGCCATGCGGGGCGCGGGCTATCCGGACTCCTCGTACCAGCTGGTCTACCAGTCCTACTTCACCCCGATCACCCCGGACATCCGGCGCAACGACTACATCGGCAAGATCGCCGATGGCTGCCCGGCCTTCCCCGAGGACCTCGCCTGGGGTCACAACTTGGTGGTGCCCACCTTCAGCGACGCCCTGCGGCAGGCGGCCTCCCAGGTGTCCGGCGTGCGCTACCTGGACCAGCGGCGGGTCAGTTACGGCCACGAGGTCTGCGCGGAGTGGACGAGTTCACCGTACGAGTACGCCAACGGCGACGTCATCGACCTCTCGGAGAAGACCCGCAACGGCTGCGACTCGCAGATCAGCATCCCGGGCGTCTGCATGAACATGGTGCGCCAGTCGTACCACCTGCGGGTGGCCGGCTATGCGGCCGAGGCGCGCTGCCTGGCCCAGTTCTACCAACTGCCGGGCCAGCAGGAGGCGTTCTGCACCCTGAACCAGCAGAACGCCACCTCGATCGAACCGCTGACCCCCGGCCGGCCCTTCCCCGACAAGCCCGAGGACGGCGCCTGGTACCAGCTCACCAACACCGCCACCGGCCAGGTGCTCGACCTCTCGGGCGGCGGGACCTACGGTGACAGCACCAACGGGCGCGGCGCGATCACCTATTCCGCGACCGGCGGGCTGAACCAGTCCTTCGTGCTGGAGGCCAAGCCGGGCGGCAGCTTCGAGCTGGACTTCAGCGGCAACCGCAACATGTGCCTGGACGCCAACGCGGCCTCCACCGCGCCCGGTACCCGGCTGCAGCAGTGGGGCTGCAACGGCGGCGGCAACCAGCGCTGGATCTTCAAGCCGGGCGCCGACGGCAGCTACCGGCTGGCCGACTCCCAGGCCCCGGGCGTGGTCGCCACCGCCTCGAACCAGCTCGACGCCCAGGGCAACCCGCAGGTCGTGCTGGCCGAGGACGCCGGCGCGGCCGCCCAGTCCTGGCAGCTCACCAAGCTCGGCATCGTCTACGTGCACGGCTGAGACCGGCCGGGCGGTCGCACAACTCCTCAAGCGGCGCGGGGAATTGTGCGACCGCCAGGTGCGTTCGTGGGGCGTCCCGGATTCCGTGCCGTCCGGAGGCGCAGCGCTCCTTTGAGGCGTACGGCCGTCAAGTTCCCCGCACCGCCGGTGAGTTGCCAGCCGGTGCGACGGGTGGTCAGTCGGCCCCGATCCGCGCGGCCAGGCCGTCCGGTAGCGGGTACGGGTGCTCGGCCGGCAGCAGCGCGGATTCCCGTTCGCGCCGCAGCCGTTCGGCGAGCGGCGTCACGTCCGTGATCGAGGTGATCCACCCGCCGACGTAGCGCCGCACCGCCTCGCCCCGCAGTCCGACCTGGAGCGCGCGCCAGGGCAGCGGCTGCAGACCGAGACCCCGCTCCGGATCCCACTGCACCCGCACCGGACTCCTGCGCACCTCGCGCCGCCACTGGTCGCGCGAGCGGTGCACCCGGGAGTCGTACGGGCTGAGCGCGGAGTTGGCCAGTGCCCACTCGAAGCCGTCCCGCCGGATGTCGATCGCCAGGACCCGCTCCTGCCCGGCGCTGCGGGCCCAGTCGCTGCGGTGCATCAGCCACAGGAAGGACGGCTTGATCCAGGTCATCCGCTCCGTCCTGAAAGTCTCGGGGAAGCGCCCGGTTGCGGCGGCCGGCTCGGCGATCTCGGGGGAGAACGCCTGGTAGACCGTGATCGTCTCGTCGGTGTAGGCGGCGCGGATCTGACGGCTCGGCGTGCGCATGGGGCGATCCTTCCCTACCCGCCCGCCCGGCCGCAGGTCTTCAGTCGGGGCCCGGCCCCGTGTCACCGCCGAGAGCGCACTGCCGGCCGGGCGTCCCCCGTCGGCGTGCTCTCCTGGCCGGTCGGACGGCGCCTTCCGCGGTCCGCCTCCGGACAGCCGCCGGCGGCGCTTGTGGCCCCGGTTTTTCAGGGCTGCCACCGGCTGGGCAAGAAACCCTGCGCCGTCACCGAGACGTCGCCGAAAGGTTTCCAGCACCCCTTCTGAACAGGGTGTTTCGCCCATCCCGAGTCCCGGTCGCGGGGCTTCCGAGGCGTGGACAGCCCTGCGATCAACGGCCCTTCTCAAGCAGGATTGCGGTGCAGCAACTCCTACCGGCGTGAGAGACGGACCGGACCATGACGACCTCTGCCCCTGCCTTCCCCGGCTCCCTCGACGGCCCCCGGCTCGCCCGGATCGCCGAGCAGTACGGCACGCCGTCCTGGGTCTACGACGCCGAGCCGATCCGCTCCCAGATCGCCAGGCTGCGCGTCTTCGACCAGATCCGGTTCGCGCAGAAGGCCTGCTCCAACATCCACATCCTGCGGCTGATGCGCGAGCACGGCGTCGCGGTGGACGCCGTCTCGCTCGGTGAGCTGGAGCGCGCCCTGGCCGCCGGGTTCGAGCCCGACGGCCCCGATGAGCCCGTCGTCTTCACCGCCGACCTGCTCGACCGGCCGACCCTGCGCCGGGTGACCGAACTCGGCGTCCCGGTCAACGCGGGCTCGCCGCAGATGCTCGACCAGCTCGGCCGCACCTCCCCCGGCCACCCGGTCTGGATCCGGATCAACCCCGGCTTCGGCCACGGACACAGCCGCAAGACCAACACCGGCGGCGAGCAGAGCAAGCACGGCATCTGGCACGAGCACCTCGCCGAGAGCCTCGCCCTGGTCGACCGGTACGGCCTGGACCTGATCGGCTTCCACATGCACATCGGCTCCGGGGTGGACTACGGCCACCTGGAGGCGGTCTGCGAGACCATGGTCAAGCAGGTCCGGCTGTCCGGCCACGACATCCGCGCCATCTCGGCGGGCGGCGGCCTCTCCGTTCCGTACGCGCCCGGCCAGCCCGAGGTCGACACCGACCGCTACTTCCGGCTCTGGGACTCCGCCCGCCGCGAGCTCGCTGCCGAACTCGGCCACCCGGTACGGCTGGAGATCGAGCCCGGCCGCTTCCTGGTGGCCTCCTCCGGCGTGCTACTGAGCGAGGTGCGGGCGCAGAAGCCGGTCGGCGGCAACCACTTCGTTCTGGTCGACGCGGGCTTCAACGACCTGATGCGGCCCGCGATGTACGGCAGCAGCCACCGGGTCACCGTGCTCGACCCGTCCGGTGAGCCCCGGCTCGCCCAGGGCCGCGACACCGTGCTGGCCGGGCCGCTGTGCGAGTCCGGTGACGTCTTCACCCAGGCCCCGGACGGCGACGTCGAGCCGATCCCGATGCCCGCCGCCGAGATCGGCGACCTGGTGGTCTTCCACGACACCGGCGCGTACGGCGCCAGCATGTCCTCCACCTACAACTCCCGGCCGCTGATCCCGGAGATCCTCACCGACGGCGCCGACACCCGGCTGATCCGCCGCCGCCAGAACGTCGCGGACCTCCTCGCGCTGGAGGCGGACCTTCCCGGATAGGGCGTGCTTCCATGGAGATATGGCCCTGTTCGTCGGCACCTCGGGCTGGCAGTACGACGACTGGCGCGGCCGCCTCTACCCGAAGGAGACGCCGCGGCGGCTCTGGCTGGAGGAGTACGCCCGGCGGTTCGGCACGGTGGAGAACAACAACGCGTTCTACCGCCTGCCACCGCCCGAGACCTTCGCCGAGTGGCGCTCCCGCGTCCCCGACGACTTCGTGATGGCGGTCAAGGCGAGCCGCTACCTCACCCACATCAAGCGCCTGCACGACCCGCAGGAGCCGGTCCAGCGGCTCTGCACGGCCACCACCGGACTCGGCCCGCGGCTCGGCCCGATCCTGCTCCAGCTCCCGCCCACCCTGCGGGCCGACCCCGCACTCCTCGACACCTGCCTCGGCTGCTTCCCGCCCGGCACCCGGGTGGCGGTCGAGATGCGCCACGAGTCCTGGTGGACGCCCGAGATCCGCCACGTCCTCACCCGGCGCGGCGCCGCCCTCTGCTGGGCCGACCGCCGGGCCCGCCCGGTGGCCCCGCTGTGGCGCACCGCCGACTGGGGCTACCTGCGCTTCCACGCCGGCCTCGCGCAGCCCTTCCCCAGGTACGGCAAGCAGTGCCTCACCCACTGGCTGGCCCGGCTGACCGAGTCCTGGCCGGACGACTACGACGACGTCTACGTGTACTTCAACAACGACCTCGGCGGTGCGGCCGTCCTCGACGCGACCGTGTTCGCCGCCGCCGCGGCCTCGGCAGGCCGTACAGTCAGCCGTACCCCTGCCACCGTTCCAGCGAGGTACGCATGATCCGCAGCCGGGTGATCGTCTCGGGCCAGGTCCAGGGCGTGTTCTTCCGCGACACCTGCCGCCAGGTCGCGCAGCGGCACGGCGTGGCCGGCTGGGTGCGCAACCTGCCGGACGGCACCGTCGAGGCCGTCTTCGAGGGCCCGTCCGCGGCCGTCGCCGAACTCCTCAGGTGGGCCCAGCACGGCCCGGAGGCGGCGGTCGTCGACGGAGTCCGCCGGCACGAGGAGGCCCCCGAGGGCCTCATCACCTTCGAGATCCACCCGACCCCCTGGTAGCGGTGCGCGGTTCCCCGCTCCCTCAAGAACCCCGCCTCAGCGGTGCCCGGCCTTCGCCGGCTCCGCCGCGACGACCAGTCCGGTCAGCGGGATCCGCGCCAGGGTGACGGCGGCCACCGCCACCAGCGCGGCCCCCAGCAGCGCGGGCGCCAACCACCAGCCGCCGCGCACCCGTTCGTCGTACAGCGTCACCCCGAGGGCCAGGCTCACCAGCGCGTCCCCGAGAGTCAGCGCGGGTTGCGAGGCCACCAGCGGCCCGGCCTGCATCGCGTTCTCGAACAGGAACAGCGCCGACACGCCCGCCAGCGCGAAGGCGTAGGTCTGCCAGGCCAGGAAGAACGCGGAGACGCCGTCCTCGCCCAGGACGTACATCGCCGACTTCATCAGAGCCGCGGTGAGCGCGTAACCGATCGCCGCCGCCGCACCCAGGCAGCCCGCCCTGACCCGGCCCACCGGACGTCGCAGCGCGACCAGCGACAGCAGGACCACCGCCCCGCCGCAACCGACCAGCGCGGGCACCCAGCGGACCATCGGCGCGTGCGGGACCCCGGCGCTCGGCGACAGCGCGACCATCGCCACCGCCAGACCGGCCACCACGCACCCCACCGCCATCCAGCCACGCGGCGGCATCCGGCGGTGCAGGACCCGGGAGGCGATGATCAACGCCAGCGGCAGCTCGACCACGAACAGCGGCTGGACCACCGTCATCGCCCCGGTGGCCAGCGCCGAGGCCTGGAACACGGCGGCGGCGATCACCGCCAGGATGCCGCCCAGCCAGACCGGGCGCCGCAGCAGGTCCCACATCAGCCCCAGCCGGAACCGCTCCGAGCGCGGCACCGAGAGCGCGGCCACCCGCTGCAGCACCACGGCCAAGGCATTGCTCAAGGCGGCGCACAGCGCGAACAGGACGGGCAGCAGCACCTGCATGCTCCTGTTCTGCTCCCACCCGCCGCGTCCCGCAACCCCGGCCGTTCACGCCGCCCCGGGCCACCCCGGCGCTTCGGCCCGGATCCGGTCCAGATCCAGTGCCAACCCCTGGAGCCAGACCCCGGT
The DNA here is from genome assembly GCF_039533515.1 of Kitasatospora cystarginea. Taxonomy (NCBI): domain Bacteria; kingdom Bacillati; phylum Actinomycetota; class Actinomycetes; order Kitasatosporales; family Streptomycetaceae; genus Kitasatospora; species Kitasatospora cystarginea. Next base: position 181,793 of record NZ_BAAATR010000003.1, on the reverse strand, counting down.
GTCGAACAGCAGCAGGCGCCCGGCCGGTACGCCGTCCGCCCCGTCGCCGGGCCGGTCCACCGGCACCGGCCGCGGGCCGGCCCCCGCCAGGCCGCGCGGGTCGGTGCGCAGCCGCTTCTCGTGTTCGGAGCACTCTCGCAGCGGGGCGAGCCGTTCGGCGAGGGCCAGGTACTCGCCGGCCAGCCGGGCCGAGGTCTCGCGCAGTCCGTTGCCGGGCCGTTCACTGACGGATCCGTCCTCGGCCGTCCGGGCACCGAGCAGCCGGTTCGAGCCGCGCACCGCGTGGTGGCCCGCGATGAGCGCGGCCTGCCAGTCGACGCCGTCCGCCCGCAGATCGCCCGGTTCGCTCAGGCACTGGGCGTACGAGGCCTCGGCCAGGGTCAGGGTGTGGATCACCCGGGCCTGGGAGAGCCCGGGTTCCGACCGGTGGCCGGTCACCGCCTGGACCGTGTCGGTGACCGTCGAGGCGATGATCCGCAGCACGGTGGCGACATCGCGCCGCAGCTCGCCGCGCACCCCGTGCGGCCAGGCGAACAGCCCGCACAGCAGACCGATGAGACTGCCGGTGAGGACGGCCACGAACCGGCTCTCGGCCAGCTGCCAGCTCGCCGGCGCCAGCTGGGCGAACACCATGGACACCACCACGGTGAACAGCCCCTGCGCCCAGCCGACTCCCAGCAGCGGCCCGAGCAGGAAGGCCGCCAGCATCACCACGGGCAGGCCGGCCGCGTACGCGCCCCGGTGCTGCCCGATGGCCACCAGCAGGAACGCCGCGGCCAGCGCACCGACCAGGCTGCCGACGAGCGCCCGGCGGACCGTCGCACCGGTCTGGGCGCTACTGGTACGGGTCAGGGTCAGCGCGGCGAGCAGGGCCCAGAAGCCGTGCGGGATGGCGATCACTCCGGTGACCGCCCGCGCCGCCGCCAGACCCAGGCTGGTCCGGGCGGCGTTCTGGAAGAACACGGACCGTCGGCTGAAGTTCCCGGTCAGCCGCAGCCCCCACAGCCGCCAGCCGGGCAGTCGGGCGAACCAGAGCGGACCGGCCGCGAGGTCCGCGGGCAGCTCCCTCCCGCCGGTCGCCACGGTGATCGCCCCCAGCAGGGTCCTGGCCGCCTCCCCGGCCTCCACCAGCGCGGCCTGGCGGAGCATCGCCGCCCGCAGGGCGGCCCGGTCGGCGTGACCCGAGCCGCAGCAGACCCGCTCGCGCCGGAAGTCCCGCAGGGCACCGTCCAGTGCGGACGCGGGCGGTGCCGCGGTCACCGGCCCGGGCGCCCGCAGCGCCTCGGCGGCCCGCCCCACGACCGCGCCGATCCCCGCCAGCAACCGCCGCTCGGTCGCCTCCTGCCCCCAGCCGGGCTGCGGCGACGGCAGGGCCGACAGCCGGGCCAGCAGCTGCCGTACCGAACCACCGGCGTAGGCCAGCGCCCGGTCGTGCCGCGAGGGGCCGGCCGGCCGCTCCGCCGGCGGCACCGTGCCGGGACTCAGCGCCTGGCCCGCCAGGCAGGCCCGCTCCCGCGTGTCCGGCCGCAGGCCCGCCCGGGCGTCCACCCCGCGGGCCAGCTCGTCGGCGCAGCCGGCCGCGACGGCCGTCGCGTCGGCCAGCAGTGTCCGGTACCCGACCGGCGGCGGGTCGCGGAAGAGCAGCACGTTTGCGGCCACCAGCAGCACCACCCCGAGCGTCACCCCGGCGAGCCGCTGCTCCAGGGTCTGCGGTGCGAACGGCGGGAAGCACGGCAGGATGTAGAGCAGGTGCAGCCCGGGAGCCGCCCCGGCGGGCCGCGGCCCGGCCGCCGCCGCGAAGGCCAGCACGAAGCTGACCGCCAGGGTGCCCGCGACGGCCGCCCAGGTGCTGACGGCCAGGAGGGTGCCCGCGGTCACCAGTGCCCACCCGACCGGCAGGGCGCGGGCGATCACCGCCGCCCGCTGCCGCCCGGTGCCGGGGATCCGGGACAGTGAGCCCATCGCCACGGCGGCGAACAGCGCGTAGGTCGCCGTCACCGGCTTCTCCAGCAGGTACAGGCAGGGATAGAAGCCGGCGCAGGCGGCGAGCGTCACCCGCGCCGCGTTCCGCGCGACGGGAGCCGCCGGGGCACTGGAGAGGACGCCGGGAAGCAGCGACCGCACCGCCCCGCCTCCGGGACTTCGACCAGGGGGTGAGCTCTCCATGGGCCTCTGCGCTCCTGCTGCCCCCGCGCTCCAGCATGGCACCGCCCGGATCCCCCCGCACGGTGCGCCGAAAGACCCGTGACAGCCCGGAGCGAACCGCGCGGCCCCGACGTTGCGAGATCACGGAGTGCCCGTCCGGGCCTCCACCCACCGGTATCCCCACGACCCGGGACGAGGACCGAATGTACGTAGTCTCCAGCGACCGCCTGCGGCTGCGCCCGCTCTCCACGGCCGACACCGACTGGTGGGTGCGGCTGCACGCCGACCCCGAGGTGGGTCGCTTCGTCGGCAGCTACACCCGGGAGCAGGCCGAAGCCCGGCTGCGCGGCATCGAGGAGCAGTGGGAGCGGCGCGGCCACGGCCTGTGCGCGATCGAACTGGCGGCGACCGGTGAGACGATCGGCCGGGCCGGCCTGTTCTGGTGGGAGCAGTTCGACGAGACCGAGGCCGGCTGGACCCTTGCCCGCGCCCACTGGGGCCACGGCTACGCGACGGAGGCCGCCCGTGCCGTGCTCGACTGGGGCTTCGGCCCCCTCGCGCTGCCCCGGATCACGGCGATGATCCACCACGGCAACCACGGCTCGACCGCCGTCGCCCGACGTCTCGGCTTCACCCCGCTGCGCGAGGACGAACTCGCCGGCCGCCCGCTCACCGTGCACGTCCTGACCCGCACCGGCCACCGCACCGACCGCATCTGACGGCCGGAGAGCTCCGGCCGGCCGTCACGCGCCTGACGGCCCGCCGGAGCTCACGGCCAGACCAGGCAGTACAGCTGGTGCCCCGCCTCGTGCAGCCGGTTGGCGAAGTCCTGCCACTCGTGGAGCATCGTGTAGATCACGAACGCGTCGCGCGGGCCCCGCCGGTCGGGAACGGTGGACCAGATGAAGGCGGCGGCGCCGAGCTCGGTCTCGTCGGCCTTCCGCAGCGGTTCGACCACGGTGTGCGGGAGCTGGACCACGGCGTAGTCGGGGTGGAGCACGACCAGTTCGAGCGGCGGGACCTGGTGGAGCGGGACGCCCTTGATGCCGGTGAGCACCATGGCACTCATGGTCTCCGGCTTGATCTTGGTGGAGAGGTGGCCGTTGGGGGAGCCGCTGGTCTCCATCAGGTCGCCGAGGCGTCCGAGGGAGCCGAGCTCCCCGGCTTCGAGGCCGAGACCGCCCGGGCCGAGCGCGGTCGGGACTCTGGCGGCGGTGGCTCGGTCGGGTGCCCCGAAGTACTTGTAGGTGACCCCCACTCTGCCCTCGCCCCGCCTTCCCCTGCCCGCACCCGTTCCCCCGCCCGCGGCCCCGGTGGACCGGCGGGATGCACCCGCGGCCTCCTCGAAACCGTCCTGCGTCTCGGACACTCGGACCATCCTCACCGGAATTCGCCGGAATCGACAGACCCCCGCACGCTCGGCGTCCTCCGAACGTGCCCCTTACCCGTCCTGCGTCGCCGTACACGCGTCAGCTGCCCCGCGCGCACCTGCGCTGTCCGCACCCGCCGCGGCCGTCGTCCGCGAGAGGTGTCCCGCGCCCTGTGCCGCCTGCACGGCGCGGTGGTAGTACGGATAACCGCACAAACCCTACAAACCCTACAGACCGTACAGGCTGTTCGGCCCATCCGGACGGGATCTCCCGTCAGATCGGCGTCCTGAGCGGGACACCGTCCCTTCCCGCCCGCCGAGGGGAAGGAGGGGCCGTCCGCCGGGGCGGTCGCAGTACACGGATCATCGTTCCAGATGATCGGGCCCGACATGCGGAGGTAAAGGACACGATTTGAGACCATGTCCGGGTGACCAACCCGATGAGCTACCCGTACGAGGCACCTCAGTCCCAGTCGCTGTTCGACCGCGCCTCGGTCGTGACCCCCGGCGGCGTCAACTCCCCGGTGCGCGCCTTCCGCGCCGTCGGCGGCACCCCGCGCTTCATGGTGTCCGGCACCGGCCCCTACCTGACCGACGCAGACGGCCGCGAGTACGTCGACCTGGTGTGCTCCTGGGGGCCGATGATCCTGGGGCACGCGTACCCGGCGGTGATCGACGCCGTCCAGCAGGCGGTGTCCCGCGGCACCTCCTTCGGCACGCCCGGCCAGGGCGAGGTCGAGCTGGCCGAGGAGATCGTGGCCCGGGTGGCCCCGGTCGAGCAGGTCCGGCTGGTGTCGAGCGGCACCGAGGCGACCATGTCGGCGATCCGGCTGGCCCGCGGCTTCACCGGCCGCGCCAAGGTGATCAAGTTCGCCGGCTGCTACCACGGACATGTGGACGCGCTGCTGGCCGCCGCCGGTTCCGGCGTCGCGACCTTCGGCCTGCCGGACACGCCGGGTGTCACCGGAGCCCAGGCGGGTGACACCATCGTCCTGCCCTACAACGACCTGGACGCGGTCCGGGCGGCCTTCGCCGCGCACCCGGGTGAGATCGCCTGTGTGATCACCGAGGCGTCCCCGGGCAACATGGGCGTGGTCCCTCCGCTGCCCGGCTTCAACAAGGGGCTGGCCGAGCTCTGCCGGCCGGCCGGCGCGCTGTTCATCTCGGACGAGGTGATGACCGGCTTCCGCGTCTCCAGGGCGGGCTGGTACGGCCTGGAGGCGGCTCACGAGGGCTGGGCCCCCGACCTGCTCACCTTCGGCAAGGTGATGGGCGGCGGCTTCCCGGCGGCGGCCTTCGGCGGCCGCGCCGACGTGATGGCCCAGCTGGCCCCGGCCGGCCCGGTCTACCAGGCCGGCACCCTCTCCGGTAACCCGGTCGCCACCGCGGCCGGCCTCGCCCAGCTGCGCGGCTGCACCGACGAGGTGTACGCCACCGTCGACCGGGTGGCCGCCGAGGTCTCCGGGCTGGTGGCGGAGGCGCTGGCCAAGGAGGGCGTGGTCCACCGCCTGCAGAAGGCGGGGAACATGTTCTCGGTGTTCTTCACCGACGAGCAGGTCACCAACTACGACGAGGCCAGGCGCCAGCAGGCGTACCGCTTCAACGGCTTCTTCCACTCGATGCTCAGCCAGGGCGTCTACCTGCCGCCGTCGGCGTTCGAGTCCTGGTTCGTCTCGGCCGCGCACGACGAGCGGGCGATCGAGCGGATCGCCGCCGCCCTGCCCGCGGCCGCCCGTGCGGCGGCCCAGGCCCAGCCCACGGAGGGAAGCAAGTGACCAAGGAGACCACCGTCGTCCACCTGATGCGGCACGGCGAGGTGCACAACCCGGAGGGCATCCTGTACGGGCGCCTCCCCGGCTACCACCTCTCGGAGCTGGGCCGGCAGATGGCCGACCGGGTCGCCGACTACGTGGCCGACCGCGACATCACCCACGTGGTGGCCTCGCCGCTGACCCGCGCGCAGGAGACCGCCGAGCCGATCGGCAAGGTGCACGGCCTGGAGGTGGCCGTGGACGAGCGGCTGATCGAGGCGGAGAACGTCTTCGAGGGCAAGACCTTCGGCGTGGGCGACGGATCGCTGCGCAACCCCGCGTACTGGAAGTACCTGACCAACCCGTTCAAGCCGTCCTGGGGCGAGCCGTACCTGGAGCAGGTGGTCCGGATGATGGGCGCGCTCGCCGCGGCCCGGGACGCCGCGCGCGGGCACGAGGCGGTCTGCGTCAGCCACCAGCTGCCGATCTGGATCGTCCGCTCGTTCGCCGAGCGCCGCCGGCTCTGGCACGACCCGCGCCGCCGGCAGTGCTCGCTGGCCTCGCTCACCAGCTTCACCTACGAGGGCGACCGGATCGTCTCGATCGGCTACCGGGAGCCGGCCCGCGACCTGCTGCCGGCCCACCTGGTCGGCAAGGGCGGCAAGGGCAAGCCGGTGGGCAAGAGCTTCGGCGCCTGAGGGCCGGCCCGCTGTTCGGAAGATCCAATCGGACATTGCCCGAAATAAGCGGATCATAAGTGCAGGAACAGCAGGTCAGAGGGGGTCCGGCAGGCAAGGCCGGACCCCCCTGAAACCACCTGAAGTCCCATGCGAAACTTTTCACATGTCTGGGACGCCCCGCCGCCGTATCCGCCTCGCCGCCACCCTCGGCGCCGTCGCCGCACTCGCCCTCACCGGCTGCAGCTCTGGCTCGTCCAGCAGCGGAGGACAGACCGGTTTCGTCAGCGGCAAGGGCGGTCTGGAGACCGCCCCGGCGGCCGACCGCGGGGCGGCCCCGGAAATCTCGGGCAAGACCCTGGACGGCGGCAACGCGTCGCTCGCCGACTTCAAGGGCAAGGTCGTGGTCCTCAACATCTGGGGCTCCTGGTGCGGCCCCTGCCGGGCCGAGGCCGCAGGCCTCCAGGCGGTCTCGCAGAAGTACAAGGACAAGGGCGTCCAGTTCCTGGGCATCAACACCCGTGACACCGACCCGTCCCTCGCGGTGCGCTTCGAGCAGAACTTCGGCGTGACCTACCCGAGCATCTACGACCCCGAGGGCACCCAGATCCTGAAGTTCCCCAAGGGCAGCCTGAACCCGCAGTCGATCCCGACCACGATCATCGTGGACCGCGAGGGCCGGCTCGCCGCCCGGTCGCTGCACGCGATCTCCTCGGACGACCTGGAGTCGCTGCTGCAGCCCGTCGTCGACGAGAAGTCCCAGTGAGCGCGGCCCTCCTCACGCAGGTGCCGCAGGTACCGCTCGCGCTGGGGGAGACCAACGCGACGGTGGCCGGCGGGGCCATCCTGCTCGCAGTCCCGATCGCGCTCGCCGCCGGGCTGGTGTCCTTCTTCTCGCCCTGCGTGCTGCCGCTCGTCCCGGGCTACCTCTCCTACGTCACCGGCTTCTCCGCCGCCGACCTGGCGGACGCCAGGGGCTCGCGGCGCGGCCGGATGCTGCTCGGCTCGCTGCTGTTCGTGCTCGGGTTCAGCGCGGTGTTCGTCTCCGGGGGTGCGCTCTTCGGCTTCTTCGGCCGTACCCTGCTCGACCACCGGCACACCATCAACACCGTGATGGGCGTGGTGACCATCGTGATGGGCCTGGCCTTCATGGGTCTGCTGCCCGGCTTCTCGATGCGCGAACTGCGCTCGCACCGCCGCCCCGCAGTCGGACTGGTGGGCGCACCCCTGCTCGGCATCGTCTTCGGGGTCGGCTGGACGCCCTGCATCGGTCCGACCATGGCCTCGATCCAGACGCTGTCGCTCAGCCAGGCCGACGCCGGGCGCGGTGCGCTGCTGATGTCCATGTACTGCCTCGGCCTCGGCGTACCGTTCATCGTGGCCGCGCTCGCCTTCCGCAAGGCGCTCGGCGCCTTCGGCTGGATCAAAAAGCACTACCAGTGGGTGATGCGGATCGGCGGCGGCATGCTCGTCACGGTCGGCCTGCTGCTGGTCACCGGCGGCTGGGACGCGCTGGTGAACCAGCTCCAGTACGCCACCCAGAACTTCTCGATCGGAATCTGACCCGTGAGCGACACCCGAACCCGCGCACCCGAGGGCCCCGAGGACGTCACCGACGCGGAGGCCGAGCGGCTCAGCAGCGCGCCCGCCGAGACGGACTCGCCGACCGGCATAGGAGTGCTCGGCTGGTTCCGCTGGATGTGGCGTCAGCTGACCTCGATGCGGGTCGCGCTGATCCTGCTGTTCCTGCTCTCGCTGGCCGCCATCCCCGGCTCGCTGATCCCGCAGACCAGCCAGAACTCCTTCAAGGTCGAGACCTGGAAGGCCGCGCACAAGTCGCTCACGCCGATCTACGAGAAGCTCCAGCTGTTCGACGTCTACAGCTCGGTCTGGTTCTCGGCGATCTACATCCTGCTGTTCGTCTCGCTGGCGGGCTGCATCATCCCGCGTACCTGGCAGTTCGTCGGAGTGCTGCGCGCCAAGCCGCCGGCCGCGCCGCGCAACCTCACCCGGATGCCGGTCTACGCCGCCTGGCACACCGACGCCGACCCCGAGGCGGTCAACCGGGCCGCGTACCAGCGCCTGAGGAAGCGCGGCTTCCGGGTGCACATGGAAGAGGCGGGCGCGGTCGCCGCGGAGAAGGGCTATCTGCGCGAGGTCGGCAACCTGCTGTTCCACTTCTCGCTGTTCGCGCTGCTCGCCGGCTTCGCCTGGGCCAGCCTGGCCAGCGGCCAGGGCGGCAAGCTGGTGATCGTGGGCCAGGGCTACTCCAACACCACCACCCAGCTGGACGACTTCACCGGCTCGGCCTTCTACACCAGCGACGACCTGGACCCCTTCGGTTTCAAGCTGGACGGTTTCACCGCCGAGTACCAGACCGGCGGCGACCAGATGGGCACCCCCCGCGAGTACGCGGCGCACATCCGGTATTGGACCGGCTCCGACGACACCAAGCTGACCAAGGCCGACATCGAGGTCAACCACCCGCTGGAGATCGGCGGCAGCAAGGTCTTCCTGATCGGCCACGGCTACGCCCCGGTGGTCACGGTCAAGAACGCCAAGGGCGAGACCGTGTACGCGGGCCCGACCGCCTTCCTCCCGCAGGACGGCAACCTCACCTCCACCGGTGTCGTCAAGGTCAACGACTACGGCGAGAAGGACGGCAAGAAGACCCAGCTCGGTTTCCAGGGCTACTTCCTGCCGACCGCGCCGGTGAACTTCGAGCAGACCGGGCCGGTCTCGCTCTTCCCGGCCGCGGCCGAGCCGATGCTGGTGCTCACCGCGTACGCGGGAGACCTGGGCACCGACTCCGGCCTGCCGCAGAACGTGTACCAGCTGAACACCCAGCACCTGACCCAGCTGAAGCAGGACGGCGACATCGCCAGGGCCCGGCTGAAGCCCGGTCAGGGCTGGAGCCTCCCGGACGGCTACGGCACCGTCACCTTCGACGGCTACCAGGAGTGGGCCAGCTTCACCGTCTCCCACCGGCCGGGCAACGCGATCGCCCTGACCGGTGCGGTCTGCGCGATCCTCGGTCTGATCGGCTCGCTGTTCGTGCAGCGCCGCCGGATCTGGGTCCGGGCGGTCACCACCCCCGACGGCCGCACCCTGGTCGAGGCCGCCGGACTGGCCAGGAGCGAGTCCGCCAAGATCGCGGAGGAGCTCGCCGAACTCGCCGTCGACCTCCAGGACGACGCCCCGGCGACCGAGTCCGAGTCCGAGTCGGCGACCGAGCCCGGGTCCGAGCCCGCCGCGAAGCCCGAAGCGCGGGCCGAGGACGCGTCGGACGCCGAGGAAGCCCCCACCGCCGAGTCCACCCCCGCTTCGGACGAAGCAGTCGTGTCGGACAAACCGTCAGGCCCCACATCCCCCGCCGACCCGAGCTCCAAGGAGTAGACGGTGCATCTCGCCTCGGGAGTCGACCTCCAGCTGGCCGACCTCTCCAATAAGTTGATCTACTCGGCGATGGCCGTGTACCTGATCGCGATGTTCGCCTACATGTTCGAGTGGACGTTCGGCAGCAAGGGGGCGGTCGCCGTCCGCTCCGTCGAGCAGGCCAGTTTGGCCGAGACCGTGGCGGCCGCGAACGAGCCCGTCAAGGCGGCCAAGCGGGTCACCGTCACGGTCGCCTCGGCGAACGGCGGGACCACCACCCTGACCCGCACCGCACTGGCCGACGCCGGCGCCACCGTGGTCACCAGCGGCCGTGGCGAGGCCGATGCGGTCGACGGCCCGGGCGCCGCCGGCACCAGCGAGAAGGGCGACCTGGTCGGTCGGATGGCCGTCTCGCTGACCGTCCTGGGCGCCCTGCTGCACGCCGGTGCCGTGGTCAGCCGCGGCCTCTCGGTGATGCGCTGGCCGTGGGGCAACATGTACGAGTTCTCCTGCGCCTTCGGCCTCACCATGGTGCTCGCCTACCTGGGTCTGCTGGTCGCCAAGAAGAAGGCCCGCTGGCTCGGCCTGCCGGTCATGCTGGCGGTGCTGCTCACCCTCGGCCTCGCGGTGAGCGTGCTGTACACCGACTCCGAGCAGCTCGTCCCGGCCCTGCACTCCTACTGGCTGGCCATCCACGTCTCCACCGCGATCATCTGCGGCGGCTTCCTGTACGCGGCCTTCGTGACCACCCTGCTCTACCTGGGCAAGGACCGCTACGACCAGCGCGCCGCCGAGGGCCTGACCACCGGTCCGCTGGGCACCCCGGCCTCGGTCTGGCAGCGGCTGCCCGCCGCCTCCTCGCTGGACAGGCTCTCGTACCGGATCAACGCGATGGTCTTCCCGCTGTGGACCTTCACCATCATCGCGGGCGCGATCTGGGCCGAGGCGGCCTGGGGCAAGTACTGGGAGTGGGACCCGAAGGAGACCTGGTCGTTCATCACCTGGGTGGCCTACGCCGCGTACCTGCACGCCCGGGCCACGGCCGGATGGAAGGGCCGGAAGGCGGCCTATTTGGCCCTGTTGGCCTTCAGCTTCTATCTGTTCAACTTCTACGGCGTCAACATCTTCATCACTGGCAAGCACTCCTACGCCGGTGTCGGCTGACCGTCCGTCCCACCCGCCCTGCCGCTCGCTCGGCGGCAGGGCGGTTCGTACCAGTACTTTCCGTTCTCAGTTGTTCTTACCCGTCCCAAGGCCGCGAGGAGGGCCGCACGATGGAGTGCGATGAGGTCATGCTGACCGTCCGAATCACCGCTACGGAGAGAGCCTTGCTCCGTCGGCTCGCGCAGGGCCACCGCAGCGACGTCTCCGAGGTCGTCGCCGACGGGCTGCTGGACGTCCTGCCCACCCTGCACTGCACCGCCGACGCCTACCGCCTGCTCGGCGCACTGACCCAGCCGGCCCCCTGCGCCCAGACCGTCTGGCTCCCCGCCCCGCTGGCCGACCTGCTCGTGCTGGCCGCCGGCCGGGTCGCCCAGTCCACCGGTGTCCGGCTCGACTCCGCCTGCGCCATGCTCGGCGCCGCCGTCCGCCTCTGGCTCTCCCAGGACCCGCAGCGCCTGGCCACCAACCTCGCCGTCATGCACGCCGGGCGCCCGGCGGCGTTGGCCGCCGCCTGAACGCATCCGGGCCGAGCCCCGGACCGGACGACGACGGCGCCCGCCCTGCGGCCGTACTCCTCGGAGTACGGCCGCAGGGCGGGCGCTCGCCACAGGCGGCCTGCAGGACCGTCAGGCGGCCTGCTGCCAGCTGACCGGGGAGAAGTACGCCGGGCGGCGCTCCAGGCGCTGCCAGTTGGCGATCGGCTCGACCACGGCGGTCTGGACGGCGGCGGCCTGGGCGGCGGCCGCACGGGCCATCAGGACGGCGGTGAGGGCGGCCAGTTCCTCGTCGGTGAGGGAGCCGCGGACGATGCGTACGAGGGGTTCGGCGGAAGCGCTCATGGTTGTGGTTTCTCCCCCGGATCAAGAAGTCTGGTGTGGGACCGACGGGCCTGGGCGGCCTGTTACATCGGCGGGTTGCCGTGCTTGCGGCTGGGCAGGTCGGCGTGCTTCGTGCGGAGCATGGCGAGGGCGGAGGCCAGCACGGTGCGGGTCTCGGCGGGGTCGATGACGTCGTCCACGAGGCCGCGCTCGGCCGCGTAGTACGGGTGCATCAGCTCGTCCTTGTACTCCTTGATCTTCTGCGCGCGCATCGCCTCGGGGTCTTCTGCCGCGGCGATGTCCCGGCGGAAGATCACGTTGGCGGCGCCCTCGGCGCCCATCACCGCGATCTCGTTGGTCGGCCAGGCGTAGGACAGGTCCGCGCCGATCGAGCGGGAGTCCATCACGATGTAGGCGCCGCCGTACGCCTTGCGCAGGATCAGCGAGATCCGCGGCACGGTGGCGTTGCAGTACGCGTACAGCAGCTTGGCGCCGTGCCGGATGATGCCGCCGTGCTCCTGGTCCACACCGGGCAGGAAGCCCGGCACGTCCAGCAGGGTGACCAGCGGGATGTTGAACGCGTCGCACATCTGCACGAAACGCGCGGCCTTCTCACTGGAGTTGATGTCGAGCACGCCGGCCAGTGACTGCGGCTGGTTGGCGATGATCCCGGTGACGTGGCCGTCGATCCGCGCCAGCACGCACAGCACGTTGGTCGCCCACCGCTCGTGGACCTCCAGGTACTCGCCGTGGTCGACGACCTCCTCGATGACCTTGCGCATGTCGTACGGGCGGTTGCCGTCCACCGGCACCAGGTCGAGCAGTGCCTCGCAGCGCCGCTCGACCGGGTCGTCGTTCACCGCGGCCGGCGGCATCTCCCGGTTGTTCTGCGGCAGCAGCGACAGCAGGTAGCGCACCTCCTCGATGCACGACTGCTCGTCGTCGTACACGAAGTGCGACACGCCGGAGACACCCGAGTGGACGTCGGCACCGCCGAGCCCGTTCTGGCTGATCTTCTCGCCGGTCACCGCCTGGACCACGTCCGGGCCGGTGATGAACATCTGCGAGGTCTCGCGGACCATGAACACGAAGTCCGTCAGCGCCGGCGAGTACGCCGCACCGCCCGCGCACGGGCCGAGCATCACCGAGATCTGCGGGATGACACCGGAGGCCTTGGTGTTGCGCTGGAAGATGCCGCCGTAGCCGGCCAGCGCGGTGACGCCCTCCTGGATCCGGGCGCCGGCGCCGTCGTTCAGCGAGACCAGCGGCGCGCCGGCCGCGATGGCCATGTCCATGATCTTGTGGATCTTCTGCGCGTGGGCCTCGCCCAGTGCGCCGCCGAAGATCCGGAAGTCATGGGCGTAGGTGAAGACCGTCCGGCCGTGCACGGTGCCCCAGCCGGTGATCACACCGTCGGTGTGCGGCTTCTTCGCCTCCAGGCCGAACCCGCTGGCCCGGTGCCGGCGCAGTGGCTCGACCTCGCGGAACGAGCCCTCGTCCAGCAGCAGATCGATCCGCTCGCGCGCCGTCAGCTTCCCCTTGGCGTGCTGCGCCTCGGTGGCCTTCTCGCTCGGGCCCCGGCGGACCTTCTCCCGGAGATCGTGCAGCTCGGCCACCCGCCCGCGCGCATCGGCCGGGATCTCGGGGATCTCGTCGCCGACCGGCGCCTCGTGCAGAACCGTCATCTCGAACCACTCCAAGTGTGAGGGAACTGTCCGACAGCCGGCCTGCGGTGGCGGCGGCTGCTGCTGCGAACACTTCTTCACCTACGACACTACGAGGGTTCGGGCCCGGGTTTCGGCGTCGATTCCGTACAAGGTCGGGCCCGAGAACATGTGAAAGCCGTACAGAAAGCATGAGCGGCGTACCGCTCACCCATAGCTCGGGGTCGGCTACCGGGGGATGTGGCGGATGATCGGTGTGATGCACCGATTCCGCAGGTCAGCGCGGCAGGCCGGGCGCGCGACGGAGGTTCGGACGGATGTCCGGCGAGGCGGTGCGGGAAGCGGGGGCGGCGCCCGGGAACGCCCTGGCGGCGGCAGCGGATGGTAGGGATGTACCAAAGCGGTGCCCCGCGCCCGAGTGCCGGGCCCGGAGGTCCGAATGGGTGGTTCCCATGGGCCGTCCGCGTGTCGGCACGCCCTGCTCACGGCCCTTGGCCGACCCCTCGCGGGGCGGATCACCGGGGCCGGGACCGGTCAGGCGGGGCCGCCGTCCTCCGGGTGGCCCTTGCGCCGCAGCTCCTCCTCGCGGCGGCACAGGTCAGCCTCCCACCGCCTGAGCATGTCCTCGTGCCGCCGGTCCTCTTTGTGGGGAGTCTCCTTGTCGAGGGAGGCCAGGAACTCGGGGTCGTCGTCCGGGGCCATCGGGCGGGTCCGCCCGGCGCCGTCCGGGCCGCTCGCCGTCCGGGCAGCCGCCCGGCCGCGCCACCTCCCCGCCGCCAGCCAGGCGACCGAGCCGACCAGCGGGAAGAGCAGCACGATGATCACCCAGGCCGCCTTCGGTAGGTGGCGGACCTCCTCCTCGGGAGTGGTCAGGCAGTCGATGAAGGCCCAGATCCACAGGGCGAGCACGAGCAGCGGCGGCAGAATCCTCAGCACAGCGGCGTTCTCCCCCGGGCGATGACAGGTGGGGCCCTCTTTGCGGGCCCAGGCTAGTCGGTGTCGGATACTGACACGTATGGCATACGACGATCTCCGTTCGTTTCTCCGGGCGCTGGAGCGAGAGGGCGACCTCAAGCGCATCAAGGTCGAGGTCGACCCCTATCTGGAGATCGGAGAGATCGTCGACCGCGTGCAGAAGGCCAAGGGCCCGGCGCTGCTCTTCGAGAACGTCAAGGGCTCCTCGATGCCGCTGGCGATGAACGTCTTCGGCACCGAGCGCCGGCTGGCCAAGGCGCTCGGCCTGAAGTCGCCCGACGACATCTCGGAGAAGATCGCCGGACTGCTGAGGCCCGAGCTCCCACAGGGCTTCACCGGCTTCCGGGACGCCTTCGGCAAGCTCGCCTCGATGGCCCACGTGCCGCCGCGCAACGTCAAGGACGCCCCGGTCCAGGAGGTCGTGCTCACCGGCGACGACGTCGACCTGGACCGGCTGCCCGCGCTGTTCACCTGGCCGCTGGACGGCGGCTCCTTCTTCAACCTGGGCCTGACCCACACCAAGGACCCGGACACCGGCATCCGCAACCTCGGCCTGTACCGCCTGCAGCGGCACGACAAGCGGACCATCGGCATGCACTGGCAGATCCACAAGGACAGCCGCAACCACGCCGCCGTCGCCGCCAGGCGGGGCGAGAAGCTCCCGGTCGCGATCGCCTTCGGCTGCCCGCCCGCCGTCACCTACGCGGCGACCGCCCCGCTGCCCGGCGACATCGACGAGTACCTGTTCGCGGGCTTCGTGGCCGGCGAGCGGGTGCGGATGGTGGACTGCAAGACCGTCCCGCTCCAGGTCCCGGCCGACGCCGAGGTGGTCCTGGAGGGCTGGCTGGAGCCCGGCGAGATGCTGCCGGAGGGCCCGTTCGGCGACCACACCGGCTTCTACACGCCGCAGGAGCCGTTCCCGGCGCTGAGGATCGACTGCGTCACGATGCGCCGCCGGCCGCTGCTGCAGTCGATCGTGGTCGGCCGCCCGCCGACCGAGGACGGACCGCTCGGCAAGTTCACCGAGCGCTTCTTCCTGCCGCTGCTGAAGGTGATCATTCCGGACATCGTCGACTACGACCTGCCCGAGGCCGGCGGCTTCCACAACTGCGTGATCGTCTCGATCGACAAGAAGTACCCCAAGCACGCCCAGAAGGTGATGCACGCCATCTGGGGCGCCCACATGATGTCGCTGACCAAGCTGATCATCGTGGTGGACTCCGACTGCGACGTGCACGACTACCACGAGGTCGCCTGGCGCGCCTTCGGCAACGTCGACTACAGCCGCGACCTCACCGTGGTCGAGGGGCCGGTCGACCATCTGGACCACGCCTCCTACCAGCAGTTCTGGGGCGGCAAGGCGGGTATCGACGCCACCCGCAAGCTCCCCGAGGAGGGCTACACCCGCGACGGCGGTTGGCCCGAGATGGTCAGCTCGGACCCGGCCACCGCCGAACGGGTGACCCGACGCTGGAAGGAGTACGGACTGTGATGAAGCCTGTCACGATGGTGCCGGAGGAGCCCGGGGTCCGTCCCCGCGCTCGCGGGGTCGATCCGGAGTGCGAACTGTGACCACGGCCGCCGTCCCGCAGAGCAAGACCCGGGCCTTCCTCAGGCTGGTGATGATCGAGCACTCGGTCTTCGCCCTGCCCTTCGCGTACATCGCCGCGCTCACCGCGATGTTCCTGGACGACGGCCGGATGCACTGGGCCGAGCTGGTGCTGGTGACCATCTGCATGGTCGGCCTGCGCACCTTCGCGATGGCCGCCAACCGGATCATCGACCGGGAGATCGACGCCCGCAACCCCCGCACCGCGGGCCGCGAGCTGGTCACCGGCGCGGTCTCGGTGCGCACCGCGTACACCGGCTCGGCGATCGCCCTGTTGGTCTTCCTGGGCGCCGCCGCCGCGCTCAACACGCTCTGCCTGGTGCTCGCGCCGATCGCCGTCGTCCCGATGGTGGTCTATCCGTACGGCAAGCGGTTCACCGACTTCCCGCAGGCGATCCTCGGCCTCGCCCAGGCCATGGGCCCGGTCGGCGCCTGGCTGGCCGTCACCGGTACCTGGTCCTGGGACGCGGTCGTGCTCGGCCTCGCCGTCGGCATCTGGATCGGCGGTTTCGACCTGATCTACGCCTGCCAGGACGTCGAATCCGACCGCGCCGACGGGGTCCGCTCGGTGCCCGCCCGCTTCGGCGTCGCCGCCGCGGTGCGGGGCGCCCGGGTCTGCCACCTGGTCACCACCGGTCTGCTGGTCTGGTTCGCCGTCCGCACCCATGCCGGCCCGGCCATGTGGACCGGCCTGGCGGTGGTGGCCGGCGCCTTCGTCTACGAGCACACCATCGTCAGGCCCGGCGACCTCTCCCGGCTCAACCGGGCCTTCTTCAGCACCAACGGCTTCGTCGGCATCTCGCTCTTCGTGTTCGCCCTGCTCGACCTGGTCATCCGGGGTCTGGGCGGCTGACTCCGTTCCGGCCGCACCTGTCGCGGGCAGTGCCTATGCTGCCGAGCAGAGGGGCAGGTGCGGTCGGCGAGGAGGAACGATGATCGGCAAGTTGCAGTGCGTGGTGCTCGACTGCCACTACCCGGCCGGGCTGGCGCACTTCTACGGCACCCTGCTGGGCGGCGAGATCGGCCGCCCCGACCCGAGGTGGTCGGTGGACGACGAGTGGTCGACCGTCCACCTGCCCGACGGGATGGTGCTGGGCTTCCAGCGCGTCGAGGACTACCGCCCGCCGATGTGGCCGGACCCGGCCCACCCGCAGCAGCTCCACCTGGACATCGAGGTGGAGGACCTGGCCGAGGCCGAGGAACGGGTGCTGGCTCTCGGCGCGGAACTCAAGGACGTCGAGACGGGCTGGCGGGTCTACCTGGACCCGGCTGGGCACCCCTTCTGCCTCCTCCAGCGCGCCGTCTCCTAGGCCGGCACCGCTGCGGGCCCTTCGGGGCTCACACCGGCGTCCGGGTCGGCGACGGGCGGTGCCCAGCGGGTTGGTCAGCCCGGGGTGGATCAACCCAGCCGGGCGACCGCGCGGATCGGAGCGCCGTCGGCGGCGACCAGGCGGAGCGGGAACAGCGAGAGCTCGATCGGGCGGCCCGCCGCCTGCGCGTCGAGCAGCGGGGTCAGGTCGGTGAGGTTCTCGGCGATCACCGCTCCGCCGGGGGAGCCGAGCAGGATCCGGTGCGCGGCCAGCGTGGCGGGCTCGGCGGCGGGGTCGTGCTCGTCGGAGAGATCGGCGAGCAGTGCGGCGACGGCGACATCGCCCGGGCCCGGGTCGGGGGTGGGGTCGATGCTCAGGGCGTCCACGCCGACGGTGCGGACGCCTGCCGCGACGATCGCCTCCGCCGCTTCGGGCGTGAGCCAGGGGTGGGCGAGGTAGCCGTCGGTGCCCCAGTGCCTCGGCCAGCCGGTGGCGAGCAGCAGGATCGTCCCAGGGGCGGCGAACTCCAGTGCCGGTGCGAGCAGTTGGGGTGTCACGCCGGTGCGCGGAGCGAGCCCGCGAAGGTCGGCTAGCACGGCCGGCCCGGTGAACAGCTCCAGCGGCAGCCCGTCCAGGGTGGGCCAGGTGACGTCCACGTGGTACGGGGCGTCCACATGCGTGCCCGACTGCGAACCCAGGTGCAGGCCAAGCACGTTGACCCCGGCGGTGGCCGTGGTGAGCGCGGGCCGCAGTTCGACCTCCGGATCCCCGGGGTAGACGGGCATGCCCGTGGTGACCGGATGTGTGAGGTCGATCAACGTCGGCGCCATGCACCCATCTTCGCGCAGCCGGGCGAGGCCCGGGCGGCGCGGGGCTTCCCGGGTTTCCGGGGTCGCCCCTCCGCCCCGAGGGGGCGGGGTTATGGTGCGGAGTCATGGAGCAGCAGAGCGCACGTCAGCCGTGGGTGGTCGGAGTCTCGGGCGCGTCGGGAACGCCGTACGCGGCCTCGGTGATCCGGGCGCTGCTGGCGGCGGGCGAGGCGGTGGACCTGGTGGTGAGCCGGGCGGCCCGGCTGACCATCCTGGACGAGACCGGGGTGTCCTTCCGCGACGCGCACTGGCAGGAGGACCTGGCGGCGTGGACCGGCGTCGAGGACCTGAGCGACGTCCGCTACTGGTCGGCGGGCGACTTCGCGGCCGGCCCGTCCAGCGGCTCCTACCCGGCGAAGGGGATGCTGGTGGTGCCGGCGACCACCGGCGCGGTGGCCGGGATCGCGCTCGGGCTGAGCAAGGACCTGCTGCAGCGGGCCGCCGCGGTGACCCTGAAGGAGCGCCGCCCGCTGGTCGTCTGCGTCCGCGAGACGCCACTCGATGGGGTGACGTTGAAGCACCTGGTGGAGCTGGACGCCCAGGGCGCCGTGGTGCTCCCCGCCTCGCCGGGCTTCTACGCGGGCGGTTCGACCGCCCGTGAGCTGGTGGACTTCGTGGCGGGCCGGGTGCTGGACGCGGTCGGGGTGCGGCACGGGCTGTACCGGCGCTGGGAGGGCGAGCTCGGGTCCGGCGGCAAGACGGCGTGATCCCGGGGCCTTTGGGCCTCAGCGGCAAGGGCGAGTAAAGCCTCGCAGCCCGGGAGAGTATGTTCTTTGCGATATCCGGGTTGATCCGCGCACGGCGCCTTTGATTCCGGATAATGATCTGTGGGTCTGTAGCGGTTCGGAAGGACGCGGGCGGATATATGGACACGGTTGACAGACAGCTCATCCAGGCGCTGAGGGAGAACGGCCGGGCTTCGTACGCCGAGCTGGGACGCCTGGTGGGCCTGTCGGGCCCGAGCGTGACGGACCGCATCAACCGGCTGGAGCAGGCCGGTGTGATCACCGGCTACCGGGCCACGGTCAACCCGGCCTCGCTGGGTTTCGGGGTCACCGCGCTGATCGGCCTTCAACTCACCGACGCGGCGGACCACGAGGACGTCGCGCACCGGCTGAAGGACCTCGCCGAGGTCGAGGACTGCTGGTTCATCGCGGGTGACGACTCGTACATGCTCAAGGTCCGGGTGCCGGACGTGGAGGGCCTGGAGTCGGTGGTCAAGCGGCTCTCCGGCACGAAGGGCGTAGCCCGCACCAGGACCACGGTTGTACTCTCCACCAAGTGGGAGAACCGGGTGAGCGAACTCCCGCTGGACGCCTTGGACTAGGGACGGGGAGGGGCCCATGGCACTGGTCGGCCTGGAGGAGCTGCGCGCCGCGCAGCAGCGGATCGCCGCAGTGGCGGTACGGACTCCGTTGATCCCGTGCCCATGGGCCGCCGACGGTGCTCGCACCCTCTGGCTCAAGCCGGAGAACCTGCAGCCCACCGGGGCGTTCAAGATCCGTGGCGCCTACAACCGGCTGGCCGCGCTGAGCGACGCCGAGCGGGCCCGCGGCGTGGTCGCCCAGTCGAGTGGGAACCACGCCCAGGCGGTGGCCTACGCGGCGCGGCTGCTCGGCCTCAAGGCCGTGATCGTGATGCCGGACACCTCGCCCGCGGTGAAGGTCGAGAACACCCGGTCGTTCGGCGCCGAGGTGATCCTGGTCGCCCCGGGCGAGCGGGACACCTTCGTCGGTGAGCTGGCGGACGAGCACGGCTACGTCTGGGTGCCGCCGTACGACGATCCCCACATCATCGCCGGTCAGGGCACGGTCGGCCTGGAGATCGCGGAGGACGCCCCGGACCAGCTGGACACCGTGCTGGTCCCGGTCAGCGGCGGCGGCCTGATCTCCGGTGCGGCGGCGGCGATCAAGCTGACCTGCCCGGGCGTCAGGGTGATCGGCGTCGAGCCGGAGCTGGCGGCGGACGCTCAGGCGAGCCTGCGCAGCGGCCGGCTGACGGCCTGGCCGGTGGCCGACACCTACCGGACGATCGCGGACGGGCTGCGCACGCCCTCGGTCGGTGAGCTGCCGTTCGAGCACCTCCAGGCGTACGTGGACGACATCGTGACGGTCTCCGAGCAGGAGATCCGCGACACGGTGGCCCTGCTGGCGCGCCGGGGCCGGCTGGTCGCCGAGCCCTCGGGCGCGGTGGCGGCGGCCGGGTACTTCCACCGGGCCGATGAGCTGGCCGGCCGGGTGTTCGCGGCGGTGGTGAGCGGCGGCAACGTCGAACCCAGGCTCCTGGCCGAGCTGCTCCAGGCGTAGTCTCGTTCCGGTAAACAGACCGTGTGTTGCGGTCAGTCGGATCGAGGAGGCGGGTCACCGCATGGACGCAGGGCTCAAGCGCGAGCTGGAGGCGAAGGTCTACGCGGGTGAGCGGCTGACCCGCGAGGACGGCATCGCGCTCTACGAGAGCGACGATCTGGCCTGGCTCGGCGGTCTCGCCCACCATGTGCGGACGGAGAAGAACGGCGACGTCGTCCACTTCAACGTCAACCGCCACCTCAACATGACGAACGTGTGCTCCGCCTCCTGCGCGTACTGCTCGTTCCAGCGCAAGCCGGGCGAGAAGGACGCGTACACCATGCGGATCGAGGAGGCCGTCCGCCTGGCCAAGGCCATGGAGGTGGACTCCCTCACCGAGCTGCACATCGTCAACGGCCTGCACCCGACGCTGCCCTGGCGGTACTACCCGCGCAGCCTGCGCGAGCTGAAGGCGGCGCTGCCGAACGTCTCGCTGAAGGCGTTCACGGCCACCGAGATCCACTGGTTCGAGAAGATCAGCGGCCTGTCGGCAGCCGAGATCCTGGACGAACTGATCGACGCCGGCCTGGAGTCGCTGACCGGCGGCGGCGCCGAGATCTTCGACTGGGAGGTCCGTCAGCACATCGTCGACCACGACACCCACTGGGAGGACTGGTCGCGGATCCACCGCCTGGCACACTCCAAGGGCCTGAAGACCCCGTGCACCATGCTGTACGGGCACATCGAGGAGCCGCGCCACCGGGTCGACCACGTGCTGCGGCTGCGTGAGCTGCAGGACGAGACCGGCGGCTTCCAGGTCTTCATCCCGCTGCGCTACCAGCACGACTTCCACGACTCCAAGGACGGCGTGGTCCGCAACCGGCTGATGGAGCGGACCGAGATGGCCACCGGCGCCGAGGCGCTGAAGACCTTCGCGGTCTCCCGGCTGCTGTTCGACAACGTCCCGCACGTCAAGGTCTTCTGGGTGATGCACGGCATCGCCACCGCCCAGCTGGCGCTCAGCCACGGCGCGGACGACATGGACGGCTCGGTGGTCGAGTACAAGATCACCCACGACGCGGACAACTTCGGCACCCCGAACAAGCTCGGCCGCGAGGACCTGCTCGGCCTGATCCGGGACGCCGGTTTCCGCCCGGTCGAGCGCAACACCCGCTACGAGGTCATCCGCGAGTACGACGGCCCTGACCTGCAGCGTCGGGAGACGCCGCAGGCGATGCGACTCTGATCACAGCGCCGCGCACCCCCCAACCGTCCCGGGGCGCGCGGCGTCTTCGGCCACGGCATCCGGCGCACTCGCGGTGTGCCGATGCTCACAGGCTCACCACACGCCACGGGTTCCGATCACCCCGCTGGCTTTGGAAGGATCGTCAGCATGTCCGGTTCCCATCGTGTCACCGTCCAGCCCTACGCCGAGGTCCAGCCCCCGGCAGTCCACGGCGACGGAGGTGAGGCGCGCCGCCCGAGAGGGCACCGGCGCAAGCCGCGCAAGCGCCGGGGCAAGGCGCTGATGGGCGGTACGGCGGTGCTGCTGGCGGCCACCGCGGGCTGGTTCACGGTGGGCCAGAGCGCCGGGAGTTCCACGCACCCGTCCGCGGCGGCACCCGAGAAGCCGGAGGCTGACCCGGCGTCGGCCGGTGTCAACGCCGCGCAGGCGATCCGCAGCGACTCGGCCGCGGCCAACCGCTCGGACCGAGCCGACGGCACCTACGCGGCCATACCGGGCCTGGGCCCGAGCTTCAGCGCGAAGATCCCGGCACAGACCCGCCAGCTGGTGGTGGCCTCCGGCAAGGACCGCAACTCCTCCGACACCACGGTCACCCTGTGGACCCGCACGCCCGACAACCGCTGGAAGCCCGGCGCCGCCTGGCAGGGCCACAACGCGTACAAGGGCTGGACCACCGACAAGCACGCGGACGACCTGCACAGCCCGATCGGGGTCTTCTCGCTGTCCGATGCCGGCGGCCGGATGCCCGACCCGGGAGCCAAGCTCCCGTACGACCAGGACTCGCACTTCGTGGTCGGCGGCACCGGCTTCAAGGGCGAGCAACTGGCCGGGTCCTTCGACTACGTGGTGGCGATCAACTACAACCGGGTGCAGGGCGTCTCGCCGCTCGACAACCGCTTCCCCGACGGCAAGTCCAAGGGCGGTGGCATCTGGCTGCACGTGGACCACGGCGGTCCCACCCACGGCTGCGTCTCGCTGCCCGAGGACCAGATGATCGAGCTGCTCAAGACCCTGGACCCGGCGGCGCATCCGATGATCGCCATGGCGGACGCCGCGACCCTGGCCACCTGACCCTTGTGCCGCAAGGGGCGTTGTACGGCCCCTACAGGTTCCGGCCTGGGACGTTGTACCCGGGCGTGAGCACCTGACCGGTCGGTAACCGGGTTGAGTGGCAATATGACCAGCTCCAGAATCATTTCGCTCGGCCACTACCAGCCGCCGAAGGTCCTCACCAACGAGGACCTGTCGAAGCTGGTCGATACCGACGATGAGTGGATCCGCAGCCGGGTGGGCATCCGCACCCGGCACATCGCGGTCGAGGAGACCCTGGTCGACCTCGCCACCGAGGCGGCCCAGAAGGCACTGGCGAACGGCGGCTGGCAGGCCGCCGAGGTCGACCTGGTGGTGGTGGCCACCTGCACCGCCGTGGAGCGCAGCCCGTTCACGGCGGCCTCGGTCGCCGCCCGGCTGGGCATGACCGCGCCGGCCGCGTACGACATCAACACGGTCTGCTCGGGCTTCTCGTACGCGCTGGCGACCGCCGACCACGCGATCCGGGCCGGGGCGGCGCGGCGGGCGCTGGTGATCGGGGCCGAGCGGATGTCGGACACCATCGACTGGACCGACCGCACCACCTGCGTGATCTTCGGTGACGGCGCGGGCGCGGCCCTGGTCGAGGCGGTCCCCGACGAGCAGGCCGGGATCGGCCCGGTGGTCTGGGGCACCGAGCCGGAGAAGACCGACGCGGTGGTGATCACCGGCTGGGACCCGACCATCAGCCAGCAGGGCCAGGCGGTCTTCCGCTGGGCCACCACGAAGATCGCTCCGCTGGCCCGGGAGACCTGCCTGAAGGCCGGTCTGGACCCGTCCGAGCTGAAGGGCTTCGTCGCGCACCAGGCCAACCTGAGGATCATCGACGCCATCGCGAACAAGCTGGGGGCGCACGACGCGGTGATCGCCCGCGACGTGGTGGATTCCGGCAACACCTCGGCGGCCTCCATCCCGCTGGCGCTGAGCAAGCTGGTGGAGCGCGGTGAGCTGCACTCGGGCGATCCGGTGCTGCTCTTCGGCTTCGGCGGCGGTCTCGCCTACGCGGGGCAGGTCGTGCGCTGCCCGTAACGGGCCCCGGACACGGCTGTGGGGCGGCCGGAATCAGTCGATTCCGGCCGCCCCACAGTGGTCTCCAGCGCGTCGCGGCACGTCGGCGAACCTCCCCCGAGGACACAACCGCCGTCCGACGCACCCCGGACAGGAGGCCGGAGCTGCGCGCTGAGTGGATGGTGGGACAGATGCTTGTTACTACTTGGGCGGCTTCTTACCGGTGACGCCCAGGTAGACCTGCAGAGCCAGATTCGGCTTGAGGTCCTTGACCTTGACGCCCCAAGAGGTGAATGCCTTGGAATGCTCCGCTGCCGAGGCAAGCAGCGAGACCAGGGCGCCGGCGATGGCTGCCGGATCGACCGTTTTGTCGGTCTTGGCCTGGTTCACCTTCACGGCCTCGGTCAGGGCCGACGCCACCGAGTTGAGGACCTTCATGCGGATCTTGAAGAACCGCTTGTCCCCCTCGGCTGCACCGAGAGTAACGACTCGGAGAATGGCGTCGTTCTTGCGCCAGAAGGCGAGGAATCCGTCCACCAGTTCTTCCGAAGCGGTGTAACCGGGCTTTCCCGCCCAGGACTTTACGTCGACGAGCTCTTTGAGCCCGGCGCTGTCCTCGGCCATTTCCTCGGCGATCTCGAGGACTGCGCCCTCGACATCCGGGAAGTACTGGTAGAAGGTCGCGGGGGAGGTACCCGCCATACGGGCGACGTCGATGACCTTGACGTCCCGGTAAGGCGACGTGCTGAGCATCTCGCGGAGGCAGTCGAGCAGCTTCTGCCGCGTCTCCTGTCCACGTCGCCCGGCGACGCGACCGTCGACGGTGCGAACTTGTCCTGTCATGCCGTCAGCTTACCGTGGCACGATCTTGTCGCGATTCGGTGATGCGACTATTACTCCGCCCGGGGGTGGTTCGCGGCGTTCATCAGGGCGCTCGGAGTGATATTCCGAGCGCATCCGAAGCCCCCCCGTGTGCTGATGACCCCACAGCGTGACGGAAGGTTGGCTGAGGGGTGATCGGGTTGCGCAGAGTGATCGTCAGCGTGGGCTCCGGGCGGTGGCCGGGTCACGGTGGCCCGGGCGTGTCCCTGGCGGGGGAGATTGGATCCGGCGGCGCGGGCATTGGAGAATCGGGGCGGCGGCCCGGCCAGGGTCGCCGCAGACGGGGAGGAGGCAGCGGAGTGGACCAGCTGACGGCGCACGATCCGAGGCGGATCGGGCCCTTCGAGGTGCTGGGGCGGCTCGGTGCGGGCGGAATGGGCCTGGTCTACCTGGCGCGGTCGGCGTCCGGGCGGCGGGTGGCCATCAAGACCGTCCGGGGCGAACTGGCCGAGGACGAGCTGTTCCGGGTCCGCTTCGCCCGCGAGATCGCCGCCGCCAAGACGGTCGGCGGCTTCTACACGGCGGCCGTGGTGGACGCGGACGCGGACGCTCCGGTGCCGTGGCTGGCCACCGCGTACGTGCCCGCGCCCTCGCTGGAGGACCTGGTCACCGAGTGCGGGCCGCTGCCGGTGGACGCCGTCCGCTGGCTGATCGCCGGGATCGCCGAGGCGCTGCAGTCGATCCACACCGCCGGCCTGGTGCACCGCGACCTCAAGCCGTCCAACGTGCTGGTGGTCGAGGACGGCCCGCGCGTGATCGACTTCGGGATCGCCGCCGGGGTCTCCAGCGCCCGGCTCACCATGACCAACGTGGCCGTCGGCACCCCCGCCTACATGTCCCCCGAGCAGGCCAGGGACAGCCGCAGCGTGACCGGTGCCAGCGACGTCTTCTCGCTCGGATCGCTGCTGGTCTTCTGCGCCACCGGCCACCCGCCCTACCGGGGCGGCAACCCCGTCGAGACGGTGTTTCAGCTGCTGCGCGACCAGCCGGACCTCTCCGGGTTGCCGGTCGAGCTGATGGATCTGGTCCGGGCCTGCATGCGGCCCGCGCCCGAGCACCGGCCGACGCCCGCTCAGATCCAGTCCGAGCTGGCTCCGCACCTGTTCTCCCGGGACGACGCCTCCGGCGAGGCGGGGGACTGGCTGCCGGCCAGCGCCATCGCCCTGATCGAACACAAGCGCGGCCGCCGCCCGGCCGCACCGACCCCGCCGCCGGCACCGCCGGCCCCTGTGGTGCCGCCGCGGCCGGCCGCTCCGCCGGCCGCCCCTCCCGCCGCGCCCGTGGTGCCGCCCGCCCGCAGCGGCGTCCTCGACGAGGAGCTGGCCACCGAGAAGCTGGCCGCCCGCCGCCGCACGCCGGTCGGCCAGGGCTCGGCCGAGGTGCAGCTCTCCGGCGCGGCCGTACGGATAGGGCCGGGCCCGCGGGCCGACCTGACGCCTCCGGCCGAGGGGGCGGCGGCCGGTACGGACTGGGTGCGCCGCGCCGTCCCGCCGCAGGCCGCCCGCTGGCGGCCCTGGCGGTTCCGGATGTCCAACGACGTCTGGGGCACCCCGCTGGTCGCCGACGGCACCCTGTTCGTCTCCAGCTTCGAGGTGCACGCCCTGGACATCGGCTCCGGGCAGCGCCGCTACAAGACCCGTGACGTGGCCTGGGCGCTCACCGTGGACTCGGGCCGGGTCCACGCCGCCGACGGCCCCCACCTGTACACCGTGGACGTCGCCGACGGCACCGAGCGCTGGCGCCACGCGCTGGACGGCTGGGTCTACTCGCTGGACGCCGCCGACGGGGTGCTCTGCTGCGGCATCAGGGGCGGCGGGGTGCAGCTGCGCTCGGCGGCCACCGGCGCCGAGCTGTGGCGCGCCGACGACGCCCAGCAGGACTACGAGAGCCCGCAGTCCGGCCCCGCGCTGGTGGCCGGTGCCGTGTACTACCACGGTGGCGGGCGACTGCACTGCGCCGACCCGCGCGGCGGCGGGGAGCGCTGGTCGGTGCCGGTCGGCGAGGACGTGCCGTCCAGGCCGGTGGAGCGCGGCGGGGTGCTGTTCGTCACGGCCGGGCACCGGGTGCACGCGCTGGACGCCGCCAGCGGCCGCGAGCACTGGCGGTTCGACGCGGCCGTGGTGCTCTTCACCCCGCCCGCGCTGGACGGCGGCTCGGTGTACGTCGCCGACTACCTGGGCACCGTGTACGCGCTGGACGCCGCCACCGGGCTGGAGCGCTGGCGCGGCCGGACCGGCAGCCGGCAGGGGGCCGAGCCGGTGGTGGTCGCCGACGGCACCGCCCTGGTCGGGGCCGGGAACACGCTGCACGCCTTCGACACCGCCTCCGGGCGGGAGCGCTGGCGCTACACCGCCAGGGGCGAGATCGTCGGCTCCCCGGCCGCGGCGGACGGCCTGGTCCACCTCGGCAGCCGGGACCACTCGCTGCACACCCTGGACCTGGCCTCCGGACGCCTGCGCTGGCAGCTGGGCACCAAGGGCGAACTGACCGGCTCCCCGGTGGCCGTCGGCGGCAGGGTCTTCGTCGGCAGCAAGGACCGCTGCGTCTACGCCCTCGACGCCTTCTACGGCACCGCCGTCCCGCAGGGGTGAGCCGGCCGGGGCGCGGGGGTCCCGCGCCCGGGCCGGGCGGTTGCCGGGCTCAGCCCCGGCGGGCCTCCGGGTGGCGGGTGAGCCAGCCCTCCCAGGCGGAGGCGACCATGGCCTCGACGTCGTGCTCGGCGCTCCAGCCGAGCTCCTTGCGGATCAGGTCGGCGGCGGCGACCACCCGGGCCGGGTCACCCGGACGGCGCGGGGTGACCTCGGGGGCGATGTCCCGCCCGGTGACGCGGGCGATCACGGCGAGCATCTCGCTGACCGACACACCCTCGCCGCGCCCGATGTTGAGGGTCAGCGAGACCGGCCCGTCGGCCGCGTCGAGCCGCTTCACGGCCGCGACGTGGGCGGAGGCGATGTCCGAGACGTGGATGAAGTCGCGGATGCAGGTGCCGTCCGGAGTCGGGTAGTCGGCACCGAAGATCAGCGGCGGCAGCCCGTCCGTGAGCCGCTGGAAGACCATCGGGACCAGGTTGGTGACCCCGTCGTCGGCCAGCACCGGCGAGGCCGCGCCCGCGACGTTGAAGTAGCGCAGCGACACCGTGGAGAGGCCGTACGCCTGGGCGGAGGCGTTCAGCAGCCACTCGCCGACCAGCTTGGTCTCGCCGTACGGGTTGATCGGGGCGCAGGGCGTGTCCTCGGTGACCAGGTCCACGTCCGGCATGCCGTACACGGCGGCGGAGGAGGAGAACAGCACCTTCTTCACACCGGCGGCGACCGCGGCGGCCAGGACGGTGCGCAGGCCCTCCACGTTCTCGTGGTAGTAGTGCAGCGGCTCGGCCACCGACTCGCCGACCTGCTTCTTCGCGGCGATGTGCAGCACCCCGGTGACCTGGTGGGCGCGGAGCGCCTCGTCGAGGACCGCCCGGTCCAGGACCGAGCCGGTCACCAGGGGCACGCCTTCGGGCAGCCGGTCACGGGAGCCGCTGCTCAGGTCGTCCAGAACCACGACCCGCTCGCCGGCTGCGACCAGTTGGTGCACCACATGTCCGCCGATGTAGCCGGCTCCGCCGGTGATCAACCATGTCATGGCGGGAATCCTATGCCAGGTGGCGGCGGCTGGACCGGCCACGAGCGAACCGGGCGGCGGGCCTGGCGCGTCGGGCACCTCGGGGGAATCGGACGGCTGACATGGACGGTCCGGTACGATCGCAAGCGATTACTGGGATCACCGGGCGGCCCGTCCCTTCCCCTGAGTGACGCGGATAATGGCTGTGATGGAGGGGGTAGGGGCCCGAATGGCCAGTAGCAATTTCGGCGAACCTCCTCGGGTCAGCGTTGTGGTGATCGTCTTCAACGACGCCGAGCGGATCGCCACCGCCGTGCGGTCCGCGCTCTCCCAGGGTGACGCGGTCGGCGAGGTCGTCGTGGTCGACGACGCCTCCACCGACGCCACTCCGGAACGGCTGGCCCGGCTGGCGGCCGCGGACGGCCGGGTGCGGGTGATCACCAGGACCGAGAACAGCGGCGGCTGCGGCACCCCGCGCAACCAGGGCCTGAACGCCGCGCGCGAGCGGTACGTGATGCTGCTGGACAGCGACGACGTGCTGCCCCCCGACGCCGCCCGCACCCTGCTGGACACCGCCGTCGCCGAGCAGGCCGAGGTGGTCGCCGGCGTCTGCGTCCGCCGCGAGTTGCCCGCGGGCACCGACTCGCCCTGGCAGCGCGACCTGTTCCCGGCCGACGGCGCCCCGCCCGAGCGCTACGACGGCATCGGCGGCCGGCCCGAGTTCCTGCGTGACACGCTCTGCGTCAACAAGCTCTACGAGCGCGACTTCCTCGACCGCCACCAGGTGCGCTTCGCCGAGGGCGCGGTGCACTACGAGGACTTCGTCTTCACCGCCCTGCTCTACGCCGCCCGGCCGAGGCTGGTCGCGATCCCCGACACCGTGTACCTCTGGCACGTCCGCCGGGCCGCCGGGCGGCAGTCGATCTCGCTCCGCCGGGACGAGGTCCGCAACTGGCAGGACCGGGTGGACGCGCACACCGAGGTGGTCCGGATCCTGCTCGACTCCGACCAGCCCGAACTGGCCCGGGCGGCCCGGACCAAGTTCGTCGACCACGACCTGCGGATGTACGTCCGTGAGCTCCGCCACAAGCCCCCCTCCTACCGGGCCGAGTGGTGGCAGATCGCCCGGGCCCACCTGAGCTCCTTCGAGCCCGCCGCGCTGGCCGCCGCCACCCCGGCGGGCCGTTGGGTCGCCGAACTGCTGCTGGCCCGTCCCGAGCCGGTGACCGGCGCCGAGCTGCGCCGGATGGGTGAGCTCGCCGCCAACCCGCCCAGGCTCGCCCCGCCGTACCCGGTCGACGCAGAGGGCCGTCCGGAGCTGGCCGCCGGAGTGCCGCTGACCGGCCTCACCGAGCTGCCACCGGCCCAGCTCCCGCTGGCCGTGGACGGCGTCGTCAGGCTCGCCTCCTCGTGCGCCGTACGGTTGCGGGTGCACGACGCGTACGGGCTGGTCTCCGCCGCCGAGCCGGTCGGCGCCACCCTGGAGCTGCGCACCCGGGTCGGGCCGCCGCTGACCCTGCGCCACCCGCTGCAGCTGACCGAGCACCCCGAGGACGGCTGGATCGCCACCACCTCGGTGGACGCCTTCGAACTGCGGGACGTCGGCGAGATGACCGCCTGGGCGATGCGGGTCAAGGTGCGCTACGCCGACGGCAGCGGCGCCATCACCGCGGTCCGTTCGGCGACGCCGGCCAAGCGGCACGTGGTCTTCCGCCCGCCGCTGAGGATCGCCCTGGTGCAGGTGTACGAGACCGGGAACGGCGAGCTGGGCCTGCGGGTCGCCGACGGCGTCCGCGGCGGCTGGGAGGTCGTCCGCAGCCGGCTGCGCCGGGCGCTGGCCCGTCGGGGCTGAGACGGGTCGGTCCGAGACCTGCGGGAGCGCGCTCGTGTCCGGGCCCGCCGCCGTCCGGGCCGGGCCGGGCAGCCGGTGACCGGTGGCCGGGGGTGGGTCCGGCGGATGGCAGAATTTATGGGATTCCGTTACCGCGATCCGCTATGTCCTGCCAAGCGGACATCGCCCGGTGGTCCGCCGCCGGGGCGACAAACGCCCGAGGTCCCGGCGCTGCCGGGAGCTGAGCTCACCGACGACAAGGACCCTCGCTCCATGCCCTCCAGCCAGGCGAAGCCGCTGGTCAGCGTCATCGTGATCGTCTACAACGACGCGGACCGGCTGCCGCGGGCGGTCGCCTCCGTACTGCGCCAGTCGCTGCGCGGTGTCGAGGCACTGATCGTGGACGACTGCTCCACCGACGACAGCTTCTCGGTCGCCCAGCGGCTCGCGGCCGAGTACCCCGGGCAGGTCCGGGCGCTGCGCCTGCCGGAGAACAGCGGCGGCTGCGGCGGCCCGCGCAACCTCGGCATGACCGAGGTCCGGGGCGAGTACGTGATGTTCCTGGACAGCGACGACGAGCTGGACGACCACGCCTGCCGCAACCTCTACGAGGCGGGGGAGCGGACCGGTGCGGAGCTGGTCTCGGGCCTGAGCGTGCGCCGCTTCGTGGGCAACCGGAACGGCAAGACCGACCGCTGGTACCCCTGGATCTACTCGCGCACCCGGACCCTGGACTCCGTGTCCGAGCTGCCCGACCTGCTGGTCTGGGACACCCTCTCGACCAACAAGGCCTACCGGCGGAGCTTCCTGACCCGCACCGGGCTGCAGTTCCCGCTCGGCATCCTCTACGAGGACCTGCTCTTCTCGGCGCAGGCGTACCTGGCCGCCGAGCGGATCACCCTGATCCCCAACCGGGTCTACTACTGGGACCAGTGGCCGCAGGCCAAGGACAAGGGCGGTGCCTCGCTCTCCAACCGGCGCCACGAGATCCGCAACTTCACCGACCGGCTGGAGATCCACCGCCGGATCGACGCGATGCTCGCCGACCGCGACATGGCCGAGCTCAAGTACCGCAAGGACCTGAAGTTCCTCAAGCACGACCTGGTGCTGCACCTGCGTGACCTGCCGTTCCTGCCGGAGGACTTCCGCCAGGAGTTCGCCGGGCACGCCCGCGGCTACCTGGCCGGTCTGGACCCGGAGGCGGTCGCGGAGAGCCCCTTCATCCAGCGGATCTGCGCCTACCTGCTCACCCGGGACGACTGGGAGAACCTGCTCCCGGCCATCGACACCCTGCTCAACCGGGACAAGCTCTCCAGCCCGCTGGTGGAGCGGGACGGGCGGATCTTCTGGTGCGGCGAGCACCTGGACGACCCCGAGGGCCGCCGGGTGCTGGAGGTCACCGCCCACGGCTACCACTCCAAGGCGCTCGGCCAGCTCTTCCTGCGCAACCAGCTCACCCGCTACGCCGTCGGCCCGGGCGGCGTCGAGCTGGCCGGCCGGGTCGTCAACCCGCTCGGCCGGATCGCGGCCGACGCGAAGATCTCCGCCAAGCTGGAGTTCACCGCCCGCCGCAAGACGATCAAGTCCAAGTTCGCCTTCCCGGTCCGCGAGGTCCGGCACGACGCCGACGGCATCGTCTGGTCCGCGACCGCCGACCTGACCAAGGCACTGCGGCCGCTCGGTGTGCTGGACGACGTCTGGGACGTCCGCTGCGTGTTCACGGTGAACGGCGAGCGCACCACCACCCGGCTCACCGTCGGGGACCTGGACCTGGCGGCGCCGCCCACCCCGGCGGTCCGGCCCCGGCTCACCCGCCTGACCGGCGACCGCATGGAGCCGCACCGCTCGGTCCGCGGCCACCTGGCCTTCGAGCTGGCCGCCGAGGGCGGCCTGGCCCGCCGCGGCACCGACCTGATCGAGCGCGCCGTGCGCGGCGAGGCGGGTCCGGTCGCCAACACCGCGATGGACCGCGCCCGGCGCACCCTGCGCGGTGCGCTCAGGCTCAAGCGGCAGCTGAACAACGGCGACACCAAGCTGAAGGTCTACCACCAGCTGCTGCACCGGCTGCCGGTGGTCAAGGGCCAGGTGGTGTTCGAGAGCCACCAGGGCAAGCAGTACAGCGACAACCCGCGGGCGATCTACGAAGAGCTGCTGCGGCGCGGCGCGCCGATGAAGGCCGTCTGGTCGTACGCGGGCAGTGCGGCGGGCTTCCCGTCGGGTGCCACGCTGGTCAAGCGCTGGTCCTGGCAGTACCTGCGGGCGCTCGCCCAGGCCGAGTTCTGGGTGGACAACCAGGGCTTCCCGTACCGGCTGCGCAAGCGGCCCGAGACCACCTACATCCAGACCTGGCACGGCTCGGCGCTCAAGAAGATGGGCTTCGACCTGGCCTCGCTCAAGCGGCAGACCCCCGAGCAGCAGGCCCTGTACCTGGCAGGGCTGAACCGCTTCGACCACTTCGTGGTCCGCTCCGAGCACGACGTGCGGACCCTGGCGCCCGCGTACCGGATCGGCGAGGACCGGCTGCTGCGGGCCGGCTACCCGCGCAACGACGTCCTGCGCGACGAGGGTGCGGCCAAGGACCGTCAGCTGGCCGGCGAGCTCGGGATCGACCTGACCAAGCCGGTGGTGCTGTACGCGCCGACCTTCCGAGCGGACGCCTCCGGGCGGGTGCGGACCTTCGAACTCCCCTTTGACGTGGAGGAGTTCGTCGAGCGCTTCGGCGACCGGATGACCCTGCTGGTGCGCTGCCACTACCTCAACCGGGTGGTGCTGCCGCCCTCGGTGGCCGGCAAGGTGATCGACGTCTCCGACATCCAGGAGGTCACCCCGCTCTACCTGATGGCGGACGCGCTGATCACCGACTACTCCTCGCTGATGTTCGACTACGCGCTGCTGGACCGGCCGATGCTGTTCTTCGCCTACGACTGGGAGGAGTACGCCGACGACCTCCGCGGCACGTACTTCGACCTGCTGGGGGAGGCGCCCGGCCCGGTGTTGCGCGACGCCGGGGAGCTCTACGAGGCGCTCGGCGACCTGGACCTGGTCGGCAAGGAGTACACCGAGGCCAGGCAGCGGTTCGTGGCCGAGTACGGCGAGTACGACCGGGGCGACGCGGCGGCGAGGATCGCCGATCTGATGTTCGGCGCAGCCGACGGGACTGAGCAGGAGGCCGGTCGATGAGCCGCGACATCTTCATCGTCAGCAACAGCGTGGACGAGCTGGGCGGCGTCTCCAGCTGGTCGCACCGGATGGCCGAGCTGCTCAGCGCCAGGGGTCACCGGGTGCAGCTGGTCGGCATCGCGCCCGCCGTCCTGCACAAGGACTTCGGTGACGACCTGTCGTACGGCATGACCACCCTGTACCAGGAGCGCCCGGCGTCCGCCTGGACCCCGCGCTACCCCTGGCAGCAGCTGGACGTCGGGGCCCGCCGCCGGGAGGCGAAGCGGGTGGCCGGGGTGCGCGAGGCGGCCGCCCGGATGAGCCGGATGTTCCAGGACGCGGGCCCGGGTGCGGTGGTGATCGTCACCCAGGTCTGGGCGATGGAGTGGGTGGCGCAGGCCGACCTCAAGGGCCTGCTGGTGATCGGCATGACCCATGAGTCGTACGAGACCTGCCGGGCCACCTCCCGGTACGGCCGGGTCAAGCGCTACTACGCGGACGTGGACCGGCTGGTGGCGCTCACCGAGGAGGACGCCGACGCCTGGATCCGCGACGGCATGAACAGCACCTGCGGCATCCCCAACCCGCTGCCCTTCCCGCTGCCCGAGACGGTGCAGCCGGCCACGAAGACCGTGGTCAGCATCGGGCGACTGGCTCAGGAGAAGGGCTACGACCTGCTGCTGGAGGCCTGGGCCCTGGCGGTCGAGCGGCGGCCCGGCTGGCAGTTGAAGATCTACGGCCTGGGCGAGGAGGAGGAGGCGCTGCGGGCCCGGTGCACCGAGCTCGGCCTGGACGGCTCGGTGGAGCTCCCCGGACGGACCGACGACGTGCCGGGCGCGCTGGCCGGGGCCGCGGTGTTCGCCATGTCCTCGCGCGGCGAGGGCTTCCCGATCTCGCTGATGGAGGCGATGGCCTGCGGCGTGCCGTGCGTGTCGTTCGACTGCGCGCCGGGCGTCCGCGAGATCATCCGGGACGGCGAGGACGGCCTGCTCGCGCCGACCGGCAACACCACCGCCCTGGCCAGGCAGCTCGGTCGTCTGATGGACGACCGGGAGCTGCGCGACACCATGGCGAAGAAGGCGCGCGAGGCGATCGTCCGCTACTCGCCGGAGCAGGTGACGGCGCGCTGGGAGCAGCTCTTCGACCTCCTGGACGCATAGGGCCGCCCGGGTGCGGGGAGCCGTGCGGCAGGGCCGCTTCCCCGCACCCCCGGGGGGTCCCTCCCCGCTCCCATCGGCGCCGGGGTGTTGGCGCGTCGCACAGGTAAACGGACATACCGGTGGAATCCTGACAAAGTGTCGGCTGTTTGCCGAGGTCTCACCGTGTCCGGAACCGGAGGCAGCTCAAGGTGCACCCCAAGAAGGAACCCACCCGCCCGATCCCGGCAGGCCCCCGGCCCAACGGTCCGAGGCTGCTGCTCCCCGGGGCCGCCCTCACGCTGGCCGGCCTGCTGGTGAGCGGCTGCACCAGCGGCCCCTCGTCCTCCTCGACCGCCTCCACCTCCACCGCCTCGCCCAGCCCCTCGGGCTCCGCCATCCCCCCCGGCAACGGCGGGTTGCAGCTGCAGGAGGACTACCAGCGGGTCATCTCCAACGTGCTGCCCTCGGTGGTGCAGATCACCACCCCGAACGGTCTGGGCTCCGGGATCGTGTACGACACCAAGGGCAACATCGTCACCAATGCCCATGTGGTCGGCGCCGCCCAGACCTTCGCCGTCAGCCTGGCCAACAGCACCAAGACGTTGGACGCCACCCTGGTCGCCAGCTACCCGGAGTCCGATCTCGCGGTGATCAGGCTGGCCAGCCCGCCGGACGGCCTCAGGCCGGCCGCCTTCGGGGACAGCACCAAGGTCGAGGTCGGCCAGATCACCCTGGCCATGGGCAGCCCGCTCGGGCTCTCCTCCAGCGTCACCCAGGGGATCGTCTCGGCCACCGGCCGGACCGTCACCGAGCCGAGGAGTCCGGGGGCCCCGGGAGCCACCATCGGGAACATGGTGCAGACCTCGGCCGCCATCAACCCGGGCAACAGCGGCGGCGCGCTGGTCAACCTGAACAGCCAGGTGATCGGGATCAACACCCTGGCCGCGGTGGACCAGGAGACCAACGGCGGCGCCGCCCAGGGGATCGGCTTCGCCATCCCGGCCGCCACCGTCACCAACATCGCCGACCAGCTGATCAAGCAGGGCAAGGTCACCAACTCGGGCCGGGCCGCCCTCGGCATCACCGCCCGGACGTACTTCAACTCCAAATTCCAGCCGGCCGGCGCGGTGGTGGTCAGCACCACCCAGGGCGGCCCGGCCGCCGCGGCGGGGCTGCAGGTGGGCGACGTGATCACCAAGCTGGGCGACACCGACATCAACTCGCTCGGCGCGCTGACCACCGCGCTGGCCTCGCTCCAGCCGGGCGGCAAGGTCACCGTCACCTTCGTCCGGGACGGCCAGCGCAAGACCGCCGACGTCACCCTCGGCACCCTGGAGTCCTGAGCCCGACGGCCCCGAGGGCCGTCGGGAGCCGAGCCCCCGCCACGGCCCCGGACCCGGCGGCCGCACCGCGCAAGGGTGGCGGCCGCCGGGCCCGGCCGTGTCCGTACCGGGTCAGCGGGACCTGGTCCGCCACGGGAGTTCGACCGTGACCTCGGTCGGTCCGCCCGGCGGGCTGTCCACCACGAAGACCCCGTCCACCGCGCCGACCCGCTCGCCCAGACCGGCCAGGCCGCTGCCCGGGTAGGCGGCCGCACCGCCCGTGCCGTCATCCTGGACCACCACCATCAGCCGGTCGCCGGCCCGCCAGGCCTCCACCGAGGCGGTGCGGGCGCCGGAGTGCTTGGAGATGTTGGTCAGCAGTTCGCTGACCGTGAAGTACGCGATCCCCTCCACCGCCGAGTCCGGCCGCTGCACGGTGCCGTCCGGTCGGGACAGGTCCACGTTCACCCTGACCCCGCCGGGGACGGTGCAGCGGGCGGCGACCGCGGAGAGCGCGGCATCCAGGCCGCGGTCGGTCAGCACGGCCGGGTGGATCCCCCGGGCGAGGTCGCGCAGCTCCTGGAGGGCCAGCTTCACCTCGCCGTGCGCGGCGCCCACCATCTTCGCGGCGGCCTGGACGCCCTCGGCATCCGAGTCCTCGACCGAGTCGGCCAGCTTCTCCTTGGCCAGGCCCAGGTCCATGGCGAGGGCGACCAACCGGGCCTGCGCGCCGTCGTGCAGGTCCCGCTCGATCCGGCGCAGGTCGGCGGCGGCGGTGTCGACCACCGCGCCCCGGTCCTCCTCCAACTCCTTCACCCGCTCGGTGAGCGCGCCGGGGGCGAGCAGGCTGCCGATCAGCATCCCGTCCACCGTGCCGAGGAAGCGCATCGCCCAGGGCAGCACCGGCCAGCCGACGATCAGCAGGACCAGGGTCAGGGCGAAGCTGAGCACGCCCCAGGGCAGCAGCAGGAACGCGTAGAGTGCACAGCGCCAGTTCAGCCAGTCGGTCAGGACGGCGATCACCCAGCCCGCCCGGCCCGGCCGGGAGACCACCACCGGCCCCGGATCGGGCAGGTCGAGGCCGAGCCCGGTCCGCGCCCGGCGGCGGGCCAGCGAGCCGAGCGCCCGGCAGCCGGCCAGCCCGCCGGCCAGCAGCGGCATTCCGATCACGGTGATCGAGAGCCCCAGGCCGGCGGCCAGCGTCACTACGGTGAAGACGAAGGCACCGACGCCGAGCGGTAGGTTGAGCAGCAGGTGCTGCACCTGGCGCCACATCGTCGCCCCGTACAGCGGCGGAGCGGCCGGCCGTCGGCCCGGCGGTGCGTCGTTCATGGTCTTGGCCCTCTCGGTGGACTGTCGGGCTCCAGCATTCCGGGTCGGCGCAGCCCTGGGCCATGGGGGTGATCGGCGTCCGAGGCAGGGGGTTATCCCCACCCCCGGGCAGGCCTGACGCGGCCGGGCCGGGAGGAGGCGTTCTCCCGCTACTTGTCCACCGGACGTCTTGAAGGTCGGGCAGGGTGTGGGGAGAGTACACCGCTGCGCTTAGACTCGCGCCGTAGCGATGGTTATGTGCGCGTAAAAATGAGGCCGGGAGAGCCCGCCGGGAACGGTGGGGCCGCGGCCGATCTGGAGGCGAAGAAGTATGGAGGGGCCGCTGGCTGCTGCCGACCCCGCCGTGGGCGGCGGCTACTTCGACGCGTATGCCGCGGTGGGCCTGCTGGCCGTCGTCGGCGTGCTCTTCGTCACGGTGTCCTTCACCGCCAACCGGCTGCTGCGGCCGGTGGTGTACTCGCCGGAGAAGCTGCTCACCTACGAGTGCGGCGTCGATCCGGTCGGCGCGGACTGGGCGCACACCCAGGTCCGGTACTACATCTACGCCTTCCTGTACGTGATCTTCGCAGTCGATGCGATCTACCTCTTCCCCTGGGCGACGGTCTTCGCCGCCGCCGGGTTCGGTATGACGACCCTGGTGGAGATGTTCGTCTTCATCGGTTTCCTCGCAATCGGGCTGCTCTACGCCTGGAGGAAGGGCGTTCTGGAATGGACGTGACCCGCAACGTGACGCACAACCACTCGCACGGCTCCGCCGACGGGCCGATCGTGCTCGGCATGCCCGACCCGGCGCGTCCGGGCGCGGTCGAGCCACGTCGGCTCGGCCCGCTGGCCCGGCTCGCCCCGGACCCGGTCAAGGTGGTGCTCAACTGGGGGCGCCGCTACAGCCTCTGGTGCTTCAACTTCGGTCTCGCCTGCTGCGCGATCGAGTTCATCGCGGCGTCGATGGCCAAGCACGACTTCATCCGGATGGGTGTCATTCCGTTCGCGCCGGGCCCGCGCCAGGCCGATTTGATGATCGTTTCGGGCACGGTGACCGACAAGATGGCCCCGGCCGTCAAGCGCCTGTACGAGCAGATGCCCGAGCCCAAGTACGTGATCTCCTTCGGTGCCTGTTCCAACTCGGGCGGCCCGTACTGGGACTCGTACTCCGTCACCAAGGGCGTGGACCAGATCATCCCGGTAGACGTCTACGTGCCCGGCTGCCCGCCGCGGCCCGAGGCGCTGCTCCAGGGCATCCTCAAGCTGCAGGAGAAGATCGCGGCCGAGTCGCTGCCCGCACGGTACGCGGCGCCCGCCTCCGCGCTGCGCCGTCCGCTGGTCCCCGCGCCCGCGCAGACCCCGGGGGGCGAGCAGTGATCCCGCGCAGCGCCGAAGAGGTGGCGGCCGCGTTCGGCGAGTGGGCCACCGCCGCCGAGGCGTACGAGCTGCTGACCGTGGACGTCCCGGCCGAGCACTGGATCGAGGCGCTCACCAGCGCCCGGGACGTGCTCGGGCTCGGCTTCTTCGACTGGCTGAGCGCGGTGGACGAGCTGTCCGAGGGCTTCTCGGTGGCCGCCCACCTCGCCGCGCCCGGTGCGCCCGGGGTACGGCACCTGGTGCTGCGGACCCGAATCCCGCGCGCCGCCGCCGCGCTGCCTAGCGCCGTCGGGGTCTACGCCGGTGCCGCCTGGCACGAGCGGGAGACCCACGAGATGTTCGGCATCGACTTCACGGGCCACCCGCACCTGGCCACCCTGCTGCTACCGGACGGCTTCGAGGGCCACCCGCTGCGCAAGGAGTTCGTGCTGGCGGCCCGGGTCGCCAAGGACTGGCCCGGCGCCAAGGAACCGGGGGAGAGCGACCACGGCGGTGGTCCGGCCCGGCGCAAGATGCAGCCCGCCGGTGTGCCCGACCCCAACGAGTGGGGCCCGCTCAAGGGCACCCTGCCGCCTGCCGCCGAGCGTCCGGCTCGCGCCGCCCGTGGGCCGCGCGCGGCGGCGGCCGGAGCCGGTGCAGAGGGCGGACCCGCCGCGCGGGCCGACCGGCCGCGGCGGACCCGCAGCATCAGCGAGGGTTCGGTGAGCCAGGCGGCGGAGGGTGCGGAGGCCGCCGAGAGCGCGGCGCCGCCGGTTCGGGTGCGTCGGACGCGTAGCGTGAGCGAGGGGTCGGTGAGCCAAGCGGCCGGCGGCGCCGAGAGTGCCGAGGCCGCCGGGAGTGCGTCGGCACCGAAGCAGGAGGCGCCCGCACGACCGGCTGTGGCCCGTACCCAGTCCTCGGACGCGCCCTGGCACTCCCCGGTGCCCGCCACCGGACCCGAGCCCGCCGGGGAGGCTCCGCCGAAGGCGTCGCAGGCCGGGGATGAGACGCCCGCCGGTGACGAAGCGGGCGCGCCCGCCGAGAGCGCCGCCCAGGCCCCTGCCGAGACCCCCGGCAAGCAGCCCGCCGAGAACCCCACCGGGAAGCCCGCCCAGAACGGAGACAGCACGTGAACCTGCTCGACACGCTGCTGCGCTGCGTCGCGGTCCTGATCGTCTTCCTGGTCTTCCCGCTGATCATCGGCCAGACCGAGCACAAGGTGATGGCCCACATGCAGGGGCGGCTCGGCCCGATGTACGCGGGCGGCTTCCACGGCTGGGCGCAGCTGGTCGCCGACGGCGTCAAGTTCGCGCAGAAGGAGGACGTGGTACCGCTCGACGCGGACCGCCGGGTCTTCCAGGCGGCGCCGGTCGTCGCCCTGCTGCCGTACCTGATCGTGCTGCTGCTGGTCCCGGTCGGACCGAACGGCTTCGTCGGCCAGGCGGTGGACGCCGGCCTGTTCTTCGTCCTGGCCGTGATGGGCATCGGCGTGCTCGGCTCGCTGATGGCCGGCTGGGCGTCCGCCAACAAGTTCTCGCTGCTCGGTGGTCTGCGGACGGCCGCCCAGCTGATGTCGTACGAGCTGCCGATGCTGCTCGCCGCCGCCTCGGTGGCGATGGCGGCGGGCACGCTCTCGCTGCCGGGCATCGTGGACGCCTTCCACTGGTGGTGGGTGCCGTGGCAGCTGATCGGCGCGTTCGTCTTCTTCACGGCCGGGCTGGCCGAGCTGCAGCGTCCGCCGTTCGACATGCCGGTGGCCGACTCGGAGATCATCTTCGGCGCGTACACCGAGTACACCGGGCTGCGCTTCGCGTTCTTCCTGCTCTCCGAGTTCGCGGGCATCCTGGTGATCTGCGCACTGACCACGGTGCTCTTCCTCGGCGGCTGGCACGGCCCGCTGCCGGAGAGCCTCGGCTGGCTGTGGACCCTGCTCAAGACCTTCGCACTGGCCTTCGTGGTGATCTGGCTCCGGGTCACCTACCCCCGGCTGCGCGAGGACCAGCTGATGCGCTTCGCCTGGACCTGCCTGATCCCGCTCGCGCTGCTCCAGCTGGCCATCACCGGCGTCGTCAAGGTGGCGATCTCCTGATGAACATTCCAGGCAGTGGCCTGGCCAAGGGCCTGGCCGTCACCCTGCGGACGATGACCAAGCGGTCGATCACCGCCCAGTACCCGGACGTGCAGCCCGAGCTGCCCCCGCGTACCCGCGGTGTGATCGCGCTGCTGGAGGAGAACTGCACGGTCTGCATGCTCTGCGCCCGTGAGTGCCCCGACTGGTGCATCTACATCGACTCCCACAAGGAGACGCTGCCCGCGGCCGACCCGAACGCCCGCGCCCGCACCCGCAACGTGCTGGACCGCTTCGCGATCGACTTCTCGCTCTGCATGTACTGCGGCATCTGCATCGAGGTCTGCCCGTTCGACGCGCTCTTCTGGTCGCCGGAGTTCGAGTACGCGGAGACCGACATCCTGGAGCTGACCCACGAGCGGGACCGGCTGCGGGAGTGGATGTGGACGGTGCCGCCGCCGCCCGCGCTCGACCCGGGGGCCGAGGAGCCCAAGGAGATCGCCATGGCCCGCAAGGCCGCCGACAAGCTGGCGGCCGCGGCCGCCGCCGAGGCCGCCGGGGGTGGGGCCGAGTGACCGCCCTGCTCGCCGCGGCGGGTCCGCTGGACCCGGCCGCCCGCTCCTTCCTCTCCCCGACCGGTGTGGAGGTCGTCTTCCTGCTGGTCGGCATCGCCGTGCTCGGCTCCGCCGTCATCTCGGTGACCACCAGGCAGCTGGTGCACGCCGCGCTCTGGCTGGTCGTCGCGCTCGGCGGCCTGGCGATCGAGTTCCTGCTGCTGACGGCCGAGTTCATCGCCTGGGTCCAGGTGCTGATCTACCTCGGCTCGGTGATCGTGCTGGTGCTCTTCGGACTGATGCTCACCAAGGCGCCGATCGGCCGCTCGCCCGACGCGAACTCCGGCAACCGCTGGGTGGCGCTCGGCGTGGCCCTGGCTGCCGCGGGCACCCTGGTCACCCTGGTCGTGGACGCCTTCCGGACCTCCTGGCTGGACCTCGGGGCCGGCGGCGGCAGCGCCAAGGTGACCGGTGTCTACCTGTTCCGGCACTGGGTGCTGCCCTTCGAGGCACTGTCCGTGCTGCTGCTGGCCGCGCTGATCGGCGCTATCGTGCTCTCCCGCGACGGCGGCGGACGGTTGCCGAAGCCGCGCGCCGGGAAGCTGCGCGCGGGCAAGCCGGCCGGTACCAACGGCCGCGCGAGTGCGACCGCCGCCCGGGCCGGCAGTGCGGGCGCCGCCGCCCCGACGACCCCTGCGCAGGAGAACTGACCGCCGATGCACCTCGTGTACCCAGTCGTCCTCGCCGCGCTGCTGTTCAGCGTCGGCGTCTACGGCGTGCTCGCCCGGCGGAACGCCATCCTGGTGCTGATGTCCGTCGAGCTGATGCTCAACGCCGTCAACCTGAACCTGGTCGCCTTCGATGCCTGGCTGCGTGACTCGCTGCACGCCGGGCAGGCGCTCACGCTCTTCATCATCACCGTCGCCGCCGCCGAGATCGGCCTCGGCCTCGCCATCGTCCTGCTGGTCTTCCGGAACAGGGGCACGGCGGACATCGACCGGCTCACCGCGCTCGGTGACCCGAACGAGGACGCCGCCGAGGCCGCTGCGGAGGCCGCCGTGCCGAACGACAGGGCCGCCGCATGAACCTCGCCCTCCCCGCCCTGGTCCCCGCGCTGCCCGCGCTCGGCGCCGCCGCGACCCTGGCCACCGGCCGCCGCGCCCCCGGCTTCGCCCGGCCGCTGGCCATCCTCCCGGTGGCCGCCTCGGCCGTGCTCGCCCTGGTCGTCGCCCTCCAGCTGGGCGGTGGCCAGAGCCTGGACGCCGCCACCCGGCTCACCCCGACCGGCGGCCCCGCCATCTCGCTCGCCATCCACCTGGACGGCTTCAGCTCGCTGATCTCCCTGCTGGTCGGCCTGGTCGCGACCTGTGTGCAGGTCTACTCCACGGCCTACCTGAAGGACGACCCGCGCTACCCCTCGTACGCGGCGCTGGTCTCACTCTTCACCGCCGCGATGTTCCTGGTCGTGTACTCCGGCGACCTGGTGGTGCTGCTGGTCGGCTGGGAGATCATGGGCATCTGCTCGTACTTCCTGATCGGCCACCACTGGGAGAGCGCCGACGCCCGCTCGGCCTCGCTCAAGGCGTTCCTGGTCACCAAGCTCGGTGACATCCCCTTCCTGTTCGGGATCCTCCTGCTGGGGTCGGACGCCGGTACCT
Organism: Kitasatospora cystarginea; assembly: GCF_039533515.1. Classification (NCBI taxonomy): domain Bacteria; kingdom Bacillati; phylum Actinomycetota; class Actinomycetes; order Kitasatosporales; family Streptomycetaceae; genus Kitasatospora; species Kitasatospora cystarginea. The sequence goes on along the minus strand of NZ_BAAATR010000003.1, from coordinate 139,553 downwards.
TCCGGATCAGCGGGGTGCTGGAGGCGGCGGCCGGCGGCAGGCTCGGCCACCCGACCCTGATCGCGCTGCTGCTGCTCGCCGGGGTCGCCGGCAAGAGCGCGCAGTTCCCCCTGCACACCTGGCTCCCCGATGCGATGGCCGGTCCGACTCCGGTCTCCGCGCTGATCCACGCCGCCACCATGGTCGCCGCCGGCATCTACCTGGTCGCCCGGCTGCTGCCGGTCTTCCTGCTCTCCGGCGCCGCGCTGCTGGTGCTCTCGGTGATGGCGGCCGTCACCATGGTCGGGTCCGCGCTGTGCGCGCTCGCCCAGGACGACCTCAAGCGGGTGCTCGCCTACTCGACCGTAGGCCAGCTCGGCTACATGGCCGGTGCGCTGGCCAGCGGCGACCGCGACGCGGCCGTGTTCCACCTGATCAGCCACGGCGCCTTCAAGGCCCTGCTGTTCCTCACCGCCGGCGTGGTGATCCACGCCGCGCACACCAACTCCATCTCCGCCATGTCCCGGATGCCGGACCTGCGCAGGCGCGTCCCCGACGCCTACTGGACGATGGGCATCGCCCTGGTCGCCCTGGTCGGACTGCCGCCCTTCAGCGGCTTCTTCAGCAAGGAGGCGGTGCTCACCGCCGCCGAGCACGCCGCGACCGGCGAGGCGATCACCAACGGACTCGGGCCCGCCTCAGCGGTGCCCGCCGCCGGCGGCTGGATCGTGCTGGTGTCCGGTGCGTTCACCGCACTGCTCACCGCGGCGTACGCGACGAGGCTCTGGCTGGTCGCATTCCACGCGCAGGCGACGGCCGCCCCGGCCGCCCCGGAGCCGGGGCAGGCGAACGGGCACGCCGAGGGCGCGCCGTACTCGCCCGAGATCGACGAGGCCGGGACGCAGCTCGAACCGCACGCCATGCGCTGGCCGCTGTGGGTGCTCGCCGTCCCCACCATGGGATTCGGCGTCGCCGGACTGCGCCCCGACTGGCTGCCGAGCCTGCTGGACGGCGGCTCGCTGCGGCCCTCAACCGGCACCGCGGTGATCGGTACCGCGCTCGCCCTGGCCGGGATCCTGGTCGCGTACGCGGCCTGGCGCTCGGGCACCGCCCGCGCCGCGGCGGCCGCCCGTACGGTACCGGCCGGCCAGGCGGCGGCTGGCGCCGCCGCCGACCCCGGTCGGACCCTGCTCGGCCCGCTCTTCGGCCCCGCGCAGCACGGATTCCACGTGGACCGGCTCTACAGCGCGCTGTTCGTCCGCCCGACGACCGCGGCCGCGCAGCTGGTCCGCTTCCTGGACCGCGAGGTCATCGAGACCTACGTCCGCGGCACGGGCGGCGGCGCCAATCTGCTCGGCTGGCTGGTCCGGCGGGCGCAGAACGGCAACGCGCAGGCCTACGTGAGTGCCCTGCTCGCCGGTGTCGTCCTGCTCGCCGTCCTGGTGGCGGTCGGCACATGACCCGTACACCCCCCTCCCGCCCGTCCGCCGCAGCACGTCCTTGGAGCCCCCGATGAACGCAGTCCTCATCGCCCTCCTGCTGCTGCCCCTGCTCGGCGCCGCCGCCACCCTCGCGCCGCTCGGCGCGGACCCCGCAGCCGCCGACCGGCGCGCACTCCGGCTCGGTACGGCCGTCACCGGCGTCGTCCTGCTGCTCACCGTCGTGCTCGCGACCGGCTTCGACCGCGGCGCGCCGAGCCGGATGCAGGCCGTCACCGACCTGCGCTGGATCCCGGCCATCGGAGTCCGCTTCCACCTCGGGGTGGACGGCATCTCGCTGCCGCTGATCGTGCTGACCGCCCTGCTCACCTTCCTGTGCGCGGCGTACTCGACCAAGCGGCTGCCGGACGGGGAGGGCACCCCGAGCGCCCGCTCCTTCACCGGGCTGCTGCTGCTCCTCGAAGTCGGCATGCTGGCCACCTTCGCGGTGCTCGACCTGGTGCTGTTCTTCCTGGCCTTCGAGATCGTGCTGATCCCGATGTACTTCCTGATCGCCCGGTGGGGGAACGGGCAGCGGGTGATGTCCGCCAACCGGTTCATCCTCTACACGCTGCTCGGCTCGGCCGTGATGCTGCTCGGCTTCCTGCTGGTCGGCACCCAGGCGGGCACGTTCGACATGACCGAGCTCGCCGCCGCCCACGGCAAGGGGCTCAGCCACACCACCCAGGTGATCGCCGCGCTGGCCATCCTGGCCGGCCTGGCGGTGAAGGCCCCCGCCTGGCCGCTGCACAGCTGGCTCCCGGACGCGCACACCTCGGCCCCCACCGTCGGCTCGGTGCTGCTCGCCGGTGTGCTGCTGAAGATGGGTACGTACGGCCTGGTCCGCGTCCTACTCCCGATCGTGCCGGACGGCACCGCCACCTTCGCCCCCTACCTGGGCGCGTTGGCGGCCGTCGGCATCGTCTACGGCTCGTTGGCCTGCCTCGCTCTGGCCCTCCCGTCGCCCACCGCCGATTCCGGCGCCAAGGGCGACCTCAAGCGTCTGATCGCCTACTCCTCCGTCGGCCACATGGGCTTCGTGCTGCTGGGCATCGCCTCCCTCACCCCGACGGGCGTCAACGGCGCGCTGTTCGCCAACATCGCCCACGGCCTGATCACCGGCCTGCTGTTCTTCCTGGTCGGCGCCGTCAAGGACCGCTACGGCACGGCCGACCTGGACACCATCTCGGGTGCCACCGGCGCCGCCCTCTACGGTCGGGCACCGCGCATCGGCGCGCTGCTCGCCTTCGCCTCCGTCGCCAGCCTCGGCCTCCCCGGGCTGGCGGGCTTCTGGGGCGAGCTGCTCGCGATGTTCGGCGCCTTCGATCCGGCCGCCGGGCTCTCGCGCCCCGCCTTCGTGACCTACATGGTGATCGCCGGACTCGGCACCCTCCTCACCGCCGCGTATCTGCTGGTCGTGGTCAGACGCGTCTGCATGGGTGACCCCAAGCAGCCCGCCGTGGTCGCCGAGATCCCCGACATCCGCCCGTACGAGGCCGTCAGCTGGACCCCGCTCGCCGCGCTCACCGTGGTGGCCGGGCTCTGGCCGGCCCTCCTGCTGAGCCTGTCCGACCCCGCGGTCAAGCACCTCCTCGGGGGTGGCTGACCGATGCCCGGTACCCCGCTCGGCTCTCACCTCCTCCTGGGGCAGCCCGCCATGACCCTGTCCGCGCCTGATGTGACCTCGCTGGCCGTCGCCAACCCGGGCATGCTCGTGCAGTCGATCGACTGGCTCGCGATCGCGCCCCCGCTGATCGCCGCCCTGGCCGCGATCGGCGTGCTGCTCGCGGACCTCTTCCTCCCGGCGGGGAAGAAGAAGGCCCTCGGCCGGCTCACCGCCGGCGGACTCGCCCTCGCCCTCATCGCACTCCTCCCACTGGCGCGCGGTAACACCCGGTCGACCTTCTGCCTGCGGAACGTAGCTGGCGCCACCGACAATCCGCTGTGCTCCTACGTCGCCGACCACTTCGCGCTGGTCTTCCAGCTGCTGGCACTCGGCGGTGCGCTGATCGCGGCCCTGCTGTCCGTCCACACCGTGGACGAGGAGCGGCTCCCGGGCGGCGAGTACTGGTTCCTGCTGCTCAGCAGCGCCGCCGGCGCCGCCCTGCTGCCCGCCTCCCGCGACCTGGCGACGCTGGTCATCGCGCTTGAGGTGGCCTCGCTGCCCGCCTTCGCGCTGGTCGCCCTGCGCCGGGACGGCCGGGGCGCCGAGGCCGCGCTGAAGTTCTTCCTCTCCTCGGTCACCGCGACGGCCGTGATGCTGCTCGGCATCAGCTTCGTCTACGCCGCCACCGGCAGCCTGCACCTGGCCGCCGTCGCCGACGGCCTGGGCCACGCCCCGGCGCAGCTGAAGCCGCTCGCGGAGGCGGGCGCCGCGCTCACCCTGGTCGGCTTCGCCTTCAAGGTGGCCGCCGTCCCGTTCCACTTCTGGCTGCCCGACACCTACACCGGCGCCCCGGTCCCGGTCGCCGGATACCTGTCCGTGGTCGGCAAGGCGGCCGGCCTCTCCGGCCTGGTCCTGGCCACCACCATCGCCTTCCGCCCGTACGGCCACACCTGGGGCCTGGCGCTGGCCGTGCTCGCCGCGCTGACCATGACAGCGGGCAACGTGGCCGCGCTGCGCCAGCGCGGGAACACCGCGCACAGCGCCGTCCGGCTGCTCGCCTGGTCCTCGATCGGCCAGGCCGGCTACCTGCTGGTCCCGCTGGCGGCCGCCGGCTACGCGGGCACGGACCAGCCGATCGGGGCCACCGCCGCGTACGCGCTGATCTACGGCGTGGTGAACCTCGGTGCCTTCGCCGTGGTCGCCGCCGTCAGCCGCAGAGCCGGCAGCCGGCTGGACGACTACGCGGGCCTGTTCGCCCGGCGCCGCTGGACGGCGCTCGCGATGGCCTTCTTCCTGCTCTGCCTGGCCGGTCTGCCGCCGGGCGTGGTCGGCCTGTTCGGCAAGGTGGTGGTCTTCCGGGCGGCCGTGGACGCGGGCCTGGGCTGGCTGGCCGTGGTGATGGCGGTCAACGTCGTGATCGCGCTGTACTACTACCTGCTGTGGACCGCGAAGCTGTTCGCCCCGGCGGAGCGGGTGGTCACCGACGGCCGCCTTCCGACCCCGCTGGCGGCCACCCTGGGCGTGACCGCGGTCGTGGCGGCCGTGCTCTCGGTGGCCCCGCAACTGGTCCTCCAGGTCGCGGGCGGCAGCCTGTTCTGAGCCGCACCCGGCCGGACCGGGGAGGCCCATCGGAGGGCGCGAGGCACCGCACGGGTGCCCGCGCCCTCCGCCGTACCGGCAGGCGGAAGCCTCCGCGGCCCCGCCCCGATCCTGGTGGGGCGGAGTGCACAAGGGAACGAAGTCGGCGCGTTCCGCCGTTGATCGGGCAGAGGGATGTGAACCGAAGGCTTCCCACCGCACCATTTGGAGGGCCTGCCGTGCACCGCCGGCACAACGGATTGAGAACGGCCGCGCTGCTCGGCGGCCTGTCCGCGCTGATCCTGGTGATCGGCAGCTTCTTCGGGCGCACCGGCTTCGTGGTCGCCCTGCTGGTCGCCCTCGGCACCAACGCGTACGCGTACTGGAACAGCGACAAGCTGGCCCTGCGCGCGATGCGGGCCCGCCCGGTGAGCGAGATCGAGGCGCCGCAGCTGTACCGGATCGTCCGCGAGCTCTCCACCTCGGCCCGCCAGCCGATGCCCCGGCTGTACATCTCGCCGACCCCGGCGCCGAACGCCTTCGCCACCGGCCGCAACCCGCGCAACGCGGCGGTCTGCTGCACCGACGGCATTCTGCAGCTGCTGGACGAGCGGGAGCTGCGCGGGGTGCTCGGCCATGAGCTCAGCCATGTCTACAACCGGGACATCCTGATCTCCTCGGTGGCCGGGGCACTGGCCTCCGTGATCATGTTCCTGGTGAACTTCGCCTGGCTGATCCCGTTCGGGCGGGACGAGGACGACGAGGGGCCCGGGCTGATCGGGCTGCTGCTCATCATGATCCTCGGCCCGCTCGCCGCCACCCTGATCCAGCTGGCCGTCAGCCGCTCCCGCGAGTACCAGGCCGATGCGGACGGCGCCAGGATCACGGGCGACCCGCTCGCCCTGGCCAGTGCCCTGCGCAAGCTGGAGATCGGCACCCAGCGGGCGCCGCTGCCGCCGGAGCCGCAGCTCCAGACGGCCAGCCACATGATGATCGCCAGCCCGTTCCGCCTGGGCGAGGCCGGTACCCGGCTGTTCTCCACCCACCCGCCGATGGCCGAGCGGGTCGCCCGGCTGGAGCAGCTGGCCGGCTACCACCGCTGATCGGCCACCGCCGGGCACGCGGTCGCGGGGCACCGCGACCGCGGATCAGTCGGCGGTTTGCGAGTGGTACGTGCACAGCGCCCAGAGGATGAAGCCGTCGATCGCGATGATCACCAGGGACCAGAGCGGGTAGTACGGCAGGAAGATGAAGTTCAGTGCCAGGCCGACGGCGACCACCAGGATGGCGAGCACCCGGGCCCAGGCGGCGCCCTTGACCACGCCGTAGCCGATCGCGGCGATGGCCAGGCCCCACACGATGTGGATCCAGCCCCACGCGGTGAGGTTGAACTCGAAGGTGTAGTGCGGGCTGGTCACGTAGATGCTGTTCCTGGACAGCGCGACGATGCCCTGGAGGATCCCCAACACCCCGTTGACCAGCATCAACACGCCGGCGAACAGCACCACGCTGGCGACGGCCTCCGGGCTGTCCAGCCGGGGCTGGTGCGCGGCCGGGACGGGGCCCGACGGGTTGTGGAGCGGACCAGAAGCCTGGGACATGGCTGCCTCCCTGCGGCTGCGGGACGCTTCGACATTCGGTGAGGCGTCCGTCAGTTGCAGCGTAGGAGGCGTCCGCGACCTCGCAACTCGTCGGGCCGGAGCGGCCCGGGAGACCCGGACGACCGGAGTGGCCGGGCCGGCCGCCGACGGCTATCGTCGACGGAAGATCCGCTTGAGCGCGAACACGATGGCGACGATCAGGCCGATCGCGAAGAGGACGATCAGCAGGATCACCACGATCACCGCGATCCCGAGCTTCTTGAAGAAGCCGCCCTTCTTCTTGGTGGTCCTGGTGTCCTTTCCGGCGGCGAGCTGCCGGGTCCGCTGCTGCTCCTGGGCCTGGGTCGGCGCCTGGGTCCGGGCGGTGTCCCCGGCGGCGGCGGGCGTGGCGGGCGCGGCGGCCACCGTACGGACCGTCACGGGGGCGGCCTGGGCCGCGGTCTGCTGGCCCAGCAGCAGTGCGGCCAGCAGCAGAGCGGGCACGGCCCCTGCGATGCGGCGTATGTTCACGATCTCTTCCTCAGGTCCTTCGTACGCGTCGGTGGACCGGCTCTCCGGCCGGTCCGGCCCGAGGCTACTGGAGACGGAGGTGGAGGTAGGGCAGCAGTCCACGTTCCAGCAGAGCGGTCCGCCAGGCCTCGCGGGCCCGCTTGAGCTCCTCGGGTCGGCCCGCCGCCGGGGTGTCCGACTGGGCGGCCCGGCGCCGGGCCGCGGTGGTGAGCAGTCCGACGACTCCGCCGATGACGCAGATGCCGGCGACCACGGCGGTCGCCCAGCCCGCGGTGAGCAGCGAGTCGGCCAGGTGGCGCTGGGACTTGGCCAGTCCCAGCGCGTACCCGAGGAGCAGCAGGATCGCCGCGGCGGTGCCGGTGAGCAGGGGGACCAGGACGGCGAGTACGCCCATCAGGCCACCCGCCCAGTCCTGGTCGATGCTGCGCGGGGAGTCGTAGGCGGGGCTTCCAGCCGCGCCGCGCACCCGGAGGTACTCCAGGTACTCGTCGGCGGCGGCGGCCGCGATCTCGCCGGTCGCCGTCCGGGCGAGGGCCTGGAGCTGCTCTGGGCAGAGGTCCGGGTTCCGTTGCAGCGCGTCCCGGATCTCCGGTCGGGCCAGGGCCTGGCGGAGGGCCAGTTCGAAGTCGGCCCGGTCCTGCTGGGACAGGTTGCTCAGCTGTGGCGGGCGGTTGAGTCGGTCCATGCGTTCCCCCGAAGTCATGGAGGTGAAGGGAGTGACCGTCGGCCTGTCCTGGCCCGCCGGGCAGCTCAGACGTTGACGCCGTAGTCCAGGGCGATGCCGCGCAGGCCGGAGGCGTAACCCTGGCCGATGGCGCGGAACTTCCAGTCGGCGCCGAGGCGGTACAGCTCGCCGAAGACCATCGCGGTCTCGGTGGAGGCGTCCTCGGTCAGGTCGTAGCGGGCGATCTCGCTGCCGGTGGCCTGGTCGATCACGCGGATGAAGGCGTTGCGGACCTGGCCGAAGTTCTGCCCGCGGGTGTCGGCGTCGTAGATGGAGACCGGGAAGACGACCTTGGCGACCCCGGCCGGAATGGCCGTCAGGTCGACCTTGATCTGCTCGTCGTCGCCACCGCCGCCGCCGGTGAGGTTGTCGCCGCTGTGCTCGACCGAACCTTCGGGGCTGCGCAGGTTGTTGAAGAAGACGAAGTGCTGGTCGCTGAGCACCCGGCCGGCCTCGGTGCAGAGCAGCGCACTGGCGTCGAGGTCGAAGTCGGCGCCGGTGGTGGAGCGGACCTCCCAGCCGAGGCCGACGATGACGGCCGTCAGGCCCGGGGCCTCCTTGGTCAGCGAGACGTTGCCGCCCTTGGAGAGCGTGACTCCCATGATGCCCCTCCTGGAGTTCCTGGCCTCGGTCCGGCAGGCGCGGACCTCGGCGGTGCGGCCGGTCCTGGAACGGCCGACCTGGTCAATGAATCTACATCAGTGTAGAGATAGCGAGAATGCAACGACGGGAGAATTGTTTTGCCGGACCTTGGGGCGGTGTCGGCCCTGGTCGGAGGCGCCCGGCAGGCCGCACGGCGGGCCTCGACCAGGCGGCGGGCGTCAGCCGTACGACAGCTTGCTGCACGGGTCGTCGTCGGCGGAGCGGGCCGCGTCGCTGACGCTGGTCGGCAGCGGTCCGGGCGGAACGGCGGCGCTCTTGTCCCCGCCGTCCGAGGAGGCGAAGTCCTGGCCGAGGACCAGGCTGATGCCCGGGCGGCCGACCGCCTCCAGCCGGGAACCGGGGAAGAGCCGGGCCACCGTCTGCGCCCCGTCCTTCTCGCCGCTGCCGTACTCGACCGTGGTGGTGGCGTGGTCCCGGTCGGCGGCGTTGGCCTTGCCGGTGACCGTGAAGTCGGCCCCCTCCAGCAGGCTCGCGGCCTTGGTGCTCAGACCCGGTGCGGTGGTGCCGTTGTAGACGGCGACCGCGATCCCCGTGCCCTTCGCGGCGGGCGCGGCGGCCGCGGGCGATGCGGTGGGGGTGCCCCCGGGGCCGGGAGAACTCGACGCGCCGCCGCCGGCGTCCTGGCCGTCGAGCGTGCGGTCGGCCTTCAGCGCCGCCCAGAGCTGGTCGATGTCGGGGTGCACCAGCGAGACCCGGGCGCCGTTGTATCTCCACGGGGCGGTGAGGAACTTGATGTTCTTCAGGTCGATGTCCTTCAGTGACATCGCGAAGGCGAGCAGCTTGTCCGCCGAGCCGAGCCCCGGGTCCACGGTCAGCGACTTGGTGGCCGCGTCGGCGAGCGGGAGCAGGGTGGTCGGGTTCATCCCCTGGCTCTTCACGGTCTTGGCCAGCGAGGAGAGGAAAGCCTGCTGACGCTGCATCCGGCCGATGTCCGAGCCGTCGCCGATGCCGTGCCGCACCCGTACGTAGTCCAGTGCCTGCTGACCCGACACCTTCTGCGGACCCTTGGCGAAGATCTGCTTGCCCTTGCGGCCCAGGTTGGGGTTGAGGTCGCCCTCGTAGACGTCGCTCGGGACGCAGACGTTCACCCCGCCGACCGCGCTGGTCATCGCCGCGAACCCGGTGAAGTTCACCACCACGGTGTGGTCCATCCGCAGGCCGGTCAGCTTCTCGATGGTGTTCTGGGTGCAGGCCGGGTTGCCCTGCGCGGTGTCGCCCACCGCGAAGGCGCTGTTGAACATGGCGTTGGTCTGCGGTGCCGTCCACTTCCCGTCCGCCTTGCACGGCGGGATGTCCACCAGCGAGTCGCGCGGGATCGAGACGCCCACCGCGTGCTTGTGGTCGGCGTAGACGTGCAACAGGATCGTGGTGTCCGAGCGGGCTCCGATGTCCCCGCCGCCGCCGAGGTCCTTGTTGCCGCCGTCGCGCGAGTCCGAACCGATCAGCAGCACGTTCACCGGGGTGTTGCCGTTGGCGTCCGGGGCGGCCGCCGGCGGGCGGTCCGCGCTGAGGCCGCCGCCGTCGAAGGTGTTGATGTTGGCGTTCAGCCGGTAGTAGACCCCGGCGGTGCCGAGGATCACCAGCGAGAGCGTCGCGGCGCCGGCCCACAGGGCGATCTTCTTCTTGCCGCGCCGTGGCTTCGGGGCCGGGCCGTCGGGTATCCCGGGACGGCCCTCGGGGGCGGGTCGGCTGCGTGGAGGCGTACGCGAATCCGAGCCGGTCATGCGCGCAACCTTTCGCGGCGGGTGCGGAGTGAATCGCCGCGCGGGCGGCGCGCAGGCGTGGCCGGCGCGGTGCGGACGGGCGAGGGTGGCGGGCAGGCTCGACGATGGGCCCCCCGATTGTCTTCTACAGTGGTGTAGAAGACGAGCGAAGCATACAAAGCCGACACGGTGAAGTCACCCCTGCCGGTTCCGCCAAGGGGTGTGACCCGGCGTCGGGTGCCGCAGCGGGCAGCCCCGGCCCCACCGCGCGCCGGGCTCCGGGGCCGCCCGCCCGGGCTCCGGGTCGACTCATGGTCCGAGCCCGCTCAGTAGGATGAAGGCCGCGCCCCGCCCGGCGGCGCCGCGGCGGCGGAGGGATGAGGTCATCGCCATGGACGAGGAGCTGAACGCACCGGCGAGGGACCCCAGGGTGCGCCGTCGGGGGCAGGGCGAACTGGAGGCCCAGGTGCTCGCCGTCCTGCGCGAGGCGCCGGGCCCCGCGACCGCGAGCTGGGTCCAGGAACGCCTCGACGGGGACCTCGCCTACACCACGGTGATGACCATCCTCTCCCGGCTGCACGCCAAGGACGCCGTCTCCCGCACCAGGTCCGGGCGTTCCTACCGCTGGCTCGCCTCCGCCGACGCCGCCGGACTCGCCGCGCTGCGGATGCGCAGGGTGCTCGACGGCGAGGACGATCGCGACGCGGTGCTGGCCAGCTTCGTCAGTGCCCTCCTCCCGCACGACGAGGACCTGCTGAGGGCCCTGCTCGACAGTGCCGCGGAGGACGGCACCGGCTGAGCGGGGCGAACCGCCCGCACTCCTGTGCGTCGCACGGCCGTTGACGGCTCGTTCGGGCCCGTGGGGCGCTCGGCGGGTGTCGCGGGCCCGTGGTGTGCGCGGCCGGGCGGGCGCTTCGGCGGGGCGCCACGTGGGAAGCTGGACGGTGTGAAGCTCATCGATTTCGTGCTCAATGTGCTCTGGCTGGTCTTCTGCGGGATCTGGATGGCCATCGGCTATGCCGTCGCCGGGATCGTCTGCTTCGTGCTCGTCGTGACCATTCCGTTCGGCATCGCCAGCTTCCGGATAGCCGGGTACGTGCTGTGGCCGTTCGGGCGGACGACGGTGGAGCGGCCCGACGCCGGGGCGGGGTCGTTCATCGGCAATGTGATCTGGTTCGTCTTCGCGGGCTGGTGGCTGGCGATCGGGCACCTGGTGACCAGCATCCCGCTGTTCCTGTCGATCATCGGGATCCCGTTCGGCTGGGCCAACCTGAAGCTGATCCCGATCTCGCTGATGCCGCTCGGGCGCGAGGTGGTCTCCACCGACGAGCGCTTCGGCGGGCGCTGAGGCGGCGGGCCGGGGGCACCGGGGCCGCCCGGAGCGGGTTCGGTACGGTGGGGCGCCCCGTTCCACCGAAGGAAGAAGACGCCGTCGTGCCCACCTGGCGCCGTACGCTGACGGCCGCTGGCATCACCGAGGCGCCGGTGCGCGCGGTCTACACCGCCGCCGCCCGGCGGGTGGTGCGACGGGAACAGGCCCCTTACCTGGCACTGCGGTTGCTGGCGGAACCCGCGCTGGTGCCGCACCTGGTGGCCGGGTTGGCGTTCATGAACCTGGTGGACGACGTGGCCGAGAGCGGCCCAGTCGAACAACGGGCCGGAAACCTCCGGGAGTTGAGCGAGCGCACGATGCGGGCGCTGTCCTGCGGGCACAGCACGGAGCCGGTGCTGACGGCATACGCGCACGCGGTGGCCGAGCGGGGGCTGCCGACCTCCTGGGTGTCGGCCTTCCTGGGCGGGGCGGCCGCCGTCGAGGCGTCCTTCGCCGGCTTCGGCACCGAGGGTGACTACCAGGCGTACCTGGACGACTACGCCTGCCCGGGGCTGCTGGTCTTCGCCGGGCTGCAGTACCAGGGCGGGCCGGGCGCGCAGGAGGCGGCCGGTTGGCGGCGGTTCGTGGACGCGGCGCAGCGGGTGGACTTCCTGGCCGACCTCGCCGGGGACCTGCGGGAGGGCCGGCTCTGCATCCCGCGCGATCAGCTGGACCGGCACAAGGTCACCCGGGCCGAGCTGGAGCAGGGCGTGGACAGCGGCGCGGTGCGGGCGCTGCTGGCCGAGCTGCGCGGGCAGGCGGGAACGGCGCTGGACGCGGCGCGGGACGTGGTCGGGCTCAGCGCGCCCGGACTGCGGCCGGTGGGGCGAGCGATGATCGAGTTGATGGAGTGCCAGTTGCGTGCGGTCGAGCGCGCGGGGGCGGGGCGCTCCGACGGGACGTGGGGTACGGAGTGGTGGCGCCGCTGCGGGTGCTGGCGCGGGCGCGGCGAACCTCCCGGTGAGCGTCGGCACCCCGCATTCGCCCGCCCGTCCGTGCCCCGTACCGGGAACTCCGGTCGGCCGAACTCCCCGCCGCGGGGCGTCAGTCGGCGGGCGGCAGTGCCTCGCGCAGCGCGCGGAACTCCGCCGCCAGCCCGTCCAGTGTGTAGTGGGCGTTCAGGCCACTGGGGTTGGGCAGTACCCACACCTCGGTGTCGCCGATCCGCTCCGGCTGCCGGCCGATCCGGGTGCGCGGCCTGCCGAAGGCGGTCCGGTACGCGCCGATCCCCAGCACGGCCAGTACCCGGGGCCGCAGGCGTTCCACCCGTTCCACCAACCCCGCGCCGCCCTGCCGGTACTCCTCGGCGGTCAGTTCGTCCGCCTTGGCCGTGGTGCGCGCGACGACGTTGGTGATGCCCAGGCCGAGTGCGAGCAACTCCCGCTGTTCGTCCGGCCGGAACTGGCGCGGGGTGAATCCCGAGCGGTGCAGCGCCGGCCAGAACCGGTTGCCGGGACGGGCGAAGTGGTGACCGGTGGCGCCCGACCAGAGACCGGGGTTGATCCCGCAGAACAGCACCCGCAGTCCGGGAGCGGTGACGTCCGGGATGGTGGTGCCCTGGGCGGCGGCGAGCTGCTCGGGGGTGGGGCGGATCGGCTTGGTCATCCGGTCAGTCTGTCGGGCCGGGACCCGGCACCGCCAAGCGGTCCCGCATTCCCGGGACTCGGTTCCGGCCGTCCTGACCCGGCCGGAACTTGGCAGAAGATCTAATAAATAGTCAGTTCGAATATTCCTGTGGCCCGGTATGCCATAAGTAGCGCAGAATGACTGAGTGTCATACGAACTCAGAGCGCTGATCGCCTCGGTCGAACTGGCCAATGTGGTGGCCGCGGAGGTCCGGCTCGCGCGGGCTGTGCAGCTGCAGCAGGAGCTGGCCCTGATCCCGCTGACCGCCGAACTCCTCGACTCTCTCGACCAGCACGAGGGCGCGGTGGTGGCGGGCTTCACCTTCTTCCCCCGGGGGTTCGAACGCAGGCTGAACGCGTGGTCCAAGGCCGGCCCGATCGCCTATGTCGAGGCCGACTACTTCGGTGGCCGGGGTAGCCAGCAGGGCGCGGTCTGGCTGGACGGGAAGATCGCACTCGGCCCGGTCGGTGTCGCGGTCGGTGAGTCCTTCCCGGCCGAAGGCAGTCCGATATCCCAGGTGCTGCGCCGCCTCGGCGCCCACCGCCCGTACGGGGAGGACGAGTTCGAGGCGGTCGGCCTCGGCAGGCACCGGCACACGGAGGGCTGGCTGGAGCGCTGACCCGGCCGGCGGCGGTCCACCCGGCGTGCAGCGCCCCGTAGACGTACTCGTCGAGGTCGAAGGTGGTGACGATCACCACCCGCAGCGGGGCGGCCACCCCGGGCCCGGCCGGGGCGCGGGTGGCCTCGATGCCGTCCGGTCCCGGTGTCCGGATGTCGACCAGGCACGCGTCCGGGCGTAGCCGCCGGGCCAGGTCCACCGCCTCGGCGCCGTCGGCGACCTCGCCGACCACGGTGATGTCGTCCCGGTCCTCCAGGGTGAGCCGCAGGCCGCCGCGGACAATGGCTTGGTCGTCCGCGAGCAGGAGCGTGCCGTGCCCGGCGCCCGGCCGCAAGAGGGTGGGCAACACCGAGGGCGCAGGCTGTGGTCAGCACTGCGCCCTCGTGTGCCCTGGCCTGCGAAAACCAGCGTTTTCGCAGGCCCAGGGCCTGTTTAGCGGTAGTTCACGAACTGGATCGCGAAGTCGAGGTCCTTGCCCTTGAGCAGCGCCTGGACCGCCTGCAGGTCGTCCCGGCTCTTCGAGGTGACCCGCAGCTCGTCGCCCTGAACCTGAGCCTTGACCCCCTTGGGGCCCTCATCGCGGATGATCTTCGCGACCTTCTTGGCATCGTCCTGGGAGATGCCCTCCTTCACGTTCGCGAAGATCTTGTACTCCTTGCCGGAGAGCTGCGGGTCGCCCGCGTCCAGCGCCTTGAGCGAGAGCCCGCGCTTGATGAACTTGCTCTGGAGCACGTCCAGGATGGCCTTGACCCGCTCCTCGCCGTTGGCCTTCATCTCGATCTTCTCGCCCGACCGGCTGATCTCGCCGCCGACGTTCTTGAAGTCGAAGCGGGTGGCGATCTCGCGGGAGGTCTGGTTGATCGCGTTGTCGACCTCCTGCCACTCGACCTTCGAGACGATGTCGAAACTGGAGTCGGCCATGTGTGTTGGTCTCCTTGATGCTCTGGCTTCACGGTCCGCCCCCGCCCGCACGGAGCAGGTGCCGCCCAAGCCTATCCAGCGCCGTACCCGCCCGCCCGCGACAGCCACGCGGTGCCCGGGATCGCTTCCGGGTCCGCCGGGTTCCCGGCGGCCGCCTACCGAGTGGCGAACCACCCCCATCCATCAGGTATGGTTTACCAAGTCGAACGGGGCAAACCCCGGGAGGCCAAAATCCTGGCTGGTTGCCCGAGCGGCCAAAGGGAGCAGACTGTAAATCTGTCGCGCAAGCTACGCAGGTTCGAACCCTGCACCAGCCACAGGATAGAGAAACGGCCCCTGATCTGCGGAAACGCAGATCAGGGGCCGTTTTTCGTCGTGCCGCGTCGTGCCGTCGTGAAGGCCGTCGCGGCAGGTGCTCGGGGCCGGGGCCGCGCCGGGTGGCGGCTCCCGGCCGGGGAGGGTCAGGCCTGGGTCGCGGCGAAGCGGGCGGAGACGTCCTGCCAGTTGACGACGTCCCAGAGGCGGGTGACGTAGTCCGGGCGGACGTTCCGGTACTGCAGGTAGTACGCGTGCTCCCAGGCGTCGAAGGCGAGCAGCGGGGTGGTGCCCTGGCCGACGTTGCCGTGGTGGTCGTAGACCTGCTCGACGATCAGGCGCTGGCCGAGCGGTTCCCAGGAGAGGATGCCCCAGCCGGAGCCCTGGACGCCGACGGTGGCGGTGGTGAGTTGCTTCTGGAAGGCCTCGAAGCTGCCGAAGTGCTCGGTGATGGCGTCGGCGAGGGCGCCGTCGGGGCGGTCGCCGCCCTCGGGGGAGAGGTTCTGCCAGAAGAGCGAGTGCAGGACGTGGCCGGAGAGGTGGAAGGCGAGCGTCTTCTGCAGGCCGACCAGGCCGCCGAACTGCTCCTTGTCGCGGGCCTCGGCGAGCTGCTCGACGGTGTCGTTGGCGCCCTTGACGTAGGCGGCGTGGTGCTTGGAGTGGTGCAGTTCGAGGATCTCCGCCGACATCGCGCGCTCCAGCGCGGAGTAGTCGTACGGAAGGTCGGGGAGCGTGTACTGAGCCATGGTTGAGAGAGCTCCTAGTCGCTGTGGTTCAGCTGTGCTGCACAGGTGTTCGCCGTGCCCGGGCAACACTATTGCGTATGGCTTGCAATTACATCTGAATGGCAGCAGAGTGTTGCTCCGGGGGGTGGGCGGCCAGTCAGCCTCCCCGCTGAAGATCGTTCCGGAGTACTGCCGGGGGCCTTCGCCAGAGCTGATCGTCTTCCCAACCGGCGCCCGCCGGGACACCCGGCCGCTCGCCCCCGCACCCGGTGCGCGCTCCCCGGGGTCCGCCGTCGACGCCGATCCGTCCAGGCCCCGTCAGGGCCGCGTAGGGATCCCCCGCCGCCCCGTCAGGGCTTCGTCAAGGGCGATCGCGCCGCCCGTCGCCGCTGCTTCGCTGGGAGGGACCGAGCCGGAAGGCCGGGCCGGAGCGAGTGGAGGGCGGAGATGGAGCACAGCCGGGAGTACGGCGCGCAGCGCCGTCTGGTGGTCGGCGTCAGCGGATCTCTGGGCAGCCTGGCCGCGCTGCACCAGGCCGTCGCCGAAGCCCGCCGCACCGATGCCGAGGTGCTCGCCGTCCTGGTCTGGGAGCCGCCGGGCGGGGAGCACGGGTACCGGCGCTCGCCCTGTCCACCGCTGCTCTCGGCCGTCCGGGCCGCCGCGGTCGACCGGCTGCGCACCGCGTTGGACGAGGCCTTCGGCGGTGCGCCTGCCGACCTCGGGGCGCGCTTCCAGTCCGAGGTCGTCCGCAGTGAACCCGGTTTCGCCCTGGTGCGGTTGGCGGACCGGCCGGGCGACGTCCTGGTGATCGGCGCCGGACACGGCAGCCGGTTGCGCCCCTCGGTCGCCCGGTACTGCCTGCGGCACGCCACCTGCCCGGTGCTCGCGGTGCCCAGGCCCGAGCTCCAGCGCGAACTGGAGCACCGTCGGTACTGGCCGCTCCGCGGCCTCGGCGACCTCCGTGCGCTCTGGCACCCGCGGACGCCCGAAACGGTCGAGGACCTCGAACTCGCCTTCCGGCGCTGAGGGGCGTGCCGTGCGGTTGTACCGGGCCAGGCCCGGTAGCCACTGGTACCGTCCGGTCACCTTCCGGCTGGCGCCGGACATGTCGATGGCGCTCGGGCTTGTCGGCGGTGCCGCACTGGCCGGGACGCTCGCCGGGGTGGGGGAGTTGCGGCCGAGCTGGTTCGCGCTGGGCGCGTACGCCGTGCTCTGCGGCGTACTCGGTACGGTCTCGCGCCCGCTGGCAGCGCCGATGATCGCCGGAGCCGGCTGGCTGTTCTACGACGGCTTCGTCGTCCACCGCTTCGCCGAGCTCGGCTGGGCGGGCCTGGGGGTCGAACCGGCCCGCTTCGCGCTCCTCACCGCCGCCGCCCTGGCCGGCTCGCTCCCGGCCGCCCTCCCGCGGCGCCGGATACGCGTCACCCGGCTCGCCCCGCCCGTGTAGGTCCGGCGGGGCGAGCGGAAGCCTCGGGGGTGCGCCGAGGCGGGGCCTCCCGCTCGCCTCCTCGAACTTGGACGAGCTCCGCTCTGCTGTGCTCCGCTCCGGCCCGGCGCAGGCGCCCGTCCGGCTCCCCCGTCCTGCGCCCCGCCCACTCCTTGCGCACCGCGCCCCTGACGGCACGTCCGCTCGCGCGTCGAGGCGCGCCGCCGGCGCGCGAGCGGACACGCCGTCAACACCGCGTCAGTTCGCCCGGTCGGAGCGTCAAGAAGGCGTCAGGAGAAGCTGTCCGCGCCCCGGCCCCGGCCACGATCGGAGCACACCGAACAATGGAGGTCAGGCCGATGCCCGGCACCGACATGGAGCGCCCGGCGGGTTTCCTCGCCGTGGATGAGGAGCCACCTGATACCGGCGCCCCGCACGAGGACGCGCACTCCCGCGACAAGCTGACCGTCCTCGGCGGCCTGGCAGCCCTGTCGCTGGACGCGATGGCCTCGGTGGCGTACGGTCCCGAGTCGATCGTGCTGGTGCTGGCCGCCGCGGGGGCGTACGGCCTCGGGTTCACGCTTCCGGTCACCGTCGCCATCGCCGTGCTGCTGGCCGTGCTGGTGGCCTCCTACCGGCAGGTGATCGCCGCCTTCCCGGACGGCGGTGGCTCGTACGCGGTCGCCAAGGCGCACCTCGGCCGTCGGGCCGCGCTGACCGCGGCCGCCTCGCTGGTCATCGACTACATCCTGAACGTGGCGGTCTCCGTCACCGCCGGCGTCGCCGCGCTGACCTCCGCCGTGCCCGAGCTGTACGACCAGCGGGTCTGGCTCTGCCTGGGCGTACTGGCCCTGGTCACCGCGGTGAACCTGCGTGGGGTCGCCGAGTCGGCCCGGTGGTTCATGGCCCCGACGGCCGTCTTCGTGCTCTCCATCCTGGCGATCATCGTGGCCGGACTGTTCCGGTCCGCGCCCGCCAGCACCGCGGCCGCTGCCGGGCACGCCTCCTCCCTGGCGGACAACGCCACCACGGTCGGCGCGCTGCTGCTGCTCAAGGCCTTCGCGGCCGGCTGCTCGGCGCTGACCGGCGTCGAGGCGGTGGCCAACGCCGTCCCGTCGTTCCGTACGCCCAGGGTCAGACGCGCCCAGCACACCGAGGTCGCGCTCGGCGCGCTGCTCGGCGTGATGCTGATCGGCCTGGCCGTACTGATCGGCCGGTTCCACCTCCAGCCGGTCGAGGGCGTCACCGTGCTCGCCCAGTTGGCGGACGCCTCGCTCGGCCACGGCTTCGGCTTCTACCTGGTGCAGTTCTCCACCGTGATCCTGCTGGGACTGGCCGCCAACACCTCCTTCGGCGGACTGCCCGTGCTGATGCACCTGCTGGCCCGGGACAACAACCTGCCGCACGTCTTCGCGCTGCGCGCCGACCACCAGGTGCACCGGCACGGCGTGCTCTTCCTCTCGCTGGCCTCGGCGGTGCTGCTGGTCGGCTCCGGCGGTGACGTCAACAGCCTGGTGCCGCTCTTCTCCATCGGCGTCTTCGTCGGCTTCACCATCTGCCAGGTGGGCATGGTCAGGCACTGGAAGGGCGAGCGCGGGTCCGGCTGGCGCGGCAAGGCCCTGCTCAACGGCTTCGGCGCGGTGCTCACCGGCACCGCCACCGTCGTGGTCACCGGCACCAAGTTCACCGAGGGCGCCTGGGGCATCTGCCTCGCGCTGCCGCTGCTGGTCGCGCTGTTCGAGCTGGTGCACCGCAGCTACGACCGGATCGGCGAGCGGCTGGAGCTGGGCCGCCTGCCGGGCCCGGTGACCCGGCAGCGCTCGCTGGTCCTCGTCCCGGTCACCGCGATCTCCCGGCTGACCAGGGACGCCCTGACGGCCGCGGTCTCGCTCGGCGACGAGGTCATGGCCGTCACCGTGGTGCACACCAGCCCGGACGCCGAGGACAGGCAGGCCGCCGAGGCGCTGCGCCGCGACTGGGAGCTGTGGGAGCCGGGCGTCCCGCTGGTCGAGGTGCCGGACGCGCACCGCAGGCTCGGCGCTCCGCTGGCGGCGTACGTCAACGAGCTCAGCGTCGAACGCTCCTACGAGCGGATCACCGTGTTGATCCCCGAGGTCGAGCCCGCCAAGTTCTGGCAGCGCGCGCTGCAGAACCAGCGCGGCGCGGTGATCGACCGGGCGCTGCGCCGCCGGACCGACGCCGCGGTCTGCCGGCTGCGGCTTCGGATGTAGCGCGGGCGGCGTAGCTGGAAACGGGCTGTCAACGGGCTGTGAACCGGCTGAAAGGTAACCGTTGCCCCATATCCCGATTACAGCTCGACATCTTGACGGACCCTTAACGCCGGGCCCGCAGACCACTGCGGGCCCGGCGCGAGACGCTCGCGCCAACTACTCCGACCTGGGTAAACGCTGCTCCAGCCGGGTGAGTGGGTGGCGTGTCGGGGGTCGTATGGGCCCATTAAGACCTCGTTAGAGCGTCTTACGCTCGCTGCTGTGTTCAACGTGCCCCAGGCGCTCAAGCGCCTTGTGATCGGTAAGGCCATGCGCAGCGAGGAACTGGGCGAGACGCTGCTGCCCAAGCGCCTCGCCCTGCCGATCTTCGCTTCCGACCCGCTCTCCTCGGTGGCCTACGCCACCGAGGAGATCCTGCTGGTGCTCACCGTCGGTGGCACCGCGTTCCTGTACCTGACCCCGTGGATCGCGGCGGCCGTGGTCGCGCTGATGGCGGTCGTGGTGATGTCCTACCGCCAGGTGGTGCACGCCTATCCGGGGGGCGGCGGCTCGTACGAGGTGGTGACCAGGAACCTCGGGGCCAAGCCGGGCCTGGTGGTGGCGGCGGCACTGCTGGTCGACTACGTGATGACCGTCGCGGTGTCGGTGGCCTCCGGCGTGGACAACATCATCTCGGCGTTCCCGGGCATCGACGACTACCGGGTCCCGATGGCCGTCGCCTTCGTGGCGCTGCTCGCCGCGATGAACCTGCGCGGAGTGCGGGAGTCGGGCAAGGCCTTCGCCGCGCCGACGTACCTGTTCATCGGCGGCATCCTGCTGATGATCGTGACCGGCGTGATCAAGATGGCCTTCGGGCACACCCCGGTGGCCGCCAGCGCCCAGTACGGCATCGCGCCGATCGACCACAACGACACCCTCAAGGGCATCGGTCTGCTGATGCTCGGCCTGCGCGCCTTCGCCTCCGGCTGTACCGCGCTGACCGGGGTCGAGGCGATCTCCAACGGCGTGCCGGCCTTCCGCGAGCCGAAGGCCAGGAACGCCGCCCGGACCATGAGCGCGATGGGCTTGATCGCCGTGCTGATGTTCGTCGGCGTCACCGTGCTGGCACTGGTCGCCAAGGTGCACAAGACCGACGACAGCTGCCAGCTGATCGGGTACGTCGGCGACTGCCACAGCTACTCCCAGCCGACCGTGATCGCCCAGCTGGCCGCCGCGGTCTTCGGCGGCGACCACAGCATCCTGTTCTACGTGATCCAGGCGGCCACCGCGCTGGTCCTGGTCCTGGCCGCGAACACCGCCTTCAACGGCTTCCCGCTGCTCGGCTCGATCCTCGCCCAGC
This sequence comes from Kitasatospora cystarginea, assembly GCF_039533515.1. Lineage (NCBI taxonomy): Bacteria > Bacillati > Actinomycetota > Actinomycetes > Kitasatosporales > Streptomycetaceae > Kitasatospora > Kitasatospora cystarginea. Next base: position 119,137 of record NZ_BAAATR010000003.1, on the reverse strand, counting down.
ACAGCTACCTGCCCCGGCAGATGCACACCCGGGGCGACCGGCTGGCCTTCTCGAACGGCATCATCGCACTGGCCGTGGTCAACATCGCGCTGCTGTGGGCCTACAAGGCGAACGTCAACAACCTGATCCACCTGTACATCCTGGGTGTGTTCACCTCCTTCACGCTGTCCCAGATCGGCATGGTCCGGCACTGGAACAAGGTCCTGGACGGGGAGACCGACCCCTCGGTGCGCGGCTCGGCGCAGCGCTCCCGGGTGATCAACGCCTTCGGCGCGCTCACCACCGGCCTGGTGCTGGTGATCGTGATGGCCACCAAGTTCACCGAGGGCGCCTGGCTCGCCGTGGTGGCGGCGCTCGTGCTGTTCGCGATGATGCGCGGCATCCGCAAGCACTACGACTCGGTCGCCGAGGAGCTGGCCGTAAACGACCCCCGCGAGGAGGCGGTCCGTCCGTCCAAGGTCCACGGCATCGTCCTGGTCTCCAAGCTGCACCGGCCCACGCTGCGCGCCCTCGGTTACGCCGAGGCGTTCCGCCCGGACGTGCTGGAGGCCGTGACGGTGGCCGTCGACAAGGACGACACCGAGGAGCTGGAGGCCAAGTGGGAGGAGTACGGGATCGAGGTCCCGCTGAAGGCGCTGGACTCCCCGTACCGCGAGGTCACCAAGCCGGTCGTCGCGTACGTCCGCTCGATCCGCCGCACCACCCCCAGGGACGCCGTCGCGGTCTTCATCCCCGAGTACGTGGTCGGCCACTGGTGGGAGCACGTGCTGCACAACCAGTCGGCGCTGTGGCTGAAGAGCCGGCTGCTGTTCACCCCCGGTGTGATGGTGATCAGCGTCCCGTGGCAGCTCACCTCGGCCGGGCGGGCCTACCACCCGACCCGCCGCGCCCCCGGCGCGGTCCGCCGCGGCGAGCCGTCGGTGCGGTCCGAGCACGAGGAGCTCCCGGCCCCCGAGAACGCCTGAGGCGCGGCGCAGGGCCCGCGAAGCCCCGACCGCGTGAGCGGTCGGGGCTTCGTTCGTCAACGATGCGTCAAGAGCGGGCCGTTGCCCGCCAAGAGCGCGTCAGCGCGGCCGGTGGCGGGCCCTGTCGGCGGATAGCCTCGTGGCCGAGAGCCGGCGCTGCTCCGTGGGGGTGCCGCAGCCGGCCGCGCGGTGGGCGTGGGGGCCCACCGGCCGCGATGCCCGTTCGGGCAGTTGAGGGCGCCGCCGTACCGGGGAGACGAGTCACGCGTACGGCGGCTGCCCGGGCCGGCGCCTCCAGGGCGCATTCCGGCGGCGCGAGGAGCCGTGCGCGCGCCGGGGCGCTGGCCGGTGGGCACAGCCGTCTCCCGGTGCTGGCGGTCAGCCGGGGCCGCACTGGCGGGGCAGCGCGAGGGCCACGGTGTCCGCGAACTCGCGGACCGCGCTGGTGCGGCTGACGATCCGTCCGCAGTGCACCACGAGACGGCTGTGCCCACCGGCCAGCGCCCCGGCGACGCTGTCGCCGCGCACCGCGAGCAGCTCGGCGGGGAAGCCCGCGTCCACCCGTACCGGAGGCAGCCCGAGGGTGATCCTGGCCTGGTTGCTGACCGCCTCGTACGCGGCCTGGGCATCGAGCGTGCCACCCGCCGCGAGCAGGTACGCGGACTCCAGCGGGTCGGCCCGGCCGACCGGATTGCTGAGGTCGCGCAGGGCGCCGCTGCCGGCCGTGAGCGGGATCCGGGCATCGGTCAACTCCCGTACCAGTGAAGGGCGCAGTCCGGTCGGCGGGCCTTCGAGCCCGGAGCAGCAGCCGTTCTGCGGCAGACAGACCAGCCGGATGCCGCCGGCGGCCAGCACGGTGGACGCGCCGGGTGTCAGCGCGCTGCACGGACCGAGCGCGACCCGTGGCCGCAGGGGGGCCAACAGGCCCGTGATCCGGGCGAGTTGGGCGGTGTCGGCGGCGGCGGTGTGCAGGTCGACCGGGCAGTCGGCCTCGCGGGCGGCCTCCAGCAGCACCTGGACGTAGCCGACGGGGTCGGGGTCGAGGTCGGGGCAGCCCCCGGCGGCGGTGGCGCCGAGCCTGAGGGCCTCGCGCAGTTGGGCGCGTCCGTCGGCCCCGGCGAGGCCGGTGAGCAGCCGGGGCATGGCGACCGTCTGGAGTTCGGCGAGCCCGCGCAGGGCCTGCCGGGCGGCGAGGACGGCCTCCAACCGGCGCAGGCCGTGGACGTCGCCGATCCGGACGTGGGTGCGCTGCGCGGTCGCGCCGTAGCCGAGCGAGGTGAGGGCGGCCTCGGTGACCCGGCGGACCAGGGCCGCCGATCCCTCGGGGGGCGGGGCGGTCGGCGCGGCGGAGAAGGCGGCGTCGTGGTGGGCGTGCGCCTCGGCCGGGGCGGGCAGGAGCACATAGCCACCCAGGTCGATCCGGGCGCCGGTGGTGGCGGTCGGGGCGCCCGGGAGGGCGGGGAGCGGGCCGAGGCTGCCGCTGGTGCCGACGGCCTGGATCCGGTCGCCGCTGATCCGCACGTCCACGACCCGGCCGTCGGCCAGCTTGGCGCCGGTGAGCAGCAGGACCGGGCCGTGGCTGAGCGGTCCCTCGGGCCCGGGGCGGGGGGAGGAGGGCGGCTGACCGGCCCGCCCGGCCCCGGGGCCGTCGGCGGGTGTGCTGTCAGCGCTCATCGGCCGGCTCCTCGCTGTCCGGCGGCCCAGGGCGCCCCGCGAGCCGCAAGATCACTGGGGGTCGAGCCTATGGGGAGTGGCGCCGGGGCGCTCGGAGGCGGGCAAAAGTCGTATCGGGTCGGGCCGTGGGTTCCCAGGCGGCGCTCGAACGCGAGTCTGGGATCGAAGCGTCCGTCCGGAGCGTCGACCTGGGATCTTCCGTGTCGGATGCGGATTTCACCTCTGGCCCGGAACCGTGTAATGTCTTCCTCGTTCGCCCCTATAGCTCAGTCGGTAGAGCGTCTCCATGGTAAGGAGAAGGTCAACGGTTCGATTCCGTTTGGGGGCTCTGGTGAGAGGACTCACGCCTCGGTGTGAGATCTGATCATCTAAGCGGTGTAGCTCAGTTGGTAGAGCAAGCGGCTCATAATCGCTGTGTCACCGGTTCAAGTCCGGTCACCGCTACCCGCGTAGTCGATCGGGAGATCGAACTCCCGATCGGCTACTCTTGTTGTGTTCTTATTCGTTGTCCAAGGAAGGCACTCCCGTGGCTGCCACCGACGTCCGCCCGAAGATCACGCTGGCCTGCGTGGAGTGCAAGGAGCGGAACTACATCACCAAGAAGAACCGGCGCAACGACCCGGACCGTCTTGAGATGAAGAAGCACTGCCCCCGTTGCAACTCGCACACCGCGCACCGCGAGACCCGCTGACCCAGCAGGGCGTCGTCGGGCCTGTGTGACAAAGGCTCTTGGCTCCAGGCCGCATCCCGCAAGGGGCGCGGCCTGGAGCTTTTTGCGTTGCTCCCGCACGGCCCCCACAGGTCGTGAAAAGTTCTGATCAGTAGTCGGAGGAGTTGCCCATGGCGCTCGACCCCTCGTTCATCGGGCGGACGTACCCGCCCACCCCGCCGTACGAGGTCGGCCGGGAGAAGATCCGCGAGTTCGCCGTCGCGATCGGCGACGCCAACCCGGCTTACACCGACCCCGAGGCGGCCAAGGCGCTCGGCTACCCGGACGTGATCGCCCCGCCGACCTTCCCGTTCGTGATCACGTACCAGGCCGCGGCGCAGGTGGTCAACGATCCGGAGCTGGGTCTGGACTTCTCCCGGGTGGTCCACGGCGACCAGAAGTTCGCCTACACCCGCCCGGTGCGGGCCGGTGACCGGCTGGCGGTCACCGTGACCATCGACTCGATCAAGTCGCTGGCGGGCAACGACGTCCTGTCGGTCCGCGGCGAGGTGCACGACGACAGTGGCGAGCACGTGGTCACCGCGTTCATGACGCTGGTGGCGCGGGCCGCGGACGAGGCGGGGGAGTAGCAGCCATGGCGATCAGCTTCGACGAGGTCGCGGTCGGCACCGAGCTGCCGGCCCGGTCCTTCCCGGTCACCCGGGCCACCCTGGTCCGCTACGCGGGCGCCTCGGGCGACTTCAACCCGATCCACTGGAACGAGAAGTTCGCGCTGGAGGTCGGCCTGCCCGACGTCATCGCGCACGGCATGTTCACCATGGCCGAGGCCGCCCGGGTGATCACCGACTGGGTCGGCGACCCGGGCGCGGTGGTCGAGTACGGGGTGCGGTTCACCCGGCCGGTGCCGGTGCCCAACGACGGCGTCGGCGCGGTGATCGAGGTCACCGGCAAGGTCGCGGCCCTGCTGGACGACCGGCGGGTGCGGGTCGACCTGGTGGCGACCAGCGGCGGCCAGAAGGTGCTCGGGATGTCCCGGGCCGTGGTCCAGCTCGGCTGACCGGGGCGCAGGCCGGGGCCCGGGGACGCTGCACCGCCTCCCCGGGCCCCGGTGCCGTCCGGCGTGCCCACCGCCACCGAGCCGCGGCCGAGCGGTGCCGCACCCGCCGCGGCGGGCGGCTGTGCCACCGTCCGGGCTCCGCGTCCGGACGGGCGGAGGCCGGGCGAGCAGCCCGGGGGCACCCCGTAGTCTGGAGCGCGTGCTTGTAGAACACGACGCCCCGCTCGCCCCGCTGACCACCCTCCGGCTCGGCGGCCCGGCCCGCCGTCTGGTCACCGCCACCACCGACGCCGAGGTCATCGCCACCGTCCGGGAGGCCGACGAAGCCGGTGAGCCGCTGCTGGTCATCGGCGGCGGCTCCAACCTGGTGATCGGGGACGCCGGGTTCGACGGCACCGTGCTGCGGATCGCCACCGGCGGCTTCGAGCTGGACGGCGCCACCCTGGAGCTCGCCGCCGGCGAGGTCTGGGCGGACGCCGTGGCCCGTACCGTCGACAAGGGGCTGGCGGGCATCGAGTTCCTGGCCGGCATCCCCGGCTCGGCCGGGGCCACCCCGGTGCAGAACGTCGGCGCGTACGGCCAGGAGGTGGCCAGCAGCATCACCGAGGTCGTCGCGTACGACCGCGCGGCCGGTGAGACGGTCACGCTGAGCGGCGCCGAGTGCGCGTTCTCCTACCGGCACAGCCGTTTCAAGGAGCAGCCCGACCGCTACGTGGTGCTCCGGGTGCGGTTCGCCCTGGAGGACGCCGCCGGGCAGTCCTCGCCGGTGAAGTACGCCGAGGTGGCGAAGACCCTGGGGGTCGAGGCCGAGCAGCGGGTCGACCTGCGGACGGCGTACGAGGCGGTGCTGCGGCTGCGGGCGGGCAAGGGCATGGTGCTGGACCCGGCGGACCACGACACCTGGTCGGCCGGCTCCTTCTTCACCAACCCGATCCTGACGGCCGATCAGCTCGCCGCGTTCCGGGCCCGGCTCGACGGGCGCACCGCCCCCGCCTACCCCGCGCCGGACGGCTGCACCAAGACCTCCGCCGCCTGGCTGATCGACCAGGCCGGCTTCGGCAAGGGTTGGGGCAGCGGGCCGGCCACCCTGTCCACCAAGCACACCCTGGCGCTGACCAACCGGGGCGGCGCGACCACCGAGGACCTGCTGGCGCTGGCGCGGGCGATCCGGGACGGCGTGCGGGACGCCTTCGGCGTGGAGCTGGTCAACGAGCCGGTGATGGTGGGTGTGAGCCTGTAGCGGGTGCTCCGGCGGCCGGCACGGCCGCCGGCCGCTACTGGGTCAGCCAGGCGTCGATGTCGGCAAGCAGCACCTTCTGGACGTCATCGGGAGCGCGCGAGCCGCGGACGGACTGGCGGGCCAGCTCGGCGAGCTCCTGGTCGGTGAAACCATGGGCGGTGCGGGCCAGTTCGTACTGGTCGGCCAGGCGGGAGCCGAACAGCAGGGGGTCGTCGGCGCCGAGGGCGAGCGGGACGCCGGCGTCGAAGAGCCGTCGCAGCGGGACCTGCTCGGCGTGCTCGTAGACGCCGAGCGCGACGTTGGAGGCGGGGCAGACCTCGCAGGTGATCTGGCGGTCGGCCAGGCGCTGCACCAGCCGGGGGTCCTCGGCCGACCGGACGCCGTGGCCGATCCGGCCGGCGCCCAGGTCGTCCAGGCAGTCCCGGACGGACTCGGGTCCGGCGAGCTCGCCGCCGTGCGGGGCGGCCAGCAGCCCGGCCTTGCGGGCGATCGCGAAGGCCCGGTCGAAGTCCCTTGCCAGACCGCGCCGTTCGTCGTTGGAGAGGCCGAAGCCGACCACGCCCCGGTCGGCGTAGCGGACGGCCAGCCGGGCGAGGGTACGGGCGTCCATCGGCGACTTCATCCGGTTCGCGGCGACCAGCACCCGGATTCCCACCCCGGTCCGCTCGGAGGCGTCCTTGACGGCGTCCAGGATCAGTTCCAGGGCCGGGATCAGGCCGCCGAGGCGCGGGGCGTACGAGGTCGGGTCGACCTGGATCTCCAGCCAGCGGGAGCCGTCCCGGCGCTCGTCCTCCGCGGTCTCCAGGACCAGCCGCCGGATGTCCTCCTCCTCGCGCAGCACCGAGCGGGCGGTGTCGTACAGCCGCTGGAAGCGGAACCAGCCGCGCTCGTCGGTGGCCCGCAGCTTCGGCGGCCGGCCCGAGCTCAGCGCTTCGGGCAGGCGGACGCGGTGTTTGGCGGCCAGTTCCAGCAGGGTCGCGGGCCGCATCGAGCCGGTGAAGTGCAGGTGCAGGTGGGCCTTGGGAAGCGCCCGTACGTCGCGCAGGGGATCCATTCACGAATCCTGCCGCATCGAGGGCGGGAACGGGAAGCGCCCCCTTCAGGTCCCTCGAAGGGGTGAAGGGGGCGCCACGCGCGAGGGACCGTCAGTCGCGGGCCTCGCCCAGCAGCTTCTGCATCCGGCTGACGCCCTCGACCAGGTCGGCGTCGCCGAGTGCGTAGGACAGCCGCAGGTAGCCCGGGGTCCCGAAGGCCTCGCCGGGGACGACCGCGACCTCGGCCTCGTCGAGGATCAGCGCGGCCAGCTCGGCGGAGGTCTGCGGGCGCTTGCCGCGGATCTCCTTGCCCAGCAGGCCCTTGACGGACGGGTAGGCGTAGAAGGCGCCCTGCGGCTCGGGGCAGAACACACCGTCGATCTCGTTGAGCATCCGGACGATGGTCTGGCGGCGGCGGTCGAAGGCGGTGCGCATCTCGGCGACGGCGTCCAGGTCGCCGGAGACGGCGGCCAGGGCGGCGCGCTGGGCCACGTTGGAGACGTTGGAGGTGGCGTGCGACTGCAGGTTGGCGGCGGCGTTGACCACGTCCTGGGGGCCGATCAGCCAGCCCACCCGCCAGCCGGTCATGGCGTAGGTCTTGGCCACGCCGTTGACCACGATGCACTTGTCGCGCAGGGCGGGCAGCAGCGCGGGCAGCGAGGTGAACTTCGCGCCGCCGTAGACCAGGTGCTCGTAGATCTCGTCGGTGAGCACCCACAGGCCGTGCTCCAGCGCCCACTCGCCGATCGCCCGGGCCTCGGCCTCGGTGTAGACCGCGCCGGTCGGGTTGGACGGCGAGACGAACAGCACCACCTTGGTGTTCTCGGTGCGGGCGGCCTCCAGCTGCTCCACCGAGACCTTGTAGCCGGTGGTCTCGTCCGCGACGACCTCGACCGGGACACCGCCGGCGAGCCGGATCGACTCCGGGTAGGTGGTCCAGTACGGCGCCGGGACGATCACCTCGTCGCCCGGGTCCAGGATGGCGGCGAAGGCGTTGTAGATCGCCTGCTTGCCGCCGTTGGTGACCAGGACCTGCGAGGCCTCCACCTGGTAGCCGGAGTCGCGCAGCGTCTTGGCGGCGATCGCGGCCTTCAGCTCGGGCAGGCCGCCGGCCGGGGTGTAGCGGTGGTTCTTCGGGTCCTGGCAGGCGGCGACGGCGGCCTCGACGATGTAGTCGGGGGTCGGGAAGTCGGGCTCGCCCGCGCCGAAGCCGATCACGGGGCGGCCGGCCGCCTTGAGGGCCTTGGCCTTGGCGTCCACCGCGAGGGTCGCGGACTCGGCGATGGCGCCGATGCGGGCGGAGACGCGGCGGTCTGCGGGACGAATGGTGGCGGGGGTGGAAGCGCTCATACCAGCATCGTGGCAGAGTCGGCGGGGGCCGGGCACGGCGGTTCCAGCATGCGTACCGCTCCGTCCACGATGTGTGCGCCGCGGGGGAGCCGTCTGACGGGGCTTCGGACGGGGCTTCGGAGGGGGTGGCGGGGAAGGGGTTCGACCAATCGCCGAAGAACCCGTACACTCATCGCTCGATGGCTCCCGAACTGCGGATCCGCCGAGGCGTACAGCACGCAGCGGTCCGGATGCGGTAGGTTGGGGACATCTCCGGAGCCGCGAGGCACCGTAGGGCAATAGCTCAATTGGTAGAGCACCGGTCTCCAAAACCGGCGGTTGGGGGTTCGAGTCCCTCTTGCCCTGCTGCTTGATCCGACGTAAGCCCGTTCGCTCCGCAGAGCGAGCGGGCTTGATGCGGAGAGGGCCCCGATCAGCACTGCTTTCGCCGGATCGCCCGTGTTGCACAGGCACGCAAGCGAGGTTCGGCAGGATCCGAATTCAGGTGAGGACGAGTGACCGAGACCACGGGCTCCACCGCAACGCCTGAGAGCGGCAACCCCGCGAACGAGACCGCGGCCGCCGAGGACAAGGCGCTCTCGCGGCGTGAGCGCAAGCGGGCCAACAAGGCGGCCGGTGGCGAGAAGTCCGGCAAGCGGGCCAAGAAGGGCGTGTTCGCCCGGATGGGGCTGTTCTACCGGCAGATCATCGCCGAGCTGCGCAAGGTCGTCTGGCCGAGCCGGAACGACCTGATCCAGTACACCAGCGTCGTGGTGACCTTCGTGGTCGTGATCATGGGCCTGGTGTACGGCCTCGACACCGGCTTCGGAAAGCTCTCCTTCTGGATCTTCGGCTGATCCGCACCTCCCCGAACCACCTCCGACCCGGGTCACCCGCCATCGCGCTGGGTGCCCGGGTCGAGCTGTCGGCGCCGACCGCAGGAGCCCGCTACCGTTGACTCGGTACTGTTGAGGTATCCGAGACTTCATCCACACGGGCCCGCGAGGGCGCCGGGTGGCTCCGGAGCCGTTCCATCTCCACATCCCAGGAAAGAAGCAGCCACCGTGTCTGAGTCCCCCCTGTACGACGCCGCCGAGCTGGACGCGGCCGCCGCCGCCGAGGCTGACGAGGCTGCCGAGCAGATCCTCGACGCGGCGGACGCCGATGCGGACGAGGTCGAGGCTGCGGACGAGTCCGAGGCGGGCGTGCCGGCCGAGAGCGCCGCGATGCACGAGGTGTCCGCGGACGAGGCTGCGGCGGACGAGGCGTTCGCCGAGGCCGTAGCCGAGGTCGAGGTCGAGACCGCCGAGGTCGACCCGGTCGCCAAGTTCCGCGAGGAGCTGCGGTTCATGCCGGGCGAGTGGTACGTCATCCACACCTACGCGGGCTACGAGAACCGGGTCAAGCAGAACCTGGAGCAGCGCGCGGTCTCGCTGAACGTCGAGGAGTACATCTTCCAGGCCGAGGTGCCGCAGGAGGAGGTCGTCCAGATCAAGAACGGCGACCGCAAGACCATCCGCCAGAACAAGCTCCCCGGCTACGTCCTGGTGCGCATGGACCTGACCCCCGAGTCCTGGGGCGTCGTCCGCAACACCCCGGGTGTCACCGGCTTCGTCGGCAACGCGTACGACCCGTACCCGCTGACCCTGGACGAGGTCGTCAAGATGCTCGCCCCCGACGTGGAGCGCAAGGCGGCCAAGGAGGCCGGCAAGGCCTCGCCGGTCCGCCCGGTCGAGGTCCAGGTGCTGGACTTCGAGGTCGGTGACTCGGTCACCGTCACCGACGGCCCGTTCGCGACCCTGCAGGCGACCATCAACGAGATCAACCCCGACTCGAAGAAGGTCAAGGGCCTGGTCGAGATCTTCGGCCGGGAGACCCCGGTCGAGCTGTCCTTCGACCAGATCCAGAAGAACTAACAGGTCTTCGGGTCCGGGGCGGGGCTTCGGCTCTGCCCCGGACCCGTTTTGGCCAGGCGGCGCATCCGCGTTAGCCTGGTCCGATGTGTGTACTCCCGGCCGGGTGTCGCCCCGGCCCGTACACACCAGCAACCACCTCTCGGAAGGACCCGGAGAGACATGCCTCCCAAGAAGAAGAAGGTCACGGGGCTTATCAAGCTCCAGATCAACGCTGGTGCGGCCAACCCGGCCCCGCCGGTCGGCCCGGCGCTGGGTCAGCACGGCGTCAACATCATGGAGTTCTGCAAGGCCTACAACGCCGCGACCGAGTCGCAGCGCGGCATGATCGTGCCGGTGGAGATCACGGTCTACGAGGACCGCTCCTTCACCTTCATCACGAAGACGCCGCCGGCCGCCCGCCTCATCCTGAAGGCCGCGGGCATCGACAAGGGCTCCAGCGAGCCGCACAAGACCAAGGTCGCCAAGCTCACCAGCGCCCAGGTCCGCGAGATCGCCACCACCAAGATGCCCGACCTGAACGCCAACGACCTGGACGCGGCGGAGAAGATCATCGCCGGCACCGCCCGGTCGATGGGCATCACCGTCGAGGGCTGAAAGTCCTAGTCGTTCCCCCCGTGGTAGGGCCAGCGCGGCCCGTTGACACCACGACTCCTCCACCCTCCTGGCCCGCCTATCGGCAGGAGGGGCCCAACCTTCAGGAGAAGCAGTGAAGCGCAGCAAGGCTCTCAAGGCCGCGGACGCCAAGGTCGACCGCAGCCGGATCTACGCCCCGCTCGAGGCCGTCCGCCTCGCCCGGGAGACCTCCACCACCAAGTTCGACGGCACCGTCGAGGTCGCCATGCGCCTGGGTGTCGACCCGCGCAAGGCCGACCAGATGGTCCGCAGCACCGTCATCCTCCCGCACGGCACCGGTAAGACCGCTCGGGTCCTGGTCTTCGCGACCGGCGAGCGTGCCGAGGCCGCGCGTGCTGCGGGCGCCGACATCGTCGGCTCGGACGAGCTGATCGACGAGGTCGCCAAGGGCCGTCTGGACTTCGACGCCGTCGTCGCCACCCCGGACCTCATGGGCAAGGTCGGCCGCCTCGGTCGCGTCCTCGGCCCCCGTGGCCTGATGCCGAACCCGAAGACCGGCACCGTGACCCCGGACGTGGCCAAGGCCGTGAACGAGATCAAGGGCGGCAAGATCGAGTTCCGCGTCGACAAGCACTCGAACCTGCACCTGATCATCGGTAAGGCCTCCTTCACCGACGAGCAGCTGGTCGAGAACTACGCCGCCGCCCTCGAGGAGGTCCTGCGGGCCAAGCCGGCCGCCGCCAAGGGCCGCTACATCAAGAAGATCGCGTTCTCGACCACCATGGGCCCCGGTGTCCAGGTGGACCCGAACCGCACCCGCAACCTCATGGTCGAGGAGGACCCGGCCGCCGTCTGAGCCTGAGCTCGCACTGCGACCGCGTCCTGGGCGCGACTGAAGTCCGTACGACGGGCCCGTACCCCCTCGGGGGTGCGGGCCCGTCGTCGTACCCCTTGTCCAGGCCTCGGGGCGATCGATTAGAGTCCGAGAAAATCTGATGAGCACGACATATGAGGGGGGACTCCTGTGCGCACCCCGCGCCTTGCCTCAGCCGTTGCCGCGACCGCGCTCCTGCTCGGCGGGCTGACCGCCTGCAGCAGTGGCGGCGGCGGCGACACCGCCAAGGACGCCGCCGCGTCCGCCGGAGCCACGCCCTCCTCCGCCGCCCCGGGCGGCGGCGGGGCCGCCTCGGGCGGCGGCAGCGCGGCGGGGGCGCCGAAGCCCGATGCGAAGGCGGATCCGAAGGCGGCCCTGCTGGCCTCGGCCGCGGTCATGGAGAAGGCCCGCGGCGCCAGGCTGACCCGGGCCACCGGGGACGGCGGCTCCGGCTCGTACTCGTGGAACCGGGACGCCCCCGCCCTGGAGCTGTCGCTGAAGGACAAGGGCGGGGAGAGGCGGATGCTCGCGGTCGGCAGCGGGCTCTACACCAGCCTGGACGCCGAGACGGCCGCGCTGATGGACGGCAAGAAGTGGCTGAAGCTGGCCCCCGGGTCGGCCGGCGGCGGCAAGGCCGGCGGTGCCGAGGACTACGGTTCGATCGCGGCGGTGCTGGTGGCGCTCCAGCCCGCCGCCCAGCTGTCCGCCAACGCCGCCGCGGGCAAGCTGAGCCGGGTCGGCGAGGAGAAGGTGGACGGGGTGGACACCGTCCACTACCGCAGCGAGGCCCCGATCGAGCAGCTGGCCAAGCTGCTGCCGATCCCGGACGGCCAGCGGCAGCTGGTGACCGACCAGTTGAAGAAGGACGGCGACAACTCCACGGTCGACTTCTGGATCAACGGCAAGTGCGAGCTGCTCCAGCAGACCACCACCAACACGGGCATCGGCCTCGACGGCCCGCAGACCTTCAAGTACACCGAGATCGGCAGCGCCCCGCAGGCCAAGGCACCCGCCGACAGCGAGGTCATGGACTTCGCGGACATGCTGAAGAACTGACCGGATCACCGGGAAGCGGAGGAGTACGGGGATGAGCGTGGCGCGGCGGGCGGCGATCGCGGTGCTGGCCGCCTGCCTGCTGGCCGGGTGCGGCAGCGGCGGCGGGGACGGGAAGTCCTCGCCGCCCGCCACGGCCGCCAGCCCGTCCGCCACGCCCACCGACCGCTCGCCGCACGGGGTACTGCTCTCCGCGAAACTTCAGATGGACACCGCCCGCCGGGCGAAGTTCAGCTACCGGCTGGGGACGCAGAGCGCGACCGGAATGCTGTTCTGGGCGCCGAAGACCGTCCTGGTGCTCGACCGGCTCGGCGCCCCGGAGCGGGTGATAGTGCTGGACACCACCGCCTACCTGGGCGGCGACCCGGCCACCGCGGCCCGGCTGGGCGGCCGGCACTGGGAGAAGTTCGCCACCGCCCCCGGCCCGGCCGGCCGGCGCGAGGTCCCGTACTCCGCCATGGTGGACCGGCTCAACCCGATGGTGGCGCTCACCGCGGCGGTGGCGGCCCCGGACCCGGCCCTGGTGGGCGAGCAGCAGACCGCCGACGGAACGTTCCAGCACTACCGGGTAAGCCTGACCGCGGACGCGTACACCGCCGCCCAGACCCAGCTGAGCGCCGACCGGCGGGCGGCGCTCAGGGCGGCGCTCGGGCCCGGCCCTTTGGTGCTCGACCTGCTGCTGAACGACAAGGACCAGCTGGCCGAGGTGCACCGCACCGGGACCGGTCCCGCCGACCCGGTCGACGACACCGTCCGGTACAGCGAGTTCGGCGGCGCGCTCTCGGTGCAGGCCCCGGCGGACGGCGACACCGCGGACGCCGGGACGAAGAGCCTGCCGCCGCTGGCGCCGTAGTCGGACGGCAGCGCCCGAGGCGCGGCGGCACCACCATCGATTTGGTGGTTTTCGGGCGGTCGAGTACGGTAGTCCCTGCCAAAGACCGCTGGTTGTTGCACTGTTTCCGCGAGGGAGCGGCGCAACCGAAGGATCCGCGTTTTCGCGGACGGCCCGCGCAGGAGTGTCTGGAGCTTGGACTTCCGTCCGCATGCGTTGCCGTGCGGTCGTCGAGGTCTGTACTGAGCCCCGTGCGACTGCGCACTGGGGCTCTCACTGTTTCTGCAGGGCTTCCTTCCCGGCCAGCCGGTTCGCGGCGTTGAATGGTCGACTTCACGGTCGGCCCGACTTCGACATCACGGAAGGAGGCGTAAGCCCATGGCAAGGCCTGACAAGGCGGCTGATGTCGCGGTGATCACGGACAAGTTCCGTGCGTCCAACGCGGCCGTGCTGACCGAGTACCGCGGTCTCACGGTGAAGCAGATGAAGACTCTGCGTCGCTCGCTGGGTGAGAACGCCCAGTACGCCGTGGTGAAGAACACGCTGACCAAGATCGCTGCCAACGAGGCCGGGATCACCGAGCTCGACGACCAGTTCGCTGGTCCGACGGCTGTCGCCTTCATCACCGGTGACCCGGTGGAGTCGGCGAAGGCTCTGCGTGACTTCGCCAAGGAGAACCCCGCTCTGATCATCAAGGGCGGTGTCCTTGATGGCAAGGCGCTGTCCGCCGATGAGATCAAGAAGCTCGCGGACCTCGAGTCCCGCGAGGTGCTGCTCGCCAAGCTGGCGGGTGCCCTGAAGGCCAAGCCGTCCCAGGCTGCCGCGGTCTTCCAGGCCCTGCCGTCGAAGCTCGTCCGCACCGTGGACGCGCTGCGCGACAAGGTCGAGCAGGGCGGTGCCGGTACGCCGGCTCCCGCCGCCGAGGACGCCGCCGCCGAGTAAGGCGCACCACGCCCCGCTGGGGCGTGGGGCGGTCTACGCCCTCGCAGCGGGCCCGCGCCCGCCAACCCCGTACATCCGGCACCACCTGCCGATTTAGTGGAAGGACGCCATCATGGCGAAGCTGACCCAGGACGAGCTGCTCGCGCAGTTCGAGGAGATGACCCTCATCGAGCTCTCCGAGTTCGTGAAGGCCTTCGAGGACAAGTTCGACGTCACCGCTGCTGCTCCGGTCGCCGTTGCCGCCGCCGGTGTCCCGGGCGCCCCGGTCGAGGCCGTCGAGGAGAAGGACGAGTTCGACGTCATCCTCGAGGGCGCTGGCGACAAGAAGATCCAGGTCATCAAGGAGGTGCGCACCCTGACCTCCCTCGGCCTGAAGGAGGCCAAGGACCTCGTTGACACCGCCAACGCGGTTGTCCTGGAGAAGGTTGCCAAGGACGTTGCCGAGAAGGCCAAGGCTGCCCTCGAGGGTGCCGGCGCCAAGGTCGTCGTCAAGTGACCCCGCGCCCCCTCTGAGGGGGCTCACGGGCCGGGCCGATCACCCTTGTGGGTGGTCGGCCCGGCCTGTTTCGTTCCGGCCTCCAGGCGGGCGCTGGCAGCCCCGGAACGGCACGCACTCGGCTACTGTCGGTGTGGACCGGTATGGTGATCGCTGTCATCGCAGACGGCCGCCACCACGGGTTCTGTAACGTCCCGGCGGTGTCGAACGATGGGTGGTGCGAGGTCCACGCTCCGGCGCGGGCCTTGACGAACGGCACCGGGCGCGCGATTCTCAAGGCGCGCGCCCAGCATGGAGAGCACGCTCCAAGTCGGAGCGCCCTGGATGCATATTCAGTGGCCCCGACGGGAAGTGACTGCATGTGAGGTGCGGTGGCCCGGCGTAGTCCGGGCCAAGGTTGTGCGAGGCAGGCGCCGCCCTGCGGCACGGCTCCCGGGGCGGGGTCGGGCCGGTGGACGGCTACCGGAGGGAGCGTCCGATTCGGTCTCCGAATCAGGGCTTGTCAGCAGTGTGCCTTTTGGCTACACTGTCCCTTTGCGCTGCCTGTTAGCTGCTCCGTGACTCGTCGCCCGGAGTCTGCGTTCCCCTGAAGGGGTCTGGCACCGCCTCCGCAAAGCGGCTCTGACCTGGGATTTATTCCCGGCTGGGACCCTCGGCGCCGGAGGTGGCTCCAAGCCTTTCCAGGCCCGGCTGGTACGCGCGTAGTGAGCTCCGAGCCCTCGGAAGGACCCCCCTCTTGGCCGCCTCGCGCAACGCCTCGAACAATTCCGCCGCATCCACCGCCCCGCTCCGCGTCTCGTTCGCGAAGATCAAGGAGCCCCTTGAGGTCCCGAACCTCCTGGCCCTGCAGACCGAGAGCTTTGACTGGCTGCTCGGCAACGCGGCCTGGAAGGCCCGGGTCGAGGCGGCGCTGGAGAGTGGTCAGGACGTCCCCACCAAGTCCGGACTGGAGGAGATCTTCGAGGAGATCTCCCCGATCGAGGACTTCAGCGGGTCGATGTCGCTGACCTTCCGCGACCACCGTTTCGAGCCGCCGAAGAACTCCATTGACGAGTGCAAGGACCGCGACTTCACCTTCGCGGCTCCGCTCTTCGTCACCGCCGAGTTCACCAACAACGAGACCGGTGAGATCAAGTCTCAGACGGTCTTCATGGGCGACTTCCCGCTCATGACCCACAAGGGCACGTTCGTGATCAACGGCACCGAGCGCGTCGTCGTGTCGCAGCTGGTCCGTTCCCCCGGCGTGTACTTCGACTCGACGCTGGACAAGGTGTCCGACAAGGACATCTACTCCGCCAAGATCATCCCCTCCCGCGGTGCCTGGCTGGAGATGGAGATCGACAAGCGCGACATGGTCGGTGTCCGCATCGACCGCAAGCGCAAGCAGTCGGTCACCGTCCTGCTCAAGGCGCTCGGCTGGACCAACGAGATGATCCTCGAGGAGTTCGGCGAGTACGAGTCGATGCGCGCCACCCTGGAGAAGGACCACACCCAGGGCCAGGACGACGCACTCCTCGACATCTACCGCAAGCTGCGCCCGGGCGAGCCGCCGACGCGTGAGGCCGCGCAGACGCTGCTGGAGAACCTGTACTTCAACCCGAAGCGCTACGACCTCGCCAAGGTCGGCCGCTACAAGGTCAACCGGAAGCTGGGCAACGCCGAGTCGCTGGACTCGGGCGTGCTCACCGAGCCGGACATCATCAACACCATCAAGTACCTGGTCAAGCTGCACGCCGGCGAGGTCGACTGGCGTGACGACGAGGGCCGCGACATCGTGGTCGAGGTCGACGACATCGACCACTTCGGCAACCGTCGCCTGCGCAACGTCGGCGAGCTGATCCAGAACCAGGTCCGTACGGGTCTCGCCCGTATGGAGCGCGTCGTGCGCGAGCGCATGACCACCCAGGACGTCGAGGCGATCACGCCGCAGACCCTGATCAACATCCGGCCGGTCGTCGCCTCCATCAAGGAGTTCTTCGGCACCAGCCAGCTGTCGCAGTTCATGGACCAGACGAACCCGCTGTCGGGCCTGACCCACAAGCGCCGTCTGTCCGCCCTCGGTCCCGGTGGTCTCTCCCGTGAGCGCGCCGGCTTCGAGGTCCGTGACGTGCACCCCTCGCACTACGGCCGCATGTGCCCCATCGAGACCCCTGAAGGCCCGAACATCGGTCTGATCGGCTCGCTGGCCTCGTACGGCCGGGTGAACGCCTTCGGCTTCATCGAGACCCCGTACCGCAAGGTCGTCGACGGTGTCGTCACCGAGCAGGTCGACTACCTGACGGCCGACGAGGAGGACCGCTTCGTCATCGCGCAGGCCAACGCCCCGCTGACGAACGACCTGCACTTCGCCGAGCCGCGCGTCCTGGTCCGCCGCCGTGGCGGTGAGATCGACTACATCCCGGGCTCCGAGATCGACTACATGGACGTCTCGCCGCGCCAGATGGTGTCGGTCGCGACCGCCATGATCCCGTTCCTCGAGCACGACGACGCCAACCGCGCGCTCATGGGCTCGAACATGATGCGCCAGGCGGTGCCGCTGCTGAAGAGCGAGGCTCCGCTGGTCGGTACCGGCATGGAGTACCGCTGCGCGGTCGACGCCGCCGACGTGATCACCGCCGAGAAGGCCGGTGTGGTCCAGGAGGTCTCCGCCGACTACGTCACGGTGGCCAACGACGACGGCACCTACACCACGTACCGCGCCGCCAAGTTCACCCGCTCCAACCAGGGCACCTCCTTCAACCAGAAGGTGCTCGTGGACGAGGGCTCCCGCGTGGAGGCCGGCCAGGTTCTGGCCGACGGCCCCTGCACGGACGAGGGCGAGATGGCGCTCGGCAAGAACCTCCTCGTGGCGTTCATGTCGTGGGAGGGCCACAACTACGAGGACGCGATCATCCTGTCGCAGCGCCTCGTGCAGGACGACGTCCTCTCCTCGATCCACATCGAGGAGCACGAGGTCGACGCCCGTGACACCAAGCTGGGCCCCGAGGAGATCACCCGGGACATCCCGAACGTCTCCGAGGAGGTCCTCGCCGACCTCGACGAGCGCGGCATCATCCGGATCGGTGCGGATGTCGTCACCGGCGACATCCTGGTCGGCAAGGTCACCCCGAAGGGTGAGACCGAGCTGACCCCCGAGGAGCGCCTGCTCCGCGCGATCTTCGGTGAGAAGGCCCGTGAGGTCCGCGACACCTCGCTGAAGGTGCCGCACGGTGAGTCCGGCAAGGTCATCGGCGTCCGCGTCTTCGACCGCGAAGAGGGCGACGAGCTGCCCCCGGGCGTGAACCAGCTGGTCCGCGTCTACGTGGCGCAGAAGCGCAAGATCACCAACGGTGACAAGCTCGCCGGCCGCCACGGCAACAAGGGTGTCATCTCCAAGATCCTCCCGGTCGAGGACATGCCGTTCCTCGAGGACGGCACCCCGGTCGACATCATCCTCAACCCGCTGGGTGTCCCGTCCCGAATGAACCCGGGACAGGTCCTGGAGATCCACCTCGGGTGGCTCGCCAAGCAGGGCTGGGACGTCTCCGGCCTCGCCGACGAGTGGGCCAAGCGCCTGCAGGCGATCGGCGCCGACACGGTCGTGGGTGGCACCAACCTCGCCACCCCGGTCTTCGACGGCGCCCGCGAGGACGAGATCACCGGCCTGCTGGACAACACCACCCTCACCCGTGACGGTGAGCGCCTGGTGAACTCCACCGGTAAGGCCCGGCTGTTCGACGGCCGCTCCGGCGAGCCGTTCCCGATGCCGATCTCGGTCGGCTACATGTACATCCTCAAGCTGCACCACCTGGTCGACGACAAGCTGCACGCCCGCTCGACCGGTCCGTACTCGATGATCACCCAGCAGCCGCTGGGTGGTAAGGCGCAGTTCGGTGGTCAGCGCTTCGGTGAGATGGAGGTGTGGGCCCTGGAAGCGTACGGTGCCGCGTACGCGCTGCAGGAGCTGCTCACCATCAAGTCCGACGACGTCCTCGGCCGAGTCAAGGTCTACGAGGCCATCGTCAAGGGCGAGAACATCCCCGAGCCCGGCATTCCCGAGTCCTTCAAGGTGCTCATCAAGGAAATGCAGTCGCTCTGCCTCAACGTGGAGGTGCTGTCCTCGGACGGCCAGTCCATCGAGATGCGGGACTCCGACGAAGACGTGTTCCGCGCTGCCGAGGAGCTCGGCATCGACCTGTCCCGGCGCGAGCCGAGCAGCGTCGAAGAGGTCTGACGGAGGTTGGGCCGGCCCGGCCAGCGACATCTAGAAGCTGCCCGGGCCGGCCCGCCCCCAGGCCCCCTCAGACCACAGATCAACCTCGACTTACGAAAGAGGGCTTGACGACCAGTGCTTGACGTCAACTTCTTCGACGAGCTCCGCATTGGCCTGGCCACGGCCGACGACATCCGCCAGTGGTCGCACGGCGAGGTCAAGAAGCCGGAGACCATCAACTACCGCACCCTGAAGCCCGAAAAGGACGGCCTCTTCTGCGAGAAGATCTTCGGCCCCACCCGGGACTGGGAGTGCTACTGCGGTAAGTACAAGCGCGTCCGCTTCAAGGGCATCATCTGCGAGCGCTGTGGCGTCGAGGTCACCCGCGCCAAGGTGCGCCGTGAGCGGATGGGCCACATCGAGCTGGCCGCCCCGGTCACCCACATCTGGTACTTCAAGGGTGTCCCGTCCCGTCTGGGCTACCTGCTGGACCTGGCGCCGAAGGACCTCGAGAAGGTCATCTACTTCGCCGCCTACATGATCACCTGGGTTGACGACGAGCGCCGTCAGCGCGACCTGCCGTCGCTGGAGGCGCACGTCTCCGTCGAGCGCCAGCAGATCGAGAACCGCCGCGACGCCGACCTGGAGGCCCGCGCCAAGAAGGCCGAGACCGACCTGGCGGAGCTGGAGGCCGAGGGCGCCAAGGCCGACGTCCGCCGCAAGGTGCGCGAGGGCGCCGAGCGCGAGATGAAGCAGCTGCGCGACCGTGCGCAGCGCGAGATCGACCGCCTCGACGAGGTCTGGGCCCGCTTCAAGAACCTCAAGGTCCAGGACCTCGAGGGCGACGAGCTGCTCTACCGCGAGCTGCGCGACCGCTTCGGCACCTACTTCTCCGGCTCGATGGGTGCGGCGGCCCTCAAGGACCGCCTGGAGACCTTCGACCTGTCGGAGGAGGCCGAGCGCCTCCGCGAGATCATCCGTACCGGCAAGGGCCAGAAGAAGACCCGTGCGCTCAAGCGCCTCAAGGTCGTCTCCGCCTTCCTGCAGACCAGCAACAAGCCCAACGGCATGGTGCTGGACTGCGTCCCGGTGATCCCGCCGGACCTGCGTCCGATGGTGCAGCTGGACGGTGGCCGCTTCGCGACCTCCGACCTGAACGACCTGTACCGCCGTGTGATCAACCGCAACAACCGCCTGAAGCGGCTTCTCGACCTCGGCGCGCCCGAGATCATCGTGAACAACGAGAAGCGCATGCTCCAGGAGGCCGTCGACGCGCTCTTCGACAACGGCCGCCGCGGCCGCCCGGTCACGGGCCCCGGCAACCGTCCGCTGAAGTCGCTCTCCGACATGCTGAAGGGCAAGCAGGGTCGCTTCCGCCAGAACCTGCTCGGCAAGCGAGTCGACTACTCGGCCCGTTCGGTCATCGTCGTCGGCCCGCAGCTCAAGCTGCACCAGTGCGGTCTGCCCAAGGCCATGGCGCTGGAGCTCTTCAAGCCGTTCGTGATGAAGCGCCTGGTCGACCTGAACCACGCGCAGAACATCAAGTCGGCCAAGCGCATGGTCGAGCGTGCCCGTCCGGTCGTGTGGGACGTCCTCGAAGAGGTCATCGCCGAGCACCCGGTTCTGCTGAACCGTGCGCCCACCCTGCACCGCCTCGGCATCCAGGCCTTCGAGCCGCAGCTGGTCGAGGGCAAGGCCATCCAGATCCACCCGCTCGTCTGCACCGCGTTCAACGCGGACTTCGACGGTGACCAGATGGCCGTCCACCTGCCGCTCTCCGCGGAGGCGCAGGCCGAGGCCCGCATCCTGATGCTGTCCTCGAACAACATCCTGAAGCCGGCCGACGGTCGCCCCGTCACCATGCCGACCCAGGACATGGTGCTGGGTCTGTTCTTCCTCACCTCGGACCGCGAGAACGTGAAGGGCGCCGGCCGCTCCTTCTCGTCCACCGCCGAGGCGATCATGGCCTTCGACGCCCGCGAGCTGGACGTCCAGGCCTCGATCGACCTGCGTCTGCCGGTCGGCACCGTGCCGCCGCGCGGCTGGACGGCGCCGGTCGACCCCGAGTGGACCGACGGTCAGCCGGCGAGCTGGACCGAGGGCGAGTCCTTCCGGCTCACCACGACCCTGGGCCGCGCGCTCTTCAACGAGCTGCTGCCCGAGGACTACCCGTTCGTCGACTACGAGGTCGGCAAGAAGCAGCTGTCGGCCATCGTCAACGACCTGGCCGAGCGCTACCCGAAGGTCGTCGTCGCCGCGACGCTCGACAACCTGAAGGCGGCCGGCTTCTACTGGTCGACCCGTTCCGGTGTCACCGTCTCGATCTCGGACGTCATCGTCCCGCCGAGCAAGCCCCAGATCCTGGAGGGCTACGAGGCGCAGGCGGAGAAGGTCCAGCGTCAGTACGAGCGCGGTCTGATCACCAACGACGAGCGCAAGAGCGAGCTCATCGGCATCTGGACCCGGGCGACCAACGAGGTCGCCGAGGCCATGGCCGCGAACTTCCCGAAGACCAACCCCATCTTCATGATGGTGGACTCGGGTGCTCGAGGAAACATGATGCAGATGCGCCAGATCGCCGGTATGCGTGGTCTGGTGTCGAACGCGAAGAACGAGACCATCCCGCGGCCGATCAAGGCGTCGTTCCGTGAGGGTCTGTCCGTGCTGGAGTACTTCATCTCCACCCACGGTGCCCGTAAGGGTCTCGCGGACACCGCCCTGCGTACCGCCGACTCCGGTTACCTCACCCGTCGTCTGGTCGACGTCTCCCAGGACGTCATCATTCGCGAGGAGGACTGCGGTACCGAGCGCGGCCTGAAGCTGTCGATCGGTTCGGTCGGCGCGGACGGCGTGCTGCGCAAGGCCGACGACGTCGAGACCAGCGTCTACGCCCGCATGCTGGCCGAGGACATCACGGTGGACGGCAAGCTCGTCGCCACCGCCAACACCGACCTCGGTGACGTCCTGATCGACGAGCTGATCCGCCACGGCATCGCCGAGGTCAAGGTCCGCTCGATCCTGACCTGTGAGTCGGCCGTGGGTACCTGTGCCCACTGCTACGGCCGCTCGCTGGCCACCGGCAAGCTGGTCGACATCGGTGAGGCGGTCGGCATCATCGCCGCCCAGTCCATCGGTGAGCCCGGTACCCAGCTGACCATGCGTACCTTCCACACCGGTGGTGTGGCGGGTGACGACATCACCCAGGGTCTGCCGCGTGTCGTCGAGCTCTTCGAGGCCCGTACCCCCAAGGGTGTGGCCCCGATCTCGGAGGCGCAGGGCCGGGTCCGCATCGAGGACACCGAGAAGACCCGCAAGATCGTCATCACCCCGGACGACGGCACCGACGAGATCGCCTACCCGGTCTCCAAGCGTGTCAAGCTCCTGGTGAGCGAGGGCGAGGCGGTCGAGGTCGGCCAGAAGCTGACCGTCGGTGCGACCAACCCGCACGACGTCCTGCGCATCATGGGCCAGCGCGCCGTCCAGGTCCACCTGGTCGCCGAGGTCCAGAAGGTCTACAACTCGCAGGGTGTGTCGATCCACGACAAGCACATCGAGATCATCATCCGGCAGATGCTCCGCCGCGTGACGATCATCGAGTCGGGCGACGCCGAGCTGCTTCCGGGCGAGCTCGTCGAGCGCGGCCGCTTCGAGCAGGAGAACCGCCGCGTGGTCTCCGAGGGCGGCCACCCCGCCTCCGGTCGTCCGCAGCTGATGGGTATCACCAAGGCCTCGCTGGCCACCGAGTCCTGGCTGTCGGCCGCCTCCTTCCAGGAGACGACCCGGGTCCTCACCGACGCGGCGATCCACGCCAAGTCGGACCCGCTGCTGGGCCTCAAGGAGAACGTCATCCTCGGTAAGCTCATCCCGGCCGGTACGGGTCTGCCCCGCTACCGCAACATCCGGGTCGAGCCGACCGAGGAGGCCAAGGCCGCCATGTACTCGGCCGTCGGCTACGACGACTACGACATGTCGCCCTTCGGCGCCGGCTCCGGCCAGGCGGTTCCGCTGGACGACTACGACTACGGCCCGTACACCGGCTGACGGTCGTTTCCGCAACGCCGCAGGGCGGTCACCCCTCACGGGGTGGCCGCCCTGCGGCGTTTCTGGTCCGGTGGCGGGCCTGATCGGTTGTCAGTGGCGGCAACTAGCTTGGTGCCAACAGGTTTTCGACCGTCCGAAGGGCCGTTCCATGTCCACTGCCGCCGTTGACGAGCAGGTCACCTACCTGGAGCTCTCCGAGGAGGGGAGCGGTGCGCACAAGTTCTACGAGGTACGGCTGGTCGGGGCCGAGGTGACGGTCACGTACGGCCGGATCGGGGACGGCGGGCAGGCGAAGGCGACCACGTACCCGTCGGCGGAGAAGGCCGCGGCGGCCGCTGCCAAGAAGGTGGGGGAGAAGGTCCGCAAGGGGTACGCGCCGGCGGTGCGCGGGGTGCGGCAGCACCGGGCGGTGACCCGGCGGGAGATCGTCAGCAGCCGGTCGACGGCTCGTCAGGCGCCGGTGCTGTGGCGGTTCAGGTCGGGTGCCGCCGCGTTCGGGATCTTCGTCGGCGAGGAGCACGCCTGGGTGGGCAACCAGGCCGGCGACGTCTACACCCTCACCCACGACGGCGAGGTGACCGGCCGCTACGGTCTGCCGGACGGGGTGAAGTGCATCGTCGCCGACGACTACTGGATCTACGCGGGCTGTGACGACGGCCGGGTCTACGACCTGGGCGGGAAGGTGCCCAGGGTGGCGTACGAGATCGCCGCCGACGTCGACATCTACTGGATGGACATCCACGACGGGGTGCTCGGTGTCTCCGACGCCCAGGGCGGGATCACCACCGTGGACCACGAGGACGAGTTCCAGTGGCGGCGCTCCGCCCCCGGCAGTTCCGGCTGGATGGTGCGCTGCGACCAGGACGGCGTCTTCCACGGCCACACGGCCGGCGTGTCGCGCTACGCGGCCCGCGGCGGCGAGCGGGTATGGCACGTGCGGACGGAGGGCGCGGTCCTCTTCGGCTGGCAGGAGCGGGACGAGGTCTTCGCCGGCACCGGGAAGGGCTGGGTCCACCGGCTCGCCAAGGCGGACGGGGCGGAGGCCGCCCGGTACCGCTGCGACGCGGCGGTGTTCTCCTGCGCCACCTCGCCCGACGGGCGGTACGTCTTCGCCGGCGACAACCACTCCTCGGTGTACTGCTTCGCGGCGGACGGCACCCGGCTGTGGAAGCTGGGCACCGGATGCGGCTCGGCGTACAGCATGCAGTACCGGGCCGGGCGGCTCTACATCGTGACCACGGACGGCTCGTTGGCCTGCATCGACGCGAGTGAGAGCGCCGTGCGTGCCGCCGAGGGCGGGGAGCTGCCCAAGACGGCCGACATCAAGGCGACGGGCTGGGAGCCGGTCCGGGCCGGCGCGGCGCTGGAGACGGTGAGCACGGTGGCGGCCGGCGCGGGTGTCGAGGTCGAGTGCGTGCAGGAGGGCGGCCGGATGAGGGTCCGGGTGCTCTCGGCGGGCTTCGACCCGTCCCGGCGGGTGCAGTTCCCCAAGGACATCCGGGTGCCGGGGGCGCGGTACCTGGTGGCCGAGGTGCTGGAGTCGGCGTCGGGCGGGTTCTACCGGGCCAGGGGCGAGATCAAGCGCCTGCTGTGAGGCGGCCCGGGAGCCGAGCTCCCGGGGGCTTCGCCCGGCCCCGTGACGGCTCGGATTTTCGGTGGCGTGGGACGGGCGGCGGCCCGTACCGTCCGGGCATGGGAGCGAAGCGGCCGCTGATCGCGGTGTTGACGGGGGCGGGGATCTCGACCGACTCGGGGATTCCGGACTACCGGGGGCCCAAGGGGCTGTGGCAACGCGACCCTAAGGCACAGGAGTTGGTGACGATCGGGCCGTACCTGGCCGATCCCGAGGTGCGGCGCCGGTCCTGGTTGATGCGGCGGGACGTCGGGGCCCTCGGGGCTGAGCCGAACGCCGGGCACCTGGCGCTGGTGGCGCTGGAGCGCAGCGGGCTGCCGGTGCGGGTGTTGACGCAGAACGTGGACGGGCTGCACCAGCGTTCGGGACTGCCCGAGCGGAAGGTGCTGGAACTGCACGGGACGGCGCAGCGGGTGCAGTGCGTCAGGTGCCGGGTGCGCGGTCCGATGGCGCGGGCGCTGGAGCGGGTGGCGGCGGGGGAGCCGGATCCGGTGTGCGAGGAGTGCGGGGGCGTGCTCAAGCCGTGCACCGTGATGTTCGGCGAGGCGCTGGACCCGGTGGTGCTGGACCAGGCGGAGGCGATCGCCAAGGCGTGCGATCTGTTCGTGGCGGTCGGGACGCTGTTGCAGGTGCATCCGGTGGCCGCCCTGCCGCAGCTGGCGCTGGAGGCCGGGGCCCGGCTGGTGATCGTCAACGGTGAGCCCACGCCGTACGACCCGGTGGCGCACGAGGTGATCCGGGAGCCCATCTCACTCGCACTGCCGGCGCTGGTTCGGCGGATCATCGCGGGGGAGTTCGCGGGGGATTCCGGGGAGGGGTGAGGCCGGGCCCGCTCGCCAGGGGGAGGTGCTCCCTCGTACGGGGGAGCACGCGGGGGATTCCGCGCAGGCGTGGGTCCGGGCTCGCCCGGGCGAGGGGGGTGATCCCCCTGGCGGGGGAGTCGGACAGACCGCTCGGCCGGGCGATCCGGAGGGCGGGGGTGCTCGGGCAGTCTTCTACCTGTCGGATCGGGGAGGCCGGTTCGAACGGCCGAGCGGGGAGAACTGCGATGAACCGGGTGTCCTTTCGAGTGCTGGCCTACACCGCCATCACCGTCGCGATCGTGGGCGGGATGTCCGGCTGCTTCCAGGACGACCAGACCAGGACCGTGGGCTACGAGGTTCCGGAGACCGTGAACTCCCTGGTGATCGAGGGTGGTACCGGGGACATCCGGGTGGTCGGCGGCGGCACCGGGGTCCGGGTGACGGAGCACCAGACCTACCGCTCCACCGCGCCCGCCGCCGAGCACAGCACCTCCGCCGGCACGCTCACCCTGAGCTACAAGTGCCCGGACGGCGACTGCGGCATCGGGTACGAGGTGGAGGTCCCGGCCGGCACCCGGGTGCGGGTGAAGGACGGCACCGGCAACGTGCACCTCTCCGGTCTGAGCGGCGAGGTCGAGGCACAGACCGGTACGGGCGGCATCGACGCCAAGCGGATGAGCAGCGACCGGGCCAGCCTGAGCACCAGCACCGGCGACGTCTCGACCGTCTTCACCACCCAGCCGCACACGCTCAAGGCCACCACCAGCACCGGCAACGTGACCGTGAAGGTGCCCACCGGGGACCCGTACGCCGTCACCGCCACGAGCGACACCGGCACGGTCGACCAGCGGATCGCCCAGCAGCCGGGCGCCGCCCACAGCATCGTCGCCACCACCAACACCGGCGATGTCCGGATCGGCAATGCGTGAACACCCCGGTGGGGGCCGGGGGCGGCTCCCGGGCGGCGCGTTGCTCCTGCGGTTAAGGCAAGATCATCCCCCGGAGAGCTTCGGGGGAGGAACGGACGTGGAGCGGATCACGCGGGCGCAGGCGCGGATCATCGCGCTCGGGCAGCGATGGCACGGCGGCCGCTTCGGCCGGATCGACCCGATCGCGCTGGACATCGCACTGACGGTGTTCTCGGCCCTGGTCTCGGCCTGGGCGGTGGTCTACGACAACAAGGGTTGGCCCTGGTGGGTCTATCTGCTGGCGGTCTCCAACAGCCTCGCCCTGCCCTGGCGGCGCAGCCATCCGGGCAGTGTCTACCTGCTCACCGGGCTGCCGGCGCTGGTGCTGTCCTACGTCGCGCACTCGGCGACGCCGCAGGTCTCGATCTCCGCCGTGCTCGCGATGTACAGCCTGGCCGACCGGGGCCGGGACTGGCAGCGCTGGCCGCTGCTGGTGGTCACCGTGGCCGCCAACATCATCGGCACCCACTCGCCGAACGGCATGCTGTTCAGCCTGATCATGTCGATCGGTAGCTTCGTCTTCGGCGCGCTGGTCCGCGACTGGCGCGCGCTGGCCAGGTCGGAGGCCGAACGCGCCCATCAGCTGGGCCTGCAGACCGCGAGCGAGGCCGCCCGCGCGGTGGCCGAGGAGCGCGCCAGGATCGCCCGCGAGATGCACGACATCCTGGCTCACGCGGTCTCGCTGATGGTCATCCAGGCAGAGGCGGGCCCGCTGATGGTGCACCGGGACCCGGAGCGGGCGATCCGGACCTTCGACACCATCGCCGACTCCGGGCGCGACGCGATGGTGCAGCTGCGCCGGGTGCTCGGGGTGCTCAAGGAGGAGGGCGCGGGCCCCGAACTCGCCCCGCAGCCCAGGCTGGCCGAACTGCCGGCCGTGGTCGAGCGGGTGCGGCAGTCGGGCATCCAGGTGGAGCTGGAGCTGGCCGCGCCGGAACGTCCGGTGCCGGCCGACGTCGAGGCGGCGGCGTACCGGATCGTCCAGGAGGCGCTGACCAACGTGGTCAAGCACTCCGGGGCGGACCGCGCGGTGATCCGGGTCGCCCAGGTCGCCCGGACCCTGGAGATCGAGGTGTCCGACAACGGGAACGGCGCGGCCGCCGGAGAGCGGACCGGCCGGGGCGGGTCGGCGGACGGCTGGTCGGGCGGGCGCGGGCTGCTCGGTATCCGCGAGCGCGCCGCGGCCTGCGGCGGCAGCGCGACGGCCGGCCCGGGGCCGGCGGGCCGGGGGTTCCTGGTCAGCGCGGAACTGCCGCTGGGCGGGGCCGTACGGTGAGGGCCGGCCGGGTACCGTACGGCCCGGCCGGGAGAGGGGAGTTGTGAGCATGGATGCGATACGAGTGGTGGTCGCCGACGACCAGGAGCTGGTGCGGGCGGGGTTCGGCATGATCCTGGACGCCCAGCCGGACATCGAGGTGGTCGCCGAGGCCGCGGACGGCGCCCAGGCCGTCGAGGCGGTCCGGGAGCACCGCCCCGACGTGCTGCTGCTGGACGTCCGGATGCCCGTCATGGACGGCCTGGAGGCCGCCCGCCGGGTCTGCGCCGAGTTCCCCGGAACCAAGGTGATCATGCTGACCACCTTCGACATCGACGACTACGTCTACGACGCCCTCTACGCGGGGGCCAGCGGCTTCCTGCTCAAGGACGTCCGCCGGGACGACCTCGCGCACGGCGTGCGGATGGTGGCCTCCGGCGAGGCGCTGCTGGCGCCATCCGTGACGCGCCGGCTGATCGGCGAGTTCACCGCCCGCAGGCCGGCCGGGCCGGCGGCCTCGGTGCGCGAGCCCTCCAAGCTGCTCGACCAGCTGACCGTCCGCGAGCAGGAGACGCTGCGGCTGCTCGCCCGGGGCCTGTCCAACGCCGAGATCGCGGCCGAACTGGTGGTCAGCGAGCACACGGTGAAGACGCACGTCAGCAATGTGCTGAGCAAGCTCCGGCTCCGCGACCGGGTGCACGCGGTGGTCTTCGCCTACGAGGCGGGGGCGGTGGTGGCGGGGGAGGCGTAGGGCCTGTCCGGCGTGCCGAGGGGACGGCCCGGGCGAGGAGCCACCCTCCCGCGGCCGGCCCGGGCCTGAATACGATGGCCCCCCGACCGGCAGGAGTGATCATGACTGCTCAGTTCGACCCGTGGTCCGCCGAGTTCGTGGCGCACCCCTACGAGGCGTACGCGGTGCTGCGCGAGCAGGCTCCGGTCAGCTACTACGAGCCCAGTGGCCAGTGGCTGATCTCCCGGTACCAGGACGTCAGCGCGCTGCTGCGGGACCGCCGCCTGGGCCGCACCTACACCCACCGCTACAGCCACGAGGAGTTCGGCCGCCCGGCGCCCGACCCCGCGCTGGAACCCTTCCACACCCTCAACGACCACGGACTGCTCGACCTGGAGGCTCCGGACCACACCCGGATCCGGCGGCTGGTGTCCAAGGCATTCACCCCACGGATGGTGGAGTCGCTGCGGCCCACAGTGGCCCGGCTCGCGGACGAACTGGTCGGCGGACTGCTGGCGGACGGCGGCGGCGACCTGATCGCCAAGGTCGCCGAACCGCTGCCGGTCGCGGTGATCGCCGAGATGCTGGGCGTCCCCGGGAACGACCGGCACCTGCTGCGGCCCTGGTCGGCCGACATCACCGGGATGTTCGAGCTCAACCCCTCGGCCGGGGCGGCCGAGCGGGCGGTGCGGGCGAGCGTCGAGTTCTCCGAGTACCTGCGCAAGCTGATCGCCGAGCGGCGGGCCGCACCGGGCGAGGACCTGATCAGCGCACTGGTCCAGGTCGCCGACGGCTCCGACGCGCTGAGCGAGCAGGAGATGGTCTCGACCTGCGTCCTGCTGCTGAACGCCGGGCACGAGGCCACCGTCAACACCACCGGGAACGGCTGGCTGGCGCTGCTGCGCAATCCCGGTGAACTCGCCCGGCTGCGCGGCGCGGTGGACGAACTGCTGCCCACCGCCGTCGAGGAGTTGATGCGCTACGACACCCCGCTGCAGATGTTCGAACGCTGGGTGCTGGAGGACATCGAGGTCGCCGGGGTGACCGTCCCGCGCGGTGCCGAGGTGGCCCTGCTGTTCGGCTCGGCCAACCGCGACCCGGCCCGCTTCACCGGCCCCGACCGCCTCGACCTGGGCCGCACCGACAACCCGCACATCACCTTCGGCGCGGGAATTCATTTCTGTCTCGGCGCTCCGCTCGCCAGACTGGAGCTCACCGAGTCCTACGGCGCGCTGCTGCGCCGGGCGCCCGGGCTGCGGCTGGTCCGCGAGCCCGAGTGGCGGCCCGGGTACGTCATCCGGGGGTTGCGGGAGCTGATCGTCGAGGTGTGAGGGGTGACGGGCATGGGCCGGGCGACGGGAGCACTGCTGGGTCTCGCGATCGGCGACGCCCTGGGACACCGGACGGAGTTCGACGAGATCGAGCACATCGCCGCCTGGTGCCGGGACTGGCGTGAACTCCCGCTGCCCGAGCCCGCGTTGGTAACCGACGACACCCAGATGACGCTCGCCCTGGCCCGGGGCCTGCAGACCGCACTGGCCGCGGGCCCGCTCACCCCGGCGAGCCTGGAGCCGCCGGTGCGGGCCGAGTTCGCGGCGTGGTACCGCTCGGAGGAGAACAACCGCGCGCCCGGCCAGACCTGCCTTGCGGCCTGCTGGCGCCTGAGCAAGCCGGCGCTGCGCTGGCAGGAGGCCAGCGAGGTCCGCTCCAAGGGCTGCGGCGCCAACATGCGGGTCGCCCCGATCGGGCTGATCCCCGGGCTGAGCGACGAGCAGCGCTCCGGTGCCGCGCAGCTGCAGTCCGCGCTCACCCACGGCCACCCCACCGCACTGGCCGCGAGCGACCTCACCGCGCGCACCGTGCGGTTGCTCGCCGAGGGCACCGAGCCGGGTGAACTCCCCGCCCTGCTTCGGCAGTACGCGCACGCGAACCGTACCCGCTACCGCGAGCGGTGGCTCGGCGACCTCGCCGCGCTGGCCCATGACCCCACGCCGGAGCACTTCACGGCGCGCGGCTGGGACGAGTGCCTGTTCGTCCTCGACCGCCTCGACGCCGCGTTGGCCAGGCCGTCGTACGACACCGATCCGTGCGAGATCACGGGTGAGGGCTGGATCGCCGAGGAGGCCTTCGCCACCGGCCTGTTGTGCTTCCTGCTATTCCCCGACGACCCGGTGGCCGCCGTCCGCCGGGCCGCCTACAGCTCCGGTGACTCGGACTCCATCGCCTGTCTCACCGGCGCCTTCGCCGGTGCCCGCCACGGTGATCCGGCCTGGCCGTCGGAGTGGACCGAGCGCATCGAGTACCGCGACGAACTGCTCGCCCTCGGCTCGCTCTGGGACCGCTGCTGACCCGCTCCTGACCCGCCCCGGCCGAGGCGGGCCGGCGCACGGGCCTTGGGTCGGCAGAAGCCGGACCGGCCGCGTCCAGGTGGCGGCTCAGCGCGGGATGGCACCCGCGCGGCCGTGCAGCGAGGCGCGGTCGGCGGCGGCGCGGCCGGCCGCCCAGCCCTCGCCGTCGCTGACCCGTACCCGCTGGGAGGTCAGCTTGGGGAACATCCGGCCCACCGTGTCGTCCACCGCCTCCTCGCGGGCGGCGAGCGCGGGCAGCAGCCGCTCGTCCGGCACCAGCTGCTCGCAGCTGCCGTCCTCGCGCAGGTGCCGGCCGGCGGCCGCGTCACTGGTGGTCTGCTCGGTCGCGGCCGTCAGCCGCTCCCGGATCCGGGCGGCGTACGCGACCAGGAACGACTGCCGGAAGGACTTCGTACGGGAGGCGCTCTCCGGGTGCCGGCCGCCGTCGGCCGTGCCCGGGTGGCGGGAGCGGCCGGTCTGGCGGGGCTGCATGGCGGAGGTCGCCTGCACCAGGAGCGAGGTGTACAGCAACTCGACCGAGTCCAGGTCCGGATCGAAGCCGACGACGGTGCAGAAGCCGAATTCCTTGGCCCACACCACGCGGCACCGGTTCGCCGCCGCGACGGCGTCCAGCAGCATCGTCTTGGGGCCCTCGTACGGGTTGTCCACCCCGATCCGCAGCGCCGCCGGGGCGTCCTCGGCCGGGCGCGCGGCCGCCAGCAGGGCCTCGTCGATGCTGTGCTGGGCCATCAGCTGCTGCGCCTTGGCGGTCAGCGCCTCGGCCTCCTCGGGGTACTCCGTGGACTCCGCCTTCGCCAGCAGCGCCCGGATCCGCGAGAGCATCCTCGACTCACCCCGCCCCGCCCCGGCCCCTCGCTGCGGCGCGGCACCCGGGACGGGCCCGACCGGTGCGATCGGCGGCAGGTGGCTCCAGGTCCGCAGCAGCTCCAGCACGGCCGTGGCCAGGGCGAACCGGTCCAGCCGGTGGTGCTGGGCGAAGTCGGCCAGGAATCGGTCGTCCCCCTCCCACCAGACCTCGGTGGACAGCTCGTGCAGCTGCTCCTGCCAGCGGCGGTCCAGGGTGGCGGCCGGGTGCCGGCGCCCCTCGGCGGCGACCAGGTCCACCGCCAGCGCTTGGTGCACCGGGCCGAGCCGGCGCCGCACCACCCGGGCCAGATCCGCCGGACGCCAGCCGCCGGCCCAGGCCCGCGCGACCGTACGCTCCGCGAACACCAGCACCGCCCGGCTGACCTCGGGCCACTGCTCGGCCGAAGCCGCCAGCAGCGAGGCCCCGGTGTCCAGCGCCAGATCGAGCTCCTCCTCGGGGGCGCCGATCACCTGGTGGGCGGCCTGCTCCACCAGGCCGTCCATGCCGGGACCCCGCTCGCCCTTGCGCCTGCCCACGGTGTCCCTGCCTCTGTCTAGTCCGAACCTCCGACCCATGATGCCGGACCGCCGGCGGGGCGGGGCGGGCCACGGGCCCCGGGACCCCGGCGGGGGTGCTCCGCGCTCGACGGCGACGTGGACCGAGGGTCCGGGCGGAGCAGCCCGGTGACCATCGACAGCGTGGTGGTCCTGCCCGCGCCGTTGGGGCCGACCAGGCCGATGAAGGAGCCGACCGGCAGTTCGAGGTCGAGGTCGGCCGCCGCGGCCTGATGGCCGAAGGTCTTCCACGGACCGCGGATGCTCACCGCGGAGACGGGCGGATCGGACGGCGCTTACTCCAGGGCGGACGCCTGTATCGCGAGGGCTCCTGCGGTGCATGGGTATGTGGGTGCCGTCAGCCTCTCACTTTCGGGATAACTGGCCCAGAGAGCCTGCGAATCGGGCGTTTCTAGGCCGAATGAGTGGTATTCCGGGACCCTCCTCCACATTGGGCCCGCAGATCGGCAACTAGTACGCGCTCCGGTTCGTCTGGCTCAGTGACGGAGCAGTGCGCGGTGACAGCGCGCGGTGACAAGCGCGCCGGGTGTCGGGAGGTGGCCGGATGGCCGGGGAGCCGTGGCAGATGGAGCAGTCGGCCGACGGGCCCTTCGCCGGGCAGCGGCCCTCGCCGTCCGGGCCCCCGTCCAGGCTCTCCCACGGCTGGCAGCCCGCCGTACCGCCCGTACCCGCCGGGTATCCGGACGGACCGCAGGCCGCGCACACCGCGCAGGCCGCGATGCGTGCCGCGCACACCGACCGCGAGCGCACGGTGGACGTGCTGAAGGCGGCCTACGCGGAGGGGCGGCTGGACGCCGAGGAGTACGGGCAGCGCTTCGAGGCGGCGAACCGGGCGAAGACGTACGGGGAGCTGAGCCGGCTGGTGGCCGACCTGCCGTCCGGGCCGTTCGTGGCCCCGGCGCAGGTCTCCGGCCCCGCCGTGCCGCCCACCTTCCTGGCGCCGCCGAACCTGGTACCGCCCAAGCCGCGCGCCAACCCGCTGGCGGTCACCTCGATGGTGCTCGGGCTGCTCGCCATCCCGACCATGGGGACGACTGCGGTCCCGGCCGTGGTGACCGGCCATGTCGCCCGGGCGCAGCTGCGCCGCCGCGGTGAGCAGGGCGACGGGATGGCCACGGTCGGCCTGGTGCTCGGCTGGCTGGTGACCGCCGGCTGGCTGGCGATGATCCTCGCGGTCCTGGTCGCCGCGGCCGGCAGCTCCCACCCGGCCTGAGAAGTCGCGGCTCGCGGCGTTCGCCCATCTGTGGTATGACGGCAGAGCCAGGTTACGCCGAGCGGGTGTATCGGCCCGTTCAGGGCTGAGCTGCGGCGTTGCATTTGTTTTGACCGGCGCCGATGCGCTAGGTACGCTCTGACCCTGTGCCTGGGGTGTCCCCGGGTCCTTGTGCGTGCATGCACACCGGCCGCCGCGCCGACACCGGAGCGTCGCAACACGCTCTGTTCGCGCGAGCGCCGTCGCTGCACATCAGCATCATGGGATTCCGCGATTCCTCCATCAAAGAGGCTCAACACGCCCGACCGCGTGGGTCGGCGGGTTGGGATCACCGCAGGTTAGTTTGACGCAGCCTTGGCACACAGAAAACGGAGAAACGGTGCCTACGATCCAGCAGCTGGTCCGAAAGGGCCGGCAGGACAAGGTCGAGAAGAACAAGACTCCCGCACTGAAGGGCTCCCCTCAGCGCCGCGGTGTCTGCACGCGTGTGTACACGACCACCCCGAAGAAGCCGAACTCGGCTCTCCGTAAGGTCGCCCGTGTGCGCCTCACCAGCGGGATCGAGGTCACCGCTTACATCCCGGGCGAGGGCCACAACCTGCAGGAGCACTCCATCGTGCTGGTCCGCGGTGGACGTGTGAAGGACCTTCCTGGTGTCCGCTACAAGATCATCCGCGGTTCCCTCGACACCCAGGGTGTCAAGAACCGCAAGCAGGCCCGCAGCCGCTACGGCGCCAAGAAGGAGAAGTAAGAATGCCTCGTAAGGGCCCCGCCCCGAAGCGCCCGGTCATCGTCGACCCGGTTTACGGCTCCCCGCTGGTGACCTCGCTGGTCAACAAGATCCTGCTGCACGGCAAGCGCTCCACCGCCGAGCGGATCGTGTACGGCGCCCTCGAGGGCGTCCGCGAGAAGACCGGTGCTGACCCGGTGGTCGCGCTGAAGCGCGCTCTGGAGAACGTCAAGCCGACCCTCGAGGTCAAGTCCCGCCGTGTCGGTGGCGCCACCTACCAGGTGCCGGTCGAGGTCCGCCCGGGCCGCGCCAACACCCTGGCGCTGCGCTGGCTGGTCGGCTACTCGCGCGCCCGTCGCGAGAAGACCATGACCGAGCGTCTGCTGAACGAGATCCTGGACGCCAGCAACGGTCTGGGCGCCTCGGTCAAGCGTCGCGAGGACACCCACAAGATGGCCGAGTCCAACAAGGCCTTCGCGCACTACCGCTGGTAGTCCGTACCCCGTCACTAGACAGAGAGAGAACGAGCCACCATGGCTGCAACCTCCCTTGACCTCGCCAAGGTCCGCAACATCGGGATCATGGCGCACATCGACGCGGGCAAGACCACCACCACCGAGCGGATCCTGTTCTACACCGGTGTCTCGTACAAGATCGGTGAGGTCCACGATGGCGCTGCCACCATGGACTGGATGGAGCAGGAGCAGGAGCGCGGCATCACGATCACGTCGGCCGCGACGACCTGCCACTGGACGCTGGACGGCAGCGACCACACCATCAACATCATCGACACCCCGGGTCACGTCGACTTCACCGTCGAGGTGGAGCGTTCGCTGCGCGTCCTCGACGGTGCCGTGACGGTGTTCGACGGTGTCGCCGGTGTCGAGCCGCAGTCCGAGACCGTGTGGCGGCAGGCTGACCGCTACGGCGTCCCGCGCATCTGCTTCATCAACAAGCTGGACCGCACGGGCGCGAACTTCTTCTTCTGCGTCCAGACCATCGTGGACCGCCTCGGCGCCACCCCGCTGGTCATGCAGCTCCCGATCGGCGCGGAGTCCGACTTCGTCGGCGTCGTCGACCTGGTGAAGATGAAGGCTCTGGTCTGGTCGCCCGAGGCCACCAAGGGCGAGATGTACGACGTCGTCGACATCCCGGCCGAGCTGGCCGAGCAGGCCGCCGAGTACCGCGAGGCGCTGATCGACACCGTGTCGAACATCAGCGACGAGGTGATGGAGCTCGCCCTCGAGGGCGAGGACATCCCCGAGGAGCTGCTGATCGCCGCGATCCGCCAGGGCACGCTGAACTCGGACTTCACGCCGATCTTCTGCGGCACCGCGTTCAAGAACAAGGGCGTTCAGCCCCTGCTCGACGCCGTCGTGAAGTTCCTGCCGTCGCCGCTGGACATCGAGTCCATCAAGGGCCACAAGCCCGGCGACGAGTCGGTGGAGATCGCCCGCAAGGCCTCCGACGACGAGCCGCTGGCCGCCCTCGCGTTCAAGATCATGTCTGACCCGCACCTGGGCAAGCTGACCTTCGTCCGCGTGTACTCCGGTCGCCTGGAGTCCGGCACCTCGGTGCTGAACTCCGTCAAGGGCAAGAAGGAGCGCATCGGCAAGATCTACCGCATGCACGCGAACAAGCGTGAGGAGATCGACTCGGTCGGCGCCGGCGACATCATCGCCGTCATGGGCCTGAAGCAGACCACCACCGGTGAGACGCTGTCCGACGAGAAGAACCCGGTCATCCTGGAGTCCATGGACTTCCCGGCCCCGGTTATCCGCGTCGCGATCGAGCCCAAGTCCAAGGGTGACCAGGAGAAGCTGGGTGTCGCCATCCAGCGTCTCGCCGAGGAGGACCCGTCCTTCCAGGTCAACACGGACGAGGAGACCGGCCAGACCATCATCGCGGGTATGGGCGAGCTGCACCTCGAGGTGCTGGTCGACCGTATGAAGCGTGAGTTCAAGGTCGAGGCCAACGTCGGCAAGCCGCAGGTCGCGTACCGCGAGACGATCCGCAAGACCGTCGAGCGCATCGACTACACGCACAAGAAGCAGACCGGTGGCTCCGGCCAGTTCGCCAAGATCCAGATTGCGATCGAGCCTCTGGAGAGCGGCGAGGGCTACGAGTTCGTCAACAAGGTCACCGGTGGCCGCGTGCCGAAGGAGTACATCCCCTCGGTCGACGCCGGCTGCCAGGAGGCCATGGAGTTCGGTGTGCTCGCCGGCTACCCGCTCCAGGGTGTCCGCGTGACCCTGCTCGACGGTGCCTCGCACGACGTCGACTCCTCCGAGCTCGCGTTCAAGATCGCCGGTTCCATGGCGTTCAAGGAAGGTGCCAAGAAGGCCGGCCCGGCTCTGCTCGAGCCGATGATGGCCGTCGAGGTCACCACCCCCGAGGACTACATGGGCGACGTGATCGGCGACATCAACTCTCGTCGTGGCCAGATCCGGTCGATGGACGAGCGTCACGGTGCCCGCGTCGTTTCGGCGCTGGTTCCGCTGTCCGAGATGTTCGGCTACGTCGGTGACCTGCGCAGCAAGACCTCTGGTCGCGCAAGCTACTCGATGCAGTTCGACTCGTACGCCGAGGTTCCGCGGAACGTGGCGGACGACATCATCGCCAAGGCCAAGGGCGAGTAAGGACCGGCGCAAGCCGAGTCCTTGCCAAAGGTCCGACTAGTCCCGTCTTTCGGGACGAATCAGACCCCTTAGGCTATTAGGAGGCAAACCTGGAGGGATCTGCCCAGATCCCTCCAGGCCCTCCGGCACCCCACCCGCGGGACGGCATGGGGCGCGACCAGCGCCCCGTTCCCAAACCCGATCCAGACCAACTGACGTCGTACGGCGTACAGAACTGTCCTCAGGAGGACTGAAGTGGCGAAGGCGAAGTTCGAGCGGACGAAGCCGCACGTCAACATCGGCACCATCGGTCACATTGACCACGGCAAGACCACGCTGACCGCGGCCATCACCAAGGTGCTGCACGACGCGTACCCGGAGATCAACCCCTTCACGCCGTTCGACCAGATCGACAAGGCGCCGGAGGAGCGTCAGCGCGGTATCACCATCTCGATCGCGCACGTCGAGTACCAGACCGAGGCGCGTCACTACGCCCACGTTGACTGCCCGGGTCACGCGGACTACATCAAGAACATGATCACCGGTGCGGCCCAGATGGACGGTGCGATCCTCGTCGTCGCCGCCACCGACGGCCCGATGCCGCAGACCAAGGAGCACGTCCTCCTGGCCCGCCAGGTCGGCGTCCCCTACATCGTCGTCGCCCTGAACAAGGCCGACATGGTCGACGACGAGGAGATCCTGGAGCTCGTCGAGCTCGAGGTCCGTGAGCTGCTCTCCGAGTACGAGTTCCCGGGCGACGACCTGCCGGTCGTCCGCGTCTCCGCGCTGAAGGCGCTGGAGGGCGACAAGGAGTGGGGCGAGAAGCTCCTCGGCCTGATGAAGGCTGTCGACGAGAACATCCCGGAGCCGGAGCGCGCCGTCGACCAGCCCTTCCTGATGCCGATCGAGGACGTCTTCACGATCACCGGTCGTGGCACCGTCGTCACCGGCCGCATCGAGCGTGGTGTCCTGAAGGTCAACGAGACCGTCGACATCATCGGCATCAAGGAAGCCAAGACCACCACCACGGTCACCGGCATCGAGATGTTCCGCAAGCTGCTCGACGAGGGCCAGGCCGGTGAGAACGTCGGTCTGCTGCTCCGCGGCATCAAGCGCGAGGACGTCGAGCGCGGCCAGGTCATCATCAAGCCGGGTTCGGTCACCCCGCACACCGAGTTCGAGGCCCAGGCCTACATCCTGTCGAAGGACGAGGGTGGCCGCCACACCCCGTTCTTCAACAACTACCGCCCGCAGTTCTACTTCCGTACCACGGACGTGACCGGCGTTGTGACCCTCCCCGAGGGCACCGAGATGGTCATGCCGGGCGACAACACCGCCATGACGGTTCAGCTGATCCAGCCGATCGCCATGGAGGAGGGCCTCAAGTTCGCCATCCGCGAGGGTGGCCGCACCGTCGGCGCCGGCCAGGTCACCAAGATCATCAAGTAATTGATGCTCTGACCTGAGCTCTGCACCGCAGGCTCATACGAGAGGGCCCTCCCCGTCCGCCAGGACGGGGAGGGCCCTCTCGCTTTCCCCGGGGCCTGCCCTAGCGGCTCCGGGTGTAGGCCCTGCAGTGCTCGTACGAGGGGAGCAGTCCGCTCGCCAGCGCCTCGGCGAGGCTGGGCGCGGTCTCGTCCTTGGCGGAGAGCTGCGGCGCCCCGGCCGGCCACTCGATCGCCAGCTCGGGGTCGAGCGGATGGACGCCGTGCTCGCCGGTCGGGTTGTAGGTCTCGGAGCAGAGGTAGCTGAGCGTGGCATCGTCGGTCAGCGCACAGAAGCCGTGGCCGAGTCCCTCGGAGAGGTAGACGGCGCGGCGGTCCACGTCGTCCAGCCGCACCCCCTCCCACCGGCCGAAGGTGGGGGAGCCGACCCGCAGGTCCACCACCACGTCCAGCACCGCGCCCCGGACGCAGGTCACGTACTTGGCCTGCCCCGGCGGCACGTCGGCGAAGTGGACACCGCGCACCACCCCGCGGGCCGAGACCGAGAGGTTGGCCTGGGCGAGCCGCAGCGGGTGCCCGACCACCTCGGCCAGCCGGTCGAAGCGGTACCACTCGGTGAACAGGCCGCGCGGGTCGCCGTGCAGCTGCGGAGTGACCTCGAAGGCGCCTTCGATGGCCAACTCGCGGAATTTCACTGGGAACTCTCCTCGTCGAGCAGATCGAGCAGGTACCGGCCGTACCCGCTCTTGAGCAGTGGCTCGGCCAGCGTGCGGAGCTGGTCGTCGTCGATCAGTCCGGCGCGCCAGGCGGTCTCCTCCAGGCAGCCGATCTTCATGCCCTGCCGTTCCTCGATCACCTGGACGAAGTCGGAGGCCTGCATCAGCGAGACGAAGGTGCCGGTGTCCAGCCAGGCGGTGCCCCGGTCGAGCTTGGTGACGTGCAGTTCGCCGGCCTTGAGATAGGCCTCGTTGACCGCGGTGATCTCCAACTCGCCGCGTGCGCTGGGGTGCAGGCCCCGGGCGATCTCCACCACCCGGTTGTCGTAGAAGTACAGTCCTGGCACGGCGTAGCGGGACTTGGGGAACTCGGGCTTCTCCTCGATGGAGATCGCCTGCCCGTCCTGGTCGAACTCGATCACGCCGTAGGCGCGCGGGTCGGCGACCGGGTAGGCGAAGACCAGCCCGCCGGTGAGGTCGGTGTGGTCGGCCAGCCGGGTGCCGAGCCCGGTGCCGTGGAAGATGTTGTCGCCCAGGATCAGGCCCACCGACTCGTCGCCGATGAACTCCGCGCCCAGGACGAATGCCTGGGCGATCCCCTCCGGGCGCTCCTGGACGGCGTACTCCAGTCTCAGCCCGAACTGGGAGCCGTCGCCGAGCAGTCGGCGGAACTGGGCCTGGTCCTGCGGGGTGGTGACGATCAGTATCTCGGTGATCCCCGCCATCACCAGGGTGGAGAGCGGGTAGTAGATCATCGGCTTGTCGAACACCGGCAGGAGTTGTTTCGAAACCGCGCGGGTGAGCGGCCACAGCCGTGAGCCGGTGCCCCCCGCCAGGAGAATTCCTCGCATGTGAGGCAGATTATGCGTTCGGGACCGAAGAGTCCCGGCTTGATTTCGCCGATCTTCCCCGGGCCGCTCCGTACCGGGAGGTAAGCTGCACGCACTATGCGCATCCTCGTAACCGGCGGTGCCGGGTTCATCGGTTCGGAGTTCGTCCGGTCGCAGCTCGGCGCGGACGGTGGGGTCAGGATCACCGTCCTCGACAAGCTCACCTACTCGGGCGTGGAGGCCAATCTGGCCCCGGTCGCCGGCCATCCGGGCTACACCTTCGTCAGGGGCGACATCTGCGACCCCGAGCTGGTCGACTCGGTGATGCCCGGTCATGACGCGGTGGTGCACTTCGCGGCCGAGTCCCATGTGGACCGGTCGATCGCCGGAGCCGGCCCGTTCGTGCGGACCAATGTGACTGGGACTCAAGTCCTGCTGGACGCCGCAAGGAAGCACGGAGTGGCGCGCTTCGTGCACGTCTCCACCGACGAGGTCTACGGCTCGATCCTCCAGGGCTCCTGGACGGAGGAGTGGCCGCTGGCCCCCAACTCCCCCTACTCCGCCTCGAAGGCGGGCAGCGACCTGCTGGCGCTGGCCTACCACCGGACCCACGGCATGGACGTGGTGGTCACCCGCTGCTCCAACAACTACGGGCACTACCAGTTCCCGGAGAAGGTCATCCCGCTGTTCACCACCAATCTGATCGACGGTCAGAAGGTGCCGCTGTACGGCGAAGGCACCAACATCCGTGACTGGCTGCACGTTTCGGACCACTGCCGGGGTATCGACCTGGTCCTGCGCGGCGGCCGGGCGGGCGAGGTCTACAACATCGGCGGCGGCACCGAGGTCACCAACAAGGAGCTGACCGGCCTGCTGCTGGAGGCGGTCGGTTGCGGTTGGGACATGGTCGAGCGGGTGCCCGACCGCAAGGGGCACGACCTGCGCTACTCGCTGGACATCAGCAAGATCCGTGCTGAGCTGGGGTACGAGCCGCAGGTCTCCTTCGCCGACGGGCTGGCCGCGACCATCGACTGGTACCGGGAGAACCGGGCCTGGTGGGAGCCGCTCAAGGCGGGCCTGGGGCCCGCGGTGACGGCGTGACCCGCTGGCTGGTGACCGGCGCGGGCGGGATGCTCGGCCGGGATCTGCTGGACGTGCTGTCCGGGGAGCAGGTCACCGCGCCCGACCGGGCCGCGCTCGACATCACCGACGCCGAGGCGGTCCGGGCCGCTGTGGCGGGGCACGACGTGGTGGTCAACTGCGCTGCGTGGACGGACGTGGACGGCGCCGAGAGCGCGGAGGACGCGGCAACCGCCGTGAACGGTACGGCGGTCGGACATCTGGCCCGGGCTTGCGCGGAGAGAGGGGCGCGGCTGCTGCAGGTGTCGACGGACTACGTGCTGCCGGGTGACGCCTCGCGGCCGTACACCGAGGACGCGGCGACCGGGCCGGTCAACGCGTACGGGCGCAGCAAGCTGGTGGGGGAGCACGCGGTCGCCCGGCTGCTGCCCGAGGCCGGGTACATCGTGCGGACCGCCTGGCTGTACGGGGAGCACGGGCGGAACTTCGTCGCCACGATGCTCTCGCTGGCCGCCCGGCAGGAGACCGTCCAGGTCGTCGACGACCAGTACGGGCAGCCCACCTGGTCCTACCAACTCGCACTTCGGCTGGCCGAGTTGGGTCGTTCGCGGAGTGCTCCGCCCGGGGTCTACCACGGCACCGCCTCGGGGCGGGCCAGCTGGTTCGAGCTGGCCCGCGCCGCGTTCGAACTGGCCGGGCTGGATCCCGAGCGGGTGCGTCCGACGGACTCGGCCGCGTTCCGCCGCCCGGCCGCCCGGCCGGGCTACAGCGTCCTCGGTCACGCCCGCTGGTCGGCGGCCGGGCTGCCCCCGCTGCCGCACTGGCGCGACTCGCTGACCGAGGCGATGGAGCAGGCGGCCTTCGGAGCGTTCAAGGGCTAGCTCAGGGGCTGGCTCCGGGGTGCGGGGAGCCCACTGCGAAGGACCGCGGGTGCCTTCGCGGGGCTCCCGGCGGTTTCACCCGTTCGCCGCGTCACCCCGCGGTGACGGCCGCCGTTCTCCTGGCAGGGACCGCCCTGGCCACGGAAGGCGTCAACCGCTGTGCAACTCTCGACCGTCACCTCGATCACCGGAATCGTGGTGCTGGCCTACATCCTGGAGCTCCTCCGCAGGCAGCAGCTGCGCGAGAAGTACGCGGCGATCTGGCTCTGCATCGGCCTGGTGGTGGCCCCGCTCGGCTTCTTCCCGTCGCTGCTGGACTCCACCGCCCGCAGTGTCGGAGTGGCCTCGGGGGTGAGCCTGGTGCTGTTCGCCGGGTTCGTCCTGGTGCTGCTGGTCAGCCTCCACCTCAGCTGGGAGGCCAGCCGACTGGAGGCCAGGACCCGCACGCTGGCGGAGGACATCGCGCTGATCCGCTCCCGGCTCACCGAGCTCCCCGGGCCCGGTGGCGAGGGGGACACCCGATGACCACCCCCGACGGCCGGCGCGTCCTGCTCATCCTCCCGGCCTGGAACGAGGCCGACGCGCTCTTGGCCGTACTCGGCGAGATCAAGCAGCAACTGCCGTACGTGGAAACCCTGGTGGTGGACGACGGCTCCACCGACCGGACCGCCGAGGTCGCCGCCGCGGCCGGCTCGGCGGTCGCCCGGCTGCCGTTCAACCTCGGGGTCGGCGGTGCGATGCGGCTCGGCTACCGGTACGCCCGCGAGCACGGCTACGACGTCGCGGTCCAGGTGGACGCGGACGGCCAGCACGACCCGTCCTACGTCCCCGCCCTGCTGGCCCGGCTCGACGAGGCCGACCTGGTGATCGGCGCCCGGTTCTGCGGCGAGGGCGAGTACCGGGTGCACGGCCCGAGGCGGTGGGCGATGGCACTGCTCTCGCTGATCCTCTCCAGGCTCACCCGCACCCGCCTCACCGACACCACCTCCGGATTCCGCGCCTGCAACCGACCGGTGATCGAGTTCTTCGCGCGCTGGTACCCCGTGGAGTACCTCGGCGACACCGTGGAGAGCCTGGTCGGCGCGGCCCGCTGCGGCTTCGCGGTCTGCCAGGTACCGGTGGCCATGCGGGCCCGTGCCGCCGGACGGCCGAGCGCTTCGCCGGTGAAGGCGATGATCTACCTGGTCCGCGCGGGTCTGGTGCTGCTGCTCGCGGTGATCCGGCGGATGCCCGCCGAGCTCAGGGAGCTTGCGCCCGGCTCCCCGGCCTACGAGGCCTACCTGGCGGAACAGTCGGCCCGCCGCTCACTGGCCACGGAGGGCTGAGTGCCGCGCTTCGAGATCACCCTGCCCTACTAC
This sequence comes from Kitasatospora cystarginea, assembly GCF_039533515.1. Lineage (NCBI taxonomy): Bacteria > Bacillati > Actinomycetota > Actinomycetes > Kitasatosporales > Streptomycetaceae > Kitasatospora > Kitasatospora cystarginea. The sequence goes on along the minus strand of NZ_BAAATR010000003.1, from coordinate 76,198 downwards.
GGCGACGTCGCCCTGATGCAGGACGCCGTCCGAAGCGTGCTCGCCCAGGACGGCGACGACTGGCGGCTCACCGTGGTGGACGACGGCCGGGAACCGGATGTCCCCGGGTGGTTCGAACGCCTCGCCGACCCCCGGGTCCGGTACTACCGGAACGAGCGGAACCTCGGCGTCACCGGCAACTTCAACCGCTGCGTCGAGCTGGCCGAGTACGAGTACCTGGTGCTGATGGGCAGCGATGACCTGATGCACCCCGACTACCTCTCCGTCGTCCGCCGGGCCGCCGAGCGGCAGCCCGGGGCCGCAATGATCCAGCCGGGCGTCCAGGTGATCGGCAGCGACGGACTCCCGTACGACACCCTCGCCGACCGCACCAAGCGACTGCTGTACGCCCCCAGGGGGCCCGAGCGCGCCGTGCTCGACGGCGAGCCGCTGGCCGTCAGCCTGCTGCGCGGCAACTGGCTCTACTTCCCGTCCGTCTGCTGGCGGACCGAGGCCGTGCGGCGCTTCGGCTTCCGCCCCGACCTCGGGGTGATCCAGGACCTCGCGCTGGTGATCGACCTGCTGGTGGCGGGGGAGCGCCTGGCCGTCACCCCGGAGGTCTGCTTCAAGTACCGGCGGCACGCGGCCAGCGAGTCCTCGGCCACCGCCTACACCGGGTGCCGCTTCGAGGAGGCCAAGCGCTTCTTCCGGGAGACCGCCGACCGGCTCACCGCCTTCGGCTGGCCGCACGCCGCCCGGGTCTCCCGCCGCCACCTCTCCTCCCGCCTGCACGCCCTCACCCTGCTGCCCGCCGCCACCCGCCACGCCGGCGCCCCGGGGGCGGCGGCGATGCTCCGGCACGTCTTCCGGTGACAGCTCGTGAGCTTCTCAACAGCCGCTGACAGCAAGGGAGTTGCGGTGGAGTCGCGGATGAGTCGGGCTGTCGCGCTGCGCGGCGCGCTGCCGCCGGGAACCCAGGCCGTGGCCGCCGGCACAGTGGTGCTCGGCGGGGCCTCCTACCTGCACCTCGCCCTCGCCGGGCACAGCCTGCCCACCCGGGACATGGCAGGCGTCTCGGTGCTCTGGACCATTCTCATGTCGGTCGGCATCGGCCTGTTCTTCCCGATCGAGCAGGAGCTCACCCGGATCGTCGCCGCCCGCGCGGTGCGCGGGCAGGGCGCGGGGCCGGTGCTGCGCCGCGCGGCGCTGCTCACCACCGGTGTACTCGTCCCCGTGCTCGGTCTGATGGCCGCAGCCGCCCGGCCGCTGGCCGGCCTGCTCTTCCATGGCGACCGCGCCCTGCTCGCGGCCCTCGGCGCCGCCTTCGCCGCGATGGCCTGCTGCTACCTGACCAGGGGCATCCTGGCCGGTCTCGGCCGCTTCGGCGCGTACGGAACCCAGCTCGGCCTCGACGGGTCGCTGAGAGTGCTGCTCGCCGTCGGCCTCGCCGTCGCCGGGCCGCACTCCGCGCTCGCGTTCAGCCTGGTCCTGACGGCTGCGCCGCTGCTCGCCCTGCTCGCCACCCTGCCGGTCACCGTCCGCGCGGCCCGGCCGGGGCCGCCGATCGGCTGGTCCCGCCTCCTGGGCGGTCTCGGTCTGTTGATCTGCTCGACGCTGCTCGCGCAGTGGATGGTCAGCGCCGCGGTGGTCAGCGTGCAGCTACTGGACGCGGCCGACGTCGACCTGATCGCCGCCCTGCTCAGCGCCCTGGTGCTGGCCCGGGTCCCGATCTTCGTCTTCGGCGCACTGCAGGCCTCCCTGCTCTCCGGGCTGGCCTCCTGGGCCGCGCAGGGGCAGCACGCCGCCTTCACCGCGTTGCTGCGCCGGGCCGCCCTGGCGGTCGCCCTGCTCTCGCTCGCCCTGGGCCTGCCCGCGCTCGCGCTCGGCCCCTGGCTGATCCGGCTGCTGTTCGCCGCCCCGTCCGTGCTGACCAGGGCGGACTTCCTCTGGCTGGCGCTGGGCACGTTCTGCTACCTGCTGGCGATGGTGCTCGGCCAGGGCCTGATCGTGTTGCACCGGCACCGCGTCCAGCTCGCCTGCTGGGCCCTGGGCACCGCCGTCCTGGTCGCAGTCACCCTGCTCCCTGGCGGACTGGCCACCCTGGTCTGCCTGGCGTACGCCGCCGGGACGGCCGCCACCGTCGCCGGGATGCTGCTGGGCCTGCTCCGCCGCCCCGGGGCGCCGGAGCGGGCTGGTGAGGCACCCCGGACGCTCGACGCGGTTTGACGGCCTGTGCCGCCTGGGTACTCTTCCGGACCCCGATTGGCGTTCCGGTGCACTCCTGTGGCAGTATGTCCAAGTTGCTCGGTTGAGTGCCGATGCTGCGCGCCTCCCGCCGGGAGGACCGGAAGCGAGTCCCATGTACTCGTCGTTCCCGTGATGGCCGTTCATGTGTTCACGTGCGGTATGTGAATGCAGTGGTGTGTAAGCGACACCGCGGCAGCTGCGGGGCGAAAGTACGGGAATCTTCCGGGAAGCGTGGGCGGGGCCTCGACCCGGCGCCTGGTGGGTGCAAGGCCTCACCGATCGAGAGCGAAATCCGAACAAGAAGGCATCTTGTCCGGTTTTTTGCAAGCGGAAGGGCGACACGCCCGACCGCGTGGGTCGGAGAAGCAGCCACCCGGAGGTGCCGCCGGACCAGTCCACCCGGACGAATCCGGTCGTGGAAGCAGCAGACGACACAAAGGACTACTGAGTAGCCATGGCGGGACAGAAGATCCGCATCCGGCTCAAGGCCTACGACCACGAGGTCATCGACTCCTCGGCGAAGAAGATCGTCGAGACGGTGATTCGTACTGGTGCGCAGGTCGCGGGCCCGGTGCCGCTGCCCACTGAGAAGAACGTGTACTGCGTCATCCGCTCGCCGCACAAGTACAAGGACTCGCGCGAGCACTTCGAGATGCGTACTCACAAGCGTCTGATCGACATCCTCGACCCCACGCCGAAGACGGTTGACTCGCTGATGCGTCTCGACCTGCCGGCCGGCGTCGACATCGAGATCAAGCTCTGAGAGGCGCACCGAAGATGGCTAAGCAGATTAAGGGCATCCTGGGCGAGAAGCTCGGCATGACCCAGGTCTGGGACGAGAACAACCGGGTCGTCCCGGTGACCGTCGTCAAGGCCGGGCCCAATGTCGTGACCCAGGTCCACACCGCCGACAGCCCGGCCGGCTACGACGCCGTCCAGATCGGCTTCGGCGAGATCGACCCCCGCAAGGTGAACAAGCCCCTCGCGGGCCACTTCGCCAAGGCCGGTGTCACCCCGCGCCGCCACCTGGTCGAGCTGCGTACCTCGGACGCCTCCGAGTACACCCTGGGCCAGGAGATCACCGCTGAGCTGTTCGAGGCGGGTGTCAAGGTCGACGTGACCGGCACCTCCAAGGGCAAGGGCTTCGCCGGTGTCATGAAGCGTCACAACTTCAAGGGCCTCGGCGCCGGTCACGGCACCCAGCGCAAGCACCGCTCGCCCGGTTCCATCGGTGGCTGCGCCACCCCGGGCCGCGTGTTCAAGGGCCTGCGCATGGCTGGTCGGATGGGCCACGAGCGTGTGACCACCCAGAACCTGACCGTGCACGCGGTCGACGCGGAGAAGGGCCTGCTGCTCATCAAGGGCGCAATCCCGGGTCCGAACGGCGGCCTCGTCCTCGTCCGCACCGCGGCGAAGGGGCTGTGAGGAAATGAGCACCATTGACATCCTGTCGCCGAACGGCGACAAGGCCGGCAGCATCGAGCTGCCCGCCGAGATCTTCGACGCCAAGGTCAGCGTTCCGCTGATGCACCAGGTCGTCGTGGCGCAGCTCGCTGCGGCCCGTCAGGGCACTCACAAGGTCAAGAACCGTGGCGAGGTCCGTGGTGGCGGCAAGAAGCCGTACCGCCAGAAGGGCACCGGCCGCGCCCGTCAGGGCTCGACCCGCGCGCCGCAGTTCGCCGGTGGTGGCGTCGTGCACGGTCCCGTGCCGCGTGACTACTCGCAGCGGACCCCGAAGAAGATGATCGCCGCCGCTCTGCGCGGTGCGCTCACCGACCGGGCCCGCCACGAGCGCATCCACGTGATCACCGCCGTGACCGCGACCGAGGCGCCGTCGACCAAGGCCGCCAAGGGCCTGTTCGGCAAGATCACCGAGCGCAAGAACGTCCTCCTGGTCGTCGAGCGCGAGGACGAGCTGGGCCTCAAGTCCGCTCGCAACCTGCCGAACGTCCACATCCTGGACGCCGGTCAGCTGAACACCTACGACGTGCTCGTCTCCGACGATGTGGTCTTCACCCAGGCCGCCTTCGAGCGCTTCGTGGCCGGTCCGGCCGCGTCCGCCAAGGCCGTTGCCGCTGAGGGCGAGCTCGAAGGGAGCGCCGCCTGATGAGCGACGTTACGAGCAAGACGTACACGGACCCCCGTGACGTCCTGGTGAAGCCGGTCATCTCCGAGAAGAGCTACGCGCTCCTCGACGAGAACAAGTACACGTTCATCGTGTCGCCGGGCGCCAACAAGACCCAGATCAAGCAGGCCGTCGAGGCGGTCTTCTCGGTCAAGGTCGAGGCGGTCAACACGATCAACCGGCAGGGCAAGCGCAAGCGCTCGCGCACCGGTTTCGGCAAGCGCAAGGACACCAAGCGCGCCATCGTGACCCTGGCCGAGGGCAACCGCATCGACATCTTCGGTGGTCCGGTCTCCGCCTGACGGAGAACGTGATCGTCGATAAGGACGAGGACGAGAGAAGCCAATGGGCATCCGCAAGTACAAGCCGACTACGCCGGGCCGTCGTGGCTCCAGCGTGGCCGACTTTGTCGAAATCACGCGGTCCACTCCGGAGAAGTCGCTGGTTCGCCCGCTGCACAGCAAGGGCGGCCGTAACAACACCGGTCGTGTCACCGTTCGCCACCAGGGTGGCGGTCACAAGCGCGCCTACCGCGTGATCGACTTCCGTCGTCACGACAAGGACGGCGTGCCGGCGAAGGTCGCTCACATCGAGTACGACCCGAACCGCACCGCGCGCATCGCGCTCCTGCACTACGCGGACGGCGAGAAGCGCTACATCATCGCCCCGCGCGGTGTTGCTCAGGGCGACCGGATCGAGAACGGTCCGGCTGCCGACATCAAGCCCGGCAACAACCTGCCGCTGCGCAACATCCCGGTCGGTACCACCATCCACGCGGTGGAGCTGCGTCCCGGTGGCGGTGCCAAGATGGCCCGCTCCGCCGGTTCCGGCATCCAGCTGCTCGCCCGTGAGGGTCGCATGGCGCACCTGCGCATGCCCTCCGGCGAGATCCGCCTGGTCGACGCGCGCTGCCGCGCCACCGTCGGCGAGGTCGGCAACGCCGAGCAGTCGAACATCAACTGGGGCAAGGCCGGCCGTATGCGCTGGAAGGGCGTCCGCCCGACCGTGCGTGGTGTCGCCATGAACCCGATCGACCACCCGCACGGTGGTGGTGAGGGTAAGACCTCTGGTGGTCGCCACCCGGTCTCGCCGTGGGGCCAGAAGGAGGGTCGTACCCGTCGCCCGAAGAAGGCGTCGGACGCTCTCATCGTGCGCCGCCGCAAGACCAACAAGAAGCGCTAGGAGCAGGTCAGATGCCGCGCAGTCTTAAGAAGGGCCCCTTCATCGACGGCCACCTCATCAAGAAGGTGGACGCTCAGAACGAAGCCGGTACCCAGAACGTCATCAAGACCTGGTCCCGTCGTTCCGTGATCTCCCCGAGCATGCTCGGTCACACGATCGCGGTTCACGATGGCCGCAAGCACGTCCCGGTGTTCGTCACCGAGTCGATGGTCGGCCACAAGCTCGGCGAGTTCGCTCCCACGCGCACCTTCAAGGGGCACGTGAAGGAAGACCGCAAGTCGAAGCGTCGCTAGTCCGACACTTCAAGCTTCGAGCTTGAGCGCCAGAACGACTAAGTGACTTACTCCATTAAGGGGACAACCATGGAAGCCAGGGCCCAGGCGCGGTACATCCGCGTCACGCCCATGAAGGCCCGCCGCGTGGTGGACCTCATCCGTGGCCTGAACGCCACGGAGGCCCAGGCCGTCCTGCGTTTCGCTCCGCAGGCCGCCACCGTGCCGGTCGGCAAGGTGCTGGACAGCGCCATTGCCAACGCCGCGCACAACTACAACCACTCCAACGTGGACGACCTCTACATCTCTGAGGCGTACGTTGACGAGGGCCCGACCCTGAAGCGGTTCCGTCCGCGCGCCCAGGGCCGTGCCTACCGGATCCGCAAGCGGACCAGCCACATCACCGTGGTCGTCAGCAGCAAGGAAGGGACCCGGTAATGGGCCAGAAGGTTAACCCGCACGGGTTCCGCCTCGGCATCAGCACGGACTTCAAGTCCCGCTGGTACGCCGACAAGCTGTACAAGGACTACGTCAAGGAAGACGTCGCCATTCGTCGCATGATGACGAAGGGCATGGAGCGCGCCGGCATCTCCAAGGTCGAGATCGAGCGCACCCGCGACCGCGTCCGCGTTGACATCCACACCGCCCGCCCCGGCATCGTCATCGGTCGCCGTGGCACCGAGGCCGACCGCATCCGCGGCGACCTCGAGAAGCTGACCGGCAAGCAGGTCCAGCTGAACATCCTCGAGGTCAAGAACCCCGAGCTGGACGCCCAGCTCGTGGCTCAGGGCGTCGCGGAGCAGCTGTCCTCCCGCGTCTCCTTCCGTCGTGCCATGCGCAAGTCGATGCAGGGCACCATGAAGTCCGGCGCCAAGGGCATCAAGGTCCAGTGCTCCGGTCGTCTCGGCGGCGCCGAGATGAGCCGTTCGGAGTTCTACCGCGAGGGTCGCGTGCCGCTGCACACCCTGCGTGCGAACGTCGACTACGGCTTCTTCGAGGCCAAGACCACCTTCGGCCGTATCGGCGTGAAGGTCTGGATCTACAAGGGCGACGTCAAGAACATCGCCGAGGTCCGCGCTGAGAACGCCGCTGCCCGCTCGGGCAACCGCCCGGCCCGTCCCGAGGGTGGTCGTCCCGCCCGCGGTGGCGAGCGCCGTGGTGGCGAGCGCGGTGGCCGCGGTCGTCGTCCCGCCGCCACCGAGGCTCCGGCCCAGGTGACCGAGGCGCCGGCTGCCGAGAACACCGGAACGGAGGCCTGACCCCATGCTGATCCCTCGTAGGGTCAAGCACCGCAAGCAGCACCACCCCAAGCGTGGTGGCGCCGCCAAGGGTGGCACCGAGCTGGCGTTCGGCCAGTACGGCATCCAGGCTGTGACCCCGGCTTACGTGACGAACCGTCAGATCGAGTCCGCTCGTATCGCGATCACCCGTCACATCCGTCGTGGTGGCAAGGTCTGGATCAACATCTACCCGGACCGCCCGCTCACCAAGAAGCCGGCCGAGACCCGCATGGGTTCCGGTAAGGGTTCGCCGGAGTGGTGGATCGCGAACGTGCACCCGGGTCGGGTCATGTTCGAGCTGTCGTACCCGAACGAGAAGGTGGCTCGCGAGGCGCTCACCCGCGCCGCGCACAAGCTGCCGATGAAGTGCCGGATCGTCCGGCGCGAGGACGGTGAGAGCTGATGTCGGCCGGCACCAAGGCTGCTGAGCTGCGCGAGCTGGACAACGAGGCCCTCGTTGCCAAGCTGCGCGAGGCCAAGGAGGAGCTGTTCAACCTCCGCTTCCAGGCGGCGACCGGGCAGCTCGACAACCACGGACGGCTCAAGCTCGTCCGTAAGGACATCGCGCGGATCTACACCCTGATGCGCGAGCGCGAGCTGGGCATCGAGACGGTGGAGAACGCCTGATGACTGAGAACACCAACGAGACGCGCGGTTTCCGCAAGACCCGTGAGGGTCTCGTCGTCAGCGACAAGATGGACAAGACCGTCGTCGTCGCCGTCGAGGACCGCGTCAAGCACGCTCTGTACGGCAAGGTCATCCGCCGTACGAACAAGCTGAAGGCGCACGACGAGCAGAACGCGTGCGGCGTGGGCGACCGGGTTCTCCTGATGGAGACCCGCCCGCTGTCCGCGACGAAGCGCTGGCGCGTCGTCGAGATCCTCGAGAAGGCCAAGTAACGAAGTCGATGCGGTACGGCCGTATGTGCAACGGGTCCCCAGGGACGCCGGTGTGAGCAGCGGCCGGCCCGTCAACTCTCGTTGACGATCAGGAGTAACTGTGATCCAGCAGGAGTCGCGACTGCGTGTCGCCGACAACACGGGTGCCAAGGAGATCCTCTGCATCCGCGTTCTCGGTGGCTCCGGTCGCCGCTACGCCGGTATCGGGGACGTCATCGTCGCGACCGTCAAGGACGCGATCCCCGGTGGTTCGGTGAAGAAGGGTGACGTCGTCAAGTGCGTCGTCGTCCGCACCGTGAAGGAGCGCCGTCGTCCGGACGGTTCCTACATCCGGTTCGACGAGAACGCCGCCGTCGTCCTCAAGAACACCGAGGGTGACCCCCGTGGTACCCGCATCTTCGGCCCCGTGGGCCGCGAGCTGCGTGACAAGAAGTTCATGAAGATCATCTCGCTGGCGCCGGAGGTGCTCTAACCCATGGCGAACAGCATGAAGATCAAGAAGGGTGACCTGGTTCAGGTCATCACCGGCAAGGACAAGGGCAAGCAGGGCAAGGTCATCAAGGCCATGCCGGCTGAGCAGAAGGTCCTGGTCGAGGGTGTGAACCGGGTCAAGAAGCACACCAAGCCGGGCCCGGGCACTCAGGGTGGCATCGTCACCGTCGAGGCCCCGGTGCACGTCTCCAACGTCCAGCTGGTCGTGGAGAAGGACGGCAAGAAGGTCGTCACCCGCGTTGGGTACCGCTTCGACGACGAGGGCAACAAGATCCGTGTTGCCAAGCGAACCGGTGAGGACATCTGATGTCTGAGACGACTGTTGAGAAGGTGACCCCGCGTCTCAAGGAGCGTTACAACTCCGAGATCAAGGGTCAGCTGCAGGAGCAGTTCAAGTACGAGAACGTCATGCTGACCCCCGGCCTGGTCAAGGTCGTGGTCAACATGGGTGTCGGCGAGGCTGCCCGTGACAGCAAGCTGATCGAGGGCGCGATCCGCGACCTGACCGCGATCACCGGTCAGAAGCCGGCCGTGACCAAGGCTCGCAAGTCCATCGCGCAGTTCAAGCTGCGCGAGGGCCAGCCGATCGGCACCCACGTCACCCTCCGTGGTGACCGCATGTGGGAGTTCCTGGACCGTCTGGTTTCGCTGGCTCTGCCGCGTATCCGTGACTTCCGCGGTCTCTCCCCCAAGCAGTTCGACGGCCGTGGCAACTACACCTTCGGTCTGACCGAGCAGGTTATGTTCCACGAGATCGACCAGGACAAGGTCGACCGTCAGCGCGGTATGGACATCACCGTCGTGACCACCGCTCAGACCGACGACGAGGGCCGGGCGCTGCTGCGCGCTCTGGGCTTCCCGTTCAAGGAGGCGTGAGCCAATGGCGAAGAAGTCCCTGATCGCTAAGTCCGAGCGCAAGCCGAAGTTCGCTGTCCGGGCCTACACCCGCTGCCAGCGCTGCGGCCGCCCGCACTCGGTGTACCGCAAGTTCGGCCTGTGCCGTGTGTGCCTCCGTGAGATGGCCCACCGCGGCGAGCTGCCGGGCGTGACCAAGAGCTCCTGGTAATCAACTGCCGTTAGCTCTGGGCATTAGGCGAAGCAGAGGTGCCCGGCCTCCCACTTTTGGGCTTCCGTTAGGAATCCCGTAAGGTGGTGGGGTCGGGCCCCCTGCCGCGGCATTCCCCATGGATGCTCGCGGCTCTCTTGTGAGGGCTCGCAACCCAGTCTTACTACGTCGCAGGTCCCCTGCGCTTGTGCCCCTCCCGCACTCCCACCGAGTGCGGGAGGGGGACCTGGTGCGGAGAAACCACGGCGAGAGAGGCCTGAGGCCACCATGACCATGACCGACCCGATCGCAGACATGCTCACGCGTCTGCGTAACGCGAACTCGGCGTACCACGACACCGTCGTGATGCCGTCGAGCAAGATCAAGGCGCACGTCGCCGAGATCCTGCAGCAGGAGGGTTACATCTCCTCCTACAAGGTTGAGGAGCCCGCGGAGGGCGAGGTCGGCAAGAAGCTGACCGTCGAGCTCAAGTTCGGCCCCAACCGTGAGCGCTCCATCGCCGGCATCAAGCGCATCAGCAAGCCGGGTCTGCGTGTTTACGCAAAGTCCACCAACCTGCCGAAGGTTCTCGGCGGCCTGGGCGTGGCGATCATCTCCACGTCGTCCGGCCTCCTGACCGACAAGCAGGCTGCCAAGAAGGGCGTAGGCGGAGAAGTTCTCGCCTACGTCTGGTAATTCGGGAAACGGAGGTACAGCAATGTCGCGCATTGGACGGCTGCCCATCCCGGTTCCCGCCGGCGTGGACGTCACCATCGATGGCCAGACGGTCTCGGTGAAGGGCCCCAAGGGCTCCCTCACCCACGTCGTCGCCGCGCCGATCGAGATCGGCAAGGGCGAGGACGGCACTGTGCTCGTCACCCGCCCGAACGACGAGCGTATGTCGAAGGCCCTGCACGGCCTGACCCGCACGCTGGTGGCGAACATGATCACCGGCGTGACCGCGGGCTACCGCAAGTCGCTGGAGATCAGCGGTGTTGGTTACCGTGTCGCGGCGAAGGGCTCCAACATGGAGTTCTCGCTCGGCTACAGCCACCCGATCCTGGTCGAGGCCCCGGAGGGCATCTCCTTCGTCGTCGAGTCGCCCACCAAGTTCCACGTGGACGGCATCGACAAGCAGAAGGTCGGCGAGGTCGCTGCCAAGATCCGCAAGCTGCGCAAGCCCGACCCGTACAAGGCCAAGGGCGTCAAGTACGCGGGCGAGGTCATCCGCCGCAAGGTCGGAAAGAGTGGTAAGTAAGCGATGAGCGTCTCTGTCAAGATCGGCAAGGGTAACGCCTACAAGAGCGCCGCTCGCAAGCGCCGCGCGATCCGCGTTCGCAAGCGCGTCGTCGGCACCGAGGTGCGTCCGCGCCTCGTTGTGACGCGCTCGAACCGCCACATGGTCGCCCAGGTCATCGACGACGCCAAGGGTCACACCCTGGCGTCGGCGTCCACCCTCGACGTGTCCATCAAGGGCACCGAGGGCGACAAGACCGAGCTGGCCAAGAAGGTCGGGAGCCTGGTCGCCGAGCGCGCCAAGGCCGCCGGCATCGAGGCGGTCGTCTTCGACCGCGCGGGCAACCGGTACGCCGGCCGCATCGCCGCCCTGGCGGACGCGGCCCGTGAGGCCGGGCTCGACTTCTAAGCCGCTCGTCGGCTCTGTCGACGGACGTAAACGAGAGAGGTAATTCCAATGGCTGGACCCCAGCGCCGCGGCAGCGGCGCCGGCGGCGGCACCGGCGGCGAGCGGCGCGACCGTAAGCGTGACGACCGGGGCGCTGCCCAGGTTGTCGAGAAGACCGCTTACGTCGAGCGCGTCGTCGCGATCAACCGTGTCGCCAAGGTTGTCAAGGGTGGTCGTCGCTTCAGCTTCACCGCGCTGGTCGTGGTGGGCGACGGTGACGGCACCGTGGGTGTCGGTTACGGGAAGGCGAAGGAGGTTCCGGCCGCCATCGCCAAGGGCGTTGAGGAGGCCAAGAAGAACTTCTTCAAGGTTCCCCGCATCCAGGGCACCATCCCGCACCCCATCCAGGGCGAGAAGGCCGCCGGCGTCGTGCTGCTGAAGCCGGCGTCCCCCGGTACCGGTGTTATCGCCGGTGGTCCGGTGCGTGCCGTCCTGGAGTGCGCCGGCGTTCACGACATCCTGTCGAAGTCGCTCGGCTCGGACAACGCGATCAACATCGTGCACGCCACCGTGGCTGCTCTGAAGGGCCTCGTCCGCCCCGAGGAGATCGCCGCCCGTCGTGGCCTGCCGCTGGAGGACGTCGCTCCCGCCGCTCTGCTGCGGGCTCGTGCTGCCGGGGTGAGCGCCTGATGGCTCGCCTGAAGATCACGCAGACCAAGTCCTACATCGGCAGCAAGCAGAACCACCGCGAGACGCTGCGCTCGCTGGGTCTGAAGCGCATGCACGATGTGGTCGTCAAGGAGGACCGTCCCGAGATCCGCGGGATGGCCCAGACCGTGCGTCACCTCGTCACGGTCGAGGAGGTGGACTGACATGGCGGACTCGCCGATCAAGATCCACAACCTGCGTCCCGCCCCGGGTGCCAAGACCGACAAGATCCGTGTCGGTCGTGGTGAAGGCTCCAAGGGTAAGACCGCCGGTCGTGGTACCAAGGGCACCAAGGCCCGCTACCAGGTTCCGCAGCGCTTCGAGGGTGGCCAGATGCCGCTCCACATGCGCCTGCCGAAGCTGAAGGGCTTCAAGAACCCGGCCCACAAGCAGTTCCAGGTCGTGAACCTGGACAAGCTGGCCGAGCTCTACCCGCAGGGTGGCGAGGTCACCGTCGCCGGCCTGGTCGAGAAGGGCGCCGTTCGCAAGAACGAGCTCGTCAAGGTCCTGGGCCAGGGCGAGATCTCCGTGGCGCTGCAGGTGACGGTCGACGCCGTCTCCGCCTCGGCCGCCGAGAAGATCGCCGCCGCGGGCGGCACCGTGACCGAGCTCATCTGAGACCGGTGACTCACGGGCCCGGTACCTCCCGAAAGGGAGGTACCGGGCCCGTTCTCTTTGTGTGTCAAATACGGGCATCCCGTACCCCATAAGTAGGGGAGCGGCCACATCTGCTTTTTCCGAGTGGCCACACACTGTTAGAGTCCGTGGAGTTCCCTTGTACGCTGGCGCGAGCTTTGCCTGCGCCAGCCGCCGAGGGGATTGTTCATCTCCCCCCATCAGGACCGACCCTCCCGCCGACAGCGCGCGGGAGGCGCAGGAGGCACCGTGCTCAGTGCGTTCGCGCGGGCGTTCCAGACGCCCGACCTGCGCAAAAAGCTGCTGTTCACGCTGGGCATCATGGTGCTGTTCCGGCTGGGCGCACACATCCCCGTGCCGGGCGTCAACTTCGTCGCGGTCAACCAGTGCTACAAGCAGACCACCTCGGGTCTGTTCGGCCTGGTCAACCTCTTCAGCGGTGGAGCTCTGCTCCAGCTGACGATCTTCGCGCTCGGCATCATGCCGTACATCACGGCCAGCATCATCCTCCAGCTCCTCACCGTGGTGATCCCGCGGCTCGAGGCGCTGAAGAAGGAGGGCCAGGCCGGCACCGCGAAGATCACCCAGTACACCCGCTACCTGACCATCGCGCTGGCCGTGCTGCAGGGCACCGGCATCGTGGCGACGGCCTCCAGCGGCGCGCTTTTCCCGGGCTGCCCGCTCGCCAACCAGATCGTGCCGGACCAGTCGGTCTTCCGGATCGCCGTCATGGTCATCACCATGGCCGCCGGCACCACCGTGATCATGTGGCTGGGTGAGCTGATCACCGACCGTGGTATCGGCAACGGCATGTCCATCCTGATCTTCACTTCCATCGCGGCCGGTTTCCCGGGCTCGATGTGGGCGATCAAGCAGTCGGGCAAGCTGTTCGGCGGCTGGGGCGAGTTCTTCAGCGTCATCGCCGTGGGCATCGTCGTCGTGGTCCTGGTGATCTTCGTCGAGCAGGCCCAGCGCCGGATTCCGGTTCAGTACGCCAAGCGAATGATCGGCCGCCGGGCTTTCGGCGGCACCTCGACCTACATCCCGTTGAAGGTGAACCAGGCTGGTGTCATCCCGGTCATCTTCGCCTCGTCGCTGCTCTACATTCCGGCGCTGGTGGTCCAGCTGACCAACAGCCAGGCGGGTTGGGCGACCTGGATCCGGACGAACTTCGTCAAGGGTGACCACCCGATCTACATGGTCACGTACTTCGTACTGATCGTGTTCTTCGCCTTCTTCTACGTCGCCATCTCCTTCAACCCCGAAGAAGTTGCCGACAACATGAAGAAGTATGGTGGGTTCATCCCGGGTATCCGGGCCGGCCGTCCGACGGCCGAGTACCTTAACTACGTGCTGACCCGTATCACGTGGCCGGGTGCGCTCTACCTGGGCCTGATCGCGTTGATCCCGATGATCGCCCTGGTCGCCTTCGGACAGCAGACCAACTTCCCGTTCGGCGGCACCAGCGTCCTCATCGTCGTCGGCGTCGGACTCGAAACTGTCAAGCAGATCGAGAGCCAGCTCCAGCAGCGTAATTACGAAGGGTTCCTCCGCTGATGCGTATCGTCCTCGTCGGACCTCCCGGGGCCGGGAAGGGTACTCAGGCGCACGTGCTCGCCAAGACCCTGTCCATCCCCCACATCTCCACCGGTGACCTGTTCCGCGCCAACATCAGCCAGGGCACCCCGCTGGGGCTCGAGGCCAAGGCGTACATGGACGAGGGCCGGCTCGTGCCGGACGAGGTCACCATCGGCATGGCCAAGGACCGGATGCTGCAGCCGGACGCCGCCGACGGCTTCCTGCTGGACGGCTTCCCGCGGAACCTGGGCCAGGCCAAGGCGCTGGACGAGTTCCTGACCGAGCAGGGCATCGCGCTGGACGGCGTGCTCGACCTGGAGGTCCCCGAGGACGAGGTCGTCAAGCGGATCGCCGGCCGCCGGCTGTGCCGCAAGGACGGCGCCCACGTGTTCCACGTGGCCTACAACGCGCCGGCCGTCGAGGGCGTGTGCGACGAGTGCGGTGGCGAGCTCTACCAGCGCTCGGACGACACCGAGGAGGCCGTCCGGGTCCGCCTGGAGGAGTACCACTCCAAGACCGAGCCGATCATCGGCTACTACGCGGACCAGGGCCTCCTGGTGACCATCTCGGCGCTGGGCAAGGTGGACGAGGTGACCGAGCGCGCGGTCGCCGCCCTGGAGCAGAAGAAGAACGGCTGACCGTTCGCAACGGTCCGTACGGCCGCGGAGCCCCTGGTGGGGAACCGCGGCCGTACGGCGTCGTACGGTGGTATGAGTGCACGGCCGCCCGGCAAGGACCGGGCGCGCGACGAACAGTGGAAGGCGTGACCAGATGGTGGAGATCAAGACCCCCGAGCAGATCGCGAAGATGCGGACGGCCGGGCTGGTCGTCGCCGAGGCGCTCAAGGCCTGCCGGGAGGCGGTCGCCCCCGGCATCACCACGGGCGAGCTCAACGACATCGCGGACAAGGTCATCACCTCGCACGGTGCCACCTCCAACTTCCGCGCCCACCACGGCGGTCTTTGGTTCCCCGGTGTGATCTGCGCCTCGGTCAACGACGAGGTGGTCCACGGCATCCCCGGTGACCGGGTGCTGATGGAGGGCGACCTGATCTCGATCGACTGCGGTGCGATCGTGGACGGCTGGCACGGCGACGCGGCCATCACGGTGCCGGTCGGCGAGGTCCGTCCCGAGGTCGCGATGCTCAGCCAGGTCACCGAGGGCTCGATGTGGGCCGGTGTGGCCCAGATGAAGAAGGGGAACCGCCTGGTCGACGTCTCCAAGGCGATCGAGGGCTTCATCCGCCGTCAGCCGCTGCCCCCGAAGGGCAAGTGGGGCATCACCGAGGGGTACGGCGGCCACGGCATCGGTTCCGCGATGCACATGGAGCCGCACGTGCTGAACTACGTCGAGGGCCGCCGGGGCAAGGGCGTCAAGCTGGTCCCGGGCACGGTGCTGGCGATCGAGCCGATGGTCTCGCTCGGCACCCCGCACACCTCGGTGCTGGAGGACGACTGGACGGTCGTCACCAACGACGGCACCTGGGCCGCGCACTGGGAGCACTCGGTGGCGATCACCGAGCAGGGGCCGCTGGTCCTCACCGCCTTCGACGGCGGCAAGGCCGCCCTGGCGAAGCTCGGCGTCACCGCCGCTCCGGACCCGCTCGGCTGAGCTGAGACCCGGTCAGGGCCCGGCGGTTCCGACCACCGGGCCCTTTGTCCTATTTGGCGCTGATAGGCTCCCAGGCTTGGTCTGGACAACAGGACGAAGGGGAGATCGGTGCTCAAGGGCTTCCGCGACTTCATGATGCGCGGCAACGTGGTCGACATGGCGGTCGGTGTCGTGATCGGTGCGGCCTTCACCGCGGTGGTGAACGGCTTCGTCTCGGCCTTCCTCACCCCGCTGGTGGGTGTGGTGGTCGGTGCGGCCGGTGACTTCAGCAGCTACCGGTTCACCGTGGCGGGTGTCACCTTCCCGTACGGCCAGTTCCTCAATGTGCTGATCGCCTTCTTGATGACGGCCGCGGTGCTGTACTTCTTCGTGGTGCTCCCGGTGAGCAGGGCGACCGCCCGCTACCTTCCCAAGAAGCCGAAGCCCGCCGTGCGCCCCTGCCCGGAGTGCCTGACCGAGATCCCCGCGGCGGCCCGCCGCTGCTCGGCCTGCACCGCTCACGTGGAGCCGTCGGCGGCCGCCGCCCAGTGGTGAATTTCGCCTTGGCGCGGTGCTTGGTTTACGATGGTGCGTCGGCTCACTCGTAGCGTGCTTCGGCACGTCCTCTTCCCACAGGGCTCAGCCTCTGGCAGGGGTGGGGTGGACCCAGGCTCGCACGAGCGTGCCGCATGCGGTAGCCGGCCCGGAAGGTGGATCTCGCAGTTCATGGCAAAGAAGCAAGGCGCCATTGAGATCGAGGGCACCGTGATCGAGTCTCTTCCGAACGCCATGTTCAAGGTCGAGCTGCAGAACGGTCACAAGGTCCTCGCGCACATCAGCGGCAAGATGCGTATGCACTACATCCGCATCCTCCCGGACGACCGGGTCGTGGTGGAGCTCAGCCCCTATGACCTGACCCGCGGCCGGATCGTGTACCGGTACAAGTAAGCAACTGTCAGATCTAGACCCGGAGAACCTGAACCATGAAGGTCAAGCCGAGCGTCAAGAAGATCTGCGACAAGTGCAAGGTGATCCGCCGTCACGGCCGGGTCATGGTGATCTGCGACAACCTGCGCCACAAGCAGCGCCAGGGCTGATCTCTCCCCAGCATTTCTCGTAGTACTTCGCGCGACGCGAAAACGTCATAAGCGGGCCGTCCGATCCAGCCGCAGGCTGGACTGCCACCCCCGGTCAGAGGCCGGGGCTCCCTCACCGTGAGGTGTCGGAGTAGGCGGCACGTCAGACCTCTGAAGAACCACAGGAGCCATCAATGGCACGCCTTTCCGGCGTTGATCTCCCCCGCGAGAAGCGGATCGAGATCGCCCTCACCTACGTCTACGGCATCGGCCGCACCCGCGCCCAGCAGACGCTGGTCGAGACCGGTGTGAACCCGGACGTCCGCGTCCGCGACATCACCGAGGAAGACCTCGTCAAGCTGCAGAAGTTCATCGACGCGAACTTCGAGGTCGAGGGTGACCTCCGCCGTGCGGTGGCCGCCGACATCCGCCGCAAGGTCGAGATCGGCTGCTACGAGGGTCTGCGTCACCGCCGTGGCCTGCCGGTCCGCGGTCAGCGCACCCACACCAACGCGCGTACCCGCAAGGGCCCGCGTCGCGCGATTGCCGGCAAGAAGAAGCCGGGCAAGAAGTAGTCCGCCCGTCAACCGGACATCCCTCCGGCCCGCGGGTTAGCGGACCGACCACCTCAGTAGGAGAACAGACTTATGCCCCCCAAGGGTCGTCAGGCTGCCGGCGCGAAGAAGATCCGCCGCAAGGAAAAGAAGAACGTCGCTCACGGCCACGCGCACATCAAGAGCACGTTCAACAACACCATCGTTTCGATCACCGACCCGTCGGGCAACGTGATCTCCTGGGCCTCCGCCGGCCACGTCGGCTTCAAGGGCTCGCGCAAGTCCACCCCGTTCGCCGCGCAGATGGCCGCCGAGGCCGCTGCCCGTCGCGCGCAGGAGCACGGCATGCGCAAGGTTGACGTCTTCGTCAAGGGGCCGGGCTCCGGCCGCGAGACCGCGATCCGTTCGCTCCAGGCCACCGGCCTGGAGGTCGGCTCCATCCAGGACGTCACCCCCACCCCGCACAACGGCTGCCGTCCGCCGAAGCGCCGCCGCGTCTGACGCAGCGCCTTCGGGCACGCGCTGAACCTGGTACGGGGTCCTGTCTCGCACAGGACCCCGTACTCTTGGTCCTGTCGGCATCAAATAGTGGGTGCCGAAGACAACTGGAGGAACACCTCTCATGCTGATCGCTCAGCGTCCCTCGCTGACCGAAGAGGTCGTCGACGAATTCCGCTCGCGGTTCGTGATCGAGCCGCTGGAGCCGGGCTTCGGCTACACCCTCGGCAACTCGCTCCGCCGTACGCTCCTCTCCTCGATCCCCGGTGCCGCCGTCACCAGCATCCGGATCGACGGTGTCCTGCACGAGTTCACCACCGTGCCGGGCGTCAAGGAGGACGTCACCGACCTCATCCTCAACATCAAGCAGCTGGTCGTCTCCTCGGAGCACGACGAGCCGGTCGTGATGTACCTGCGCAAGCAGGGTCCGGGTGTGGTCACCGCCGCCGACATCGCGCCGCCGGCCGGTGTCGAGGTGCACAACCCCGAGCTGGTCCTCGCCACCCTGAACGGCAAGGGCAAGCTGGAGATGGAGCTGACCGTCGAGCGCGGTCGCGGCTACGTCTCCGCCGTGCAGAACAAGGCTTCCGGCCAGGAGATCGGCCGCATCCCGGTCGACTCGATCTACAGCCCGGTGCTGAAGGTCACCTACAAGGTCGAGGCCACCCGTGTCGAGCAGCGGACCGACTTCGACAAGCTGATCGTCGACGTCGAGACCAAGCCCGCCATGCGCCCGCGTGACGCCATGGCCTCGGCCGGTAAGACCCTGGTCGAGCTGTTCGGTCTCGCCCGCGAGCTGAACATCGACGCCGAGGGCATCGACATGGGCCCGTCCCCGACGGACGCCGCCCTGGCCGCCGACCTGGCGCTGCCGATCGAGGAGCTGGAGCTCACCGTCCGCTCCTACAACTGCCTCAAGCGTGAGGGCATCCACACCGTGGGTGAGCTCGTCGCCCGCTCCGAGGCCGACCTGCTCGACATCCGCAACTTCGGTGCGAAGTCGATCGACGAGGTCAAGGCGAAGCTGGCCGGCATGGGCCTGGCCCTCAAGGACAGCCCGCCCGGGTTCGACCCGACCGCTGCCGCCGACGCCTTCGGCGCCGACGACCTGGACGACCAGGGTTACGCGGAGACCGAGCAGTACTAAGAGTTTGTCGTGGGGGCGGCTCCCCGTGAGTCGCCCCTGCTCCATGCAAGTCGTACGGGCACCGTGCCCGTACGCCCGCTGCGGTACCTGGTACGGCCGCAGTCGGAGATTCGAGGAGAAATTCCATGCCGCGTCCCACCAAGGGTGCCCGCCTCGGCGGCGGCCCGCACCACGAGCCGCTGCTGCTCGCCGGTCTGGCCCGTGAGCTGTTCCAGTACGGCCGCATCACCACCACCGAGGCCAAGGCCCGTCGCCTGCGCCCGCTGGCGGAGAAGCTGATCACCAAGGCCAAGAAGGGTGACCTGCACAACCGTCGTCTGGTCCGCAAGACCATCACCGACGTCGCCGTGCTGCACACCCTCTTCACCGAGATCGCGCCGCGCTACGAGAACCGCCCGGGTGGCTACACCCGCATCACCAAGATCGGTCCCCGTCGTGGCGACAACGCCCCGATGGCCGTGATCGAGCTGGTCGAGGCGCTGACCGTCGCGCAGACCGCTGTCGGCGAGGCCGAGGCCGCCACCAAGCGTGCCGTCAAGGAGGCCGACGAGGCTGTGGCCGAGACCACCGAGGTTGCCGAGGGCGAGAACGCCTGACACCTCCCGGTGTTGTGACGGGCCCGCTTTCCCAGGAATGGGGGAGCGGGCCCGTTCCTTTTCTGATGTGGAGAGAGCAGCAGTGCTGAAGGATTGCGAGCAGACGGCGCCGCAGCAGGACGGTCCGGCCGAGGGGCACGTGCGGATCAGGCTCGATCTGGCGTACCAGGGGGCGGAGTTCTCCGGCTGGGCACGGCAGCGGGGGCGCCGTACCGTGCAGGAGGAGATCGAGAGCGCGCTGCAGGTCGTCACCCGGAGCCAGCAGCTGTACCCGCTGACGGTGGCCGGGCGGACCGACGCCGGGGTGCACGCCCGCGGGCAGGTGGCGCACGTCGACCTGCCGGTGGAGCTGTGGGCCGAACACGGGGAGAAGCTGCTCCGCAGGCTGGCCGGGCGGCTGCCCGGGGACATCCGGATCTACCGGGTGAGCGAGGCGCCGCACGGTTTCGACGCCCGGTTCGCCGCGATCTGGCGGCGGTACGCCTACCGGGTCGCCGACCACCCGGGCGGGGTGGATCCGCTGCTGCGCGGCCATGTGCTCTGGCACGACCGGCCGCTCGACATCGAGAAGATGAACGAGGCGGCGCGGCTGCTCCTCGGCGAGCACGACTTCGCGGCGTACTGCAAGAAGCGCGAGGGCGCGACCACGATCCGCACGCTGCTCGAACTGCACTGGGACCGGGTGCCGGTGGACACCTACGCGGCGCAGGAGGGGTCGCTGGCGGTGGCCACGGTGCGGGCGGACGCGTTCTGCCACAACATGGTGCGGTCGCTGGTCGGCGCGATGCTGCTGGTCGGCGACGGGCACCGGCCGGTGGAGTTCCCCGGCGAGGTGCTGGCGGGCCGGGTGCGCAACAGCGCCGTGAACGTGGTCCGGCCGTACGGGCTGACCCTGGAGGAGGTCGGCTATCCCGCCGACGACCAGCTGGCCGAACGCAACCGGGCCGCCCGCCGGATGCGGACCCTGCCGGGGATGCCGTCCGGCGCCTGACCGGCGGCGCACCGGCCCCGGGGTGAGGAGAGCTCCGCCCCCGCGGGCCCCCCACCCCTCGGGGCGCTGCTGTCTCAGCCGGTCGGCGAGGCCGTCGGCGACGGGGAGCCGGCCGCGGGAGCCTGGCCGCCGCCGGCGGCGGCCATCGCGGCCTTGCCGCGGGCGATGAGGACCTTGGACCCGTAGTTGGCCAGGTCACGGGCGGCCACCGGGACGAGCTTGTCGGCGGCGGTGGCCGACTTGCCGTCCGCCCGGCCGGCCACCGTGCTGACGTAGTAGCGGCCGACGGACGTCCGGCTGCTGCGGCAGGCGGTGTCACCCTGGCAGAACTTCGGGGCGTTCCCGCCGTCCACCAGCGCGTTGACCGTCATCG
This sequence comes from Kitasatospora cystarginea, assembly GCF_039533515.1. Lineage (NCBI taxonomy): Bacteria > Bacillati > Actinomycetota > Actinomycetes > Kitasatosporales > Streptomycetaceae > Kitasatospora > Kitasatospora cystarginea. Next base: position 55,306 of record NZ_BAAATR010000003.1, on the reverse strand, counting down.
AGGCGGCGGCCTTGGCGGTCTTGTCGGCGCTGTCGCTGTCCGGGAAGTCGGCGATGGCCAGCGTCACGGCGGTCGCGCCGTTGAGGTAGGTGGCCCGGAAGACGTGCAGGCAGCCGAAGACCTTGGCGATCTTGGCGAGGTCGGGGTCGAGTCCGGCGGAGCAGTCGTTGGCCGTGGTGGTGACGTCGGTCGCGACCAGGTTGTACTGGCGGTTGCCCTCGCTGACCTTGGTGTCGGCGAACAGGGTCTGCGGGGTCAGCGGCGCCTTGTCGGTCTTGAGCCGGTTCAGGAAGCCCTCGGGCGAGGTCGGCGCGGGGCCCGGCGCGTCGTCGCCGGGGGCGGCGGTCGCGCTCGTGCTGGCGGTCGGGTTGGCGACCGGCTTGTCGTTCTTGTCCTTGCCGGAGAGCAGCAGGGTGGTGGTCACGATGCCGGCCACCGCGGCGACCGCCAGCACGCCACCACTGATCATCAGCAGCCGCTTGCGGCGGCGGGTGGCCGTCTCGTTCTGCTCGGCCAGCTCCGCCCAGTCCGGCTCGCCCGGTTGCGCGAGCGGCGGGTAGCCGTAGCCGCCCTGCGGGGGGTAGCCGTAACCGCCGCCCTGGGGCGGGTAGCCGTAGCTGGGCTGCCCCGAGGGGTAGCCGTGGCCGGGCGGCTGCTGGGTGGCCTGCGGCGGGAAGCCGCCGGGCTGCTGCGGAGGCATCGGCTGCTGCCCGGCCGGCGGTTGCTGGGGTTGCACATGGGCGGGGAACGGCGAGGCCGGCGGCGTCGCCTGCCCGGGCACGGCAGGGTTCTGCGGCTGCTGTTCGCCCGACTGCCCGCCCGGTCCTGCTGTGATTCCCGCCCCATCGCTCATAAGGGCGAATTTTAGGGCATGGCACCGTCGCTGCTCGGAGGGCGTGCCGAATCGGTACCGAAATCCGTTTGGGTGGGGGCGGGGTGCCATAGCAAAATCCGACCTATGGGACACGTCGAGATTTCGCACCTTGAGTACTACCTGCCGGACGGGCGGGTGCTGTTCGACGACGCGTCCTTCCGGGTGGGGGAGGGCGCCAACGTCGCGCTGGTGGGCGCGAACGGCGCCGGCAAGACCACCCTGCTGCGCATGATCGCCGGGGACATCCAGCCGCACGGTGGTTCGGTCACGGTCAGCGGCGGCCTCGGTGTGATGCGCCAGTTCATCGGGACCACCGGCCGCGAGGACCAGCGGGCGACGCCCGGTGCGCTTCCCCCGGACGCCTCCGTGCGCGACCTGCTGGTCTCCGTCGCCCCCGGGCGGATCGCCACCGCCGCCCGCGCCGTGGACGCCGCCGAGCTGGCGATGATGGCCCAGGACGACGAGAAGACCCAGATGGCCTACGCCCAGGCGCTCTCCGACTGGGCGGACGTCGGCGGTTACGACTACGAGACCGACTGGGACGTCTGCACCATGGCGGCCCTCGGCATGCCCTTCGACAAGGTCCAGTGGCGCGGTCTGAACACCCTCTCGGGCGGCGAGCAGAAGCGGCTGGTCCTGGAGGCACTGCTGCGCGGCCCCGAGGAGGTGCTGCTGCTGGACGAGCCGGACAACTACCTGGACGTGCCCGGCAAGCGCTGGCTGGAGGAGGCGCTCAAGGCCACCCCGAAGACCGTCCTGTTCATCTCGCACGACCGCGAGCTGCTCTCGCGCAGCGCCGACAAGATCGTCAGCGTCGAGGCAGGTGCGGCGGGCAGCAGCGTCTGGGTTCACGGGTCCGGTTTCGACTCCTTCCACGAGGCCCGCAAGGAGCGCTTCGAGCGGATCGAGGAGCTCGGCCGGCGCTGGGACGAGGAGCACGCCAAGCTGAAGAAGCTGGTGGTCACCCTGCGCCAGGCGGCCGCGGTCAGCCATGACATGGCCTCCCGGTACGCCGCCGCGCAGACCAGGCTGAAGAAGTTCGAGGAGGCGGGCCGCCCGGAGGCGCCGCCGCGCGAGCAGAAGATCAGCATGCGGCTCAAGGGCGGTCGGACGGGCGTGCGCGCGGTCACCCTGGAGAAGCTCGAACTCACCGGCCTCATGCGGCCGTTCGACCTGGAGGTCTACTACGGCGAGCGGGTCGCGGTGCTGGGCTCCAACGGCTCCGGCAAGTCGCACTTCCTGCGCCTGCTGGCCGGCGACGAGTCGGTGGCGCACACCGGTAGCTGGAAGCTCGGCGCCCGCGTGGTGCCCGGTCACTTCCGGCAGACCCACGCCCACCCGGAGCTGTTCGGCCGCACCGTCCGCTCGATCATCGAGGAGGAGCACGCGCTGGACCGCAAGGCGGCGATGAGCGCGCTGCGCCGCTACGAACTGGACCGCCAGGAGGAGCAGAAGTTCGAGTCGCTCTCCGGCGGCCAGCAGGCCAGGCTGATGATCCTCAAGCTGGAGCTGTCCGGTGTGACGGCCCTGCTGCTGGACGAGCCGACCGACAACCTCGACCTGGAGAGCGCCGAGGCGCTGCAGGAGGGCCTGGAGGCCTTCGACGGCACGGTGCTCTGCGTCACCCACGACCGCTGGTTCGCCCGCACCTTCGACCGTTTCCTGGTCTTCGGGTCGGACGGCCGGGTGTACGAGTCGCCGGAGCCGGTCTGGGACGAGACCAGGGTGGCGCGCGAGCGCTGATTTTGGCTCGCGGGCCGATAGCGGTATTGTGGGTTCTTGTTGTGCGTATTGGCTCGCTCCATCTCACGTGAGAGGTCGGTACGCCGGAGACAACCAGGCCGACGACCAGCGGCTCCCCTTGATTGCGTCCAAGTGGGACCAGGCTGATCTCTTCGTCCGGGTGCTCCTGTCAGGACCCACTCACTGAAAAGCGAAGGCTACGACCGTGCGTACGTACAGCCCCAAGCCCGGCGACGTCCAGCGTCAGTGGCACGTCATCGACGCGACCGACGTCGTGCTCGGCCGCCTGGCCTCCCAGGCCGCCAACCTCCTCCGGGGCAAGCACAAGGCGATCTACGCGCCGCACGTTGACACTGGTGACTTCGTCATCATCATCAACGCGGACAAGGTGCACCTGTCGGGTAACAAGAAGACCCAGAAGCTGGCCTACCGCCACAGCGGCTTCCCGGGCGGTCTCCGCTCGGTCCGCTACGACGACCTCCTGGACAAGAACCCGGAGAAGGCCGTCGAGAAGGCCATCAAGGGCATGATCCCCAAGAACAGCCTCGGCCGCCAGATGCTCTCGAAGCTCAAGGTCTACTCGGGCCCGATGCACCCGCACGCTGCCCAGCAGCCGGTGCCGTTCGAGATCACCCAGGTCGCGCAGTAATTCCGGCCACCCAACCCCATCACACTGAATAGCAGGAGCTGAGGAACACCGTGGCCGAGACTGCCATCGAGAACACCCTCGAGGTCGACTTCGACGAGAACGTCGAAGAGTACACCTCGGAGACCGAGTACACCTCTGAGTCGCTGGCCGGCCGTTTCGGCGAGGCCACCCCGGGCGCCGGCCTCGGCCGCCGCAAGGAGGCGATCGCCCGCGTGCGCATCGTCCCGGGCACCGGCCAGTGGAAGATCAACGGTCGCACCCTGGAGAACTACTTCCCCAACAAGGTGCACCAGCAGACCGTCAACGAGCCCTTCAAGCTGCTTGAGCTGGATGGCCGTTACGACGTCGTCGCCCGCATCTCGGGTGGTGGCGTCTCCGGTCAGGCCTACGCGCTGCGCCTCGGCGTCGCCCGTGCCCTGAACGAGGCCGACGTGGACAACAACCGTGGTCCGCTGAAGAAGGCCGGCTTCCTGACCCGCGACGCCCGCGCCGTCGAGCGCAAGAAGGCCGGTCTGAAGAAGGCCCGCAAGGCGCCGCAGTACAGCAAGCGCTAAGCACCTCCGCCGGGGGGCGTACCATCTGCGATGGTTCGCACCCTTGGGTGCAGTCGTACGCCCCGGAGCACCCCGTGTGCTCCGGGGCGTCGTGCTTTTCTCCCCTTCACGCCTGTGCGGAGGCTGGGGAGCCGCGAGAAATTGGCCAGTAACTTTGGCGACGGAGGACCAGGAACGTGGGACGACTCTTCGGTACGGATGGTGTGCGCGGTGTGGCCAACGAGGGCCTGACCGCCGAACTGGCGCTCGGCCTGTCGGTGGCCGCGGCGCACGTGCTCGGCGACGCGGGGGCTTTTGAGGGGCATCGGCCGGTCGCGGTGGTGGGCCGCGACCCGCGCGCGTCCGGTGAGTTCCTGGAGGCCGCGGTGATCGCCGGCCTGGCCAGCGCCGGTGTGGACGTGCTGCGGGTCGGCGTGCTGCCGACGCCCGCCGTGGCCTACCTGACCGGTGCGCTCGGCGCCGACTTCGGCGTGATGCTCTCCGCCAGCCACAACGCGATGCCCGACAACGGCATCAAGTTCCTCGCCCGCGGCGGCCACAAGCTGGACGACGCCATCGAGGACGCCATCGAGGCGCACTACGCGCGTTACGGTGTCGGCGACGAGAACTGGACCCGCCCCACCGGCGAGGCCGTCGGCCGGGTCCGCTCGTACAACGAGGGCTTCGACCGGTACGTCGCCCACCTGATCGGCGTGCTGCCCAACCGGCTGGACGGCATCAGGGTCGTCATCGACGGTGCCCATGGCGCGGCTGCCCGGGTCGCCCCCGAGGCCTTCGCCCGTGCGGGCGCCGAGGTCGTGCACACCCTGGGCACCGAGCCGACCGGCCTCAACATCAACGACGGCGTCGGCTCCACCCACCTGGACAAGCTGCGCGCCGCGATGAAGGAGCACCGGGCCGATCTCGGTATCGCCCTGGACGGCGACGCCGACCGTTGCCTGGCCGCCGACTCCGACGGCAACGAGGTGGACGGCGACCAGATCATCGCCATCCTCGCGGTGGCCATGAAGGAGGCCGGCACGCTGCGCCGCAACACCGCCGTCGCCACCGTGATGTCCAACCTGGGCTTCAAACAGGCGATGCAGCGCGAGGGCATCGACCTGGCCGAGACGGCGGTCGGCGACCGGTACGTGCTGGAGGCGATGAAGGCCGAGGGCTACGCGCTGGGCGGAGAGCAGTCCGGCCACGTCATCCTGCTGGACCACGCCACCACCGGTGACGGCACCCTGACCGGCCTGATGCTGGGCGCCCGCCTGGCCGCCACCAAGAAGTCGCTGGCCGACCTGGCCGCCGTGATGACCCGGCTGCCGCAGGTCCTGATCAACGTCAAGGGCGTGGACCGGACCCGGGTGAAGACCTCGGAGGACCTCGCCCAGGCGGTCAAGGAGGCGGAGGCCGAACTCGGCGACAGCGGCCGGGTGCTGCTGCGCCCCTCGGGCACCGAGCCGCTGGTCCGGGTGATGGTCGAGGCGGCCGACCCGGCGCAGGCCAAGGCGGTCGCCGAGCGGCTGGCCGAGGCCGTCCGCACCCACCTCGGCTGATCCGGCGTCAGAACGCACTGATCGGATGTCAGCAGCCCCCCGCCCGCTGGGCGGGGGGCTGCTGGGCGTGCGTCAGAGCTTGCGCAGCAGCGCGCGGCGGACCTTGTGGTCCGGGCCCTTCTGCAACACCAGGGTGGCCCGGCCGCGGGTGGGCAGGACGTTCTCCAGCAGGTTCGGCTTGTTGATGGTGCGCCAGACCTGCCGGCCGTACTCCATCGCCTCCTCCTCCGGCACTTCGGTGAAGCGCCGGAAGTAGGAGTTGGGGTCCTGGAAGGCGGTGTCGCGCAGCTTCTTGAAGCGGTCCAGGTACCAGGTCTCGATGTCGTCGGTGCGGGCGTCCACGTAGATCGAGAAGTCGAAGTAGTCGGCCACCGCCAGGCGGGTGCGGCCGTCGGTGCCCGGCAGGGCGGGCTGGAGCACGTTCAGGCCCTCGACGATCAGGATGTCCGGGCGCTCCACGGTGAGCTTCTCGTCCGGCACGATGTCGTACACCAGGTGCGAGTACACCGGTGCGGAGACCCGTTCCTTGCCCGCCTTCACGTCGGCCACGAAACGCATCAGCGCCCGGCGGTCGTACGACTCGGGGAAGCCCTTGCGGGCCATCAGACCGCGGCGGCGCAGCTCCGCGTTGGGGAGCAGGAAGCCGTCGGTGGTGACCAGTTCGACCCGGGGGTGTTCCGGCCAGCGGGCCAGCAGTGCCTGCAGCAGACGGGCGGTGGTGGACTTGCCGACCGCGACCGAGCCGGCCACCCCGATCACGAAGGGGGTGCGGGTGCGCTCGGTGTCCGGGGTGTCCAGGAAGGTGCCCAGGGTGCCGCGCAGTTCGTGGGTGGCGTGGATGTAGAGGTTGAGCAACCGGGAGAGCGGCAGGTAGACGTCCCTGACCTCGTCCAGGTCGAGTGCTGTGCCGAGCCCCCGGAGCTGTTCGACCTCGTCGGCGGTCAGTGGCAGCGGCGTGCGCTCGCGCAGGGCACTCCACTCGGCCCGGTCCAGATCCACGTACGGGGAAGGGGAGGGCGTGGAGGCGCCCCGGGTACAGAGTTCGGTCAGCACATGCTCCATTGTGGGCCGTCGTGGACCACCTGGGTGGTGTGGTGTCGGTCACGGGCTGTGGCCGGTTGGCTGGAACAAGGCGGGTCCTGGCACGCTTATGCTGGCTCACATGTGCGGAATTGTTGGATATGTGGGCTCTCAGACGGCCCTCGACGTAGTGATCGCAGGCCTGCAGCGGCTGGAGTACCGAGGGTACGACTCCGCCGGTGTGGCCGTGCAGACCCGGGGCGCCGACGGGCAGTGGAGCCTCGCCACCGACAAGCGGGCCGGGAAGCTCGCCAACCTGGAGAAGTCTCTCGCCGAGACGCCGCTGCCCACAGGCACGACCGGTATCGGCCACACCCGCTGGGCCACCCACGGCGGTCCGACCGATGCCAACGCCCACCCTCACCTGGACGACGACCGCAAGGTCGCCGTCGTCCACAACGGCATCATCGAGAACTTCGCCCAGCTGCGTGCGGAGATCGCCGAGCGCGGCCACACCCTGCGCTCGGAGACCGACACCGAGGTGGTCGCCCACCTGCTGGCCGAGGCGTACGACGGTGACCTGGCCGAGGCCATGCGGGCGGTCTGCCGCCAGCTGGACGGCGCGTTCACCCTGGTCGCGGTGCACGCGGACGCCCCGGACGTGGTGGTCGGCGCCCGCCGCAACTCGCCGCTGGTGGTCGGCCGCGGCGAGGGCGAGAACTTCCTCGCCTCCGACGTCGCCGCCTTCATCGCGCACACCCGCGAGGCGATCGAGCTGGGCCAGGACCAGGTCGTCGAGCTGCGCCGCGAGGGTGTCACGATCACCAACTTCGACGGCACCCCGGCCGAGGTGCGCGAGTACCACGTCGACTGGGACGCCTCCGCCGCCGAGAAGGGCGGCTACGACTACTTCATGCTCAAGGAGATCGCCGAGCAGCCGAAGGCCGTCGCCGACACCCTGCTCGGTCGGATCGGCGCCGACGGCCGGCTGACCCTGGACGAGCTGCGCATCTCCGACTCGGTGCTGCGCGAGGTCGACAAGGTCGTGATCGTCGCCTGCGGCACCGCGTACCACGCGGGCATGATCGCCAAGTACGCGATCGAGCACTGGACCCGCATCCCCTGCGAGGTCGAGGTCGCCTCGGAGTTCCGCTACCGCGACCCGATCATGGACGACCGCACCCTGGTGATCGCCATCTCGCAGTCCGGCGAGACCATGGACACCCTGATGGCGCTGCGGCACGCGCGCGAGCAGGGCGCCAAGGTGCTGGCGATCTGCAACACCAACGGCTCGACCATCCCGCGCGAGTCGGACGCGGTGCTGTACACCCACGCCGGCCCGGAGGTCGCGGTCGCGTCCACCAAGGCGTTCCTGACCCAGCTGGTGGCCTGCTACCTGGTCGCGCTGTACCTCGGCCAGGTCCGCGGCACCAAGTGGGGCGACGAGATCTTCGACATCATCCGCGAGCTCGGCGACGCGCCGAAGCAGGTGGAGCAGGTGCTGGAGACCATGGAGCCGGTGCGCGAGCTGGCCCGCTCGCTGGCCGACGCCCGCTCGGTGCTGTTCCTGGGCCGCCACGTCGGCTTCCCGGTGGCCCTGGAGGGTGCGCTCAAGCTCAAGGAGCTGGCGTACATGCACGCCGAGGGCTTCGCCGCGGGCGAGCTCAAGCACGGCCCGATCGCGCTGATCGAGGAGGGCCTGCCGGTCGTCGTGGTCGTGCCGTCCCCGCGCGGCCGCTCGATCCTGCACGACAAGATCGTCTCCAACATCCAGGAGATCCGGGCCCGTGGTGCCCGCACGATCGTGATCGCCGAGGAGGGCGACGAGGCCGTCGTCCCGTACGCCGACCACCTGATCCGCATCCCGGCCACCCCGACCCTGCTGCAGCCGCTGGTGTCGACCGTCCCGCTGCAGGTCTTCGCCTGCGAGCTGGCGACGGCCAAGGGCCACGAGGTGGACCAGCCGCGCAACCTGGCGAAGTCGGTCACGGTCGAGTAACCGGTCCTCGCGCCATGGGCCCGCTCCTCCCGGTTGCTCCGGGAGGGGCGGGCCCGCGCGTTCCAGGGCGCGACCACGTCGACGGTCGACGGGCCCCTGGCGTCGGTGGGGTGACGGAGCCGGACCGTCGTCGAACCACGTGACCGGCCCTGGTCTTCGCCATCGCCGTGTCCCTCCTGGTACGGATGTGACTGCAGTCCTTTCCAGTGGCCCGCGTTCCAGGTGGCAGATCGCACCGGGAGGTGCACAGATGATCATCGGAGTCGGGATCGACGTCGCGGAGATCGAGCGCTTCGAGGCCTCGCTGGCCCGGACACCGGGCCTGGCCGAACGGCTGTTCACTGCAGCTGAGCTGTGGCTGCCGTCCGGGCAGCGGCGCGGGACGGCCTCGCTGGCGGCGCGGTTCGCCGCCAAGGAGGCGCTGGCCAAGGCACTCGGCGCACCGCCGGGACTGCGCTGGACCGACGCCGAGGTGCACACCGAGGACTCCGGCCGGCCGGTGCTGCGGGTGACCGGTACGGTCGCGGCCCGGGCGGCGCAACTGGGCGTGGCGTCGTGGCACGTGTCGCTCAGCCATGACGCGGGCGTAGCGTCGGCGGTAGTGATCGCCGAAGGCTGAGTACGGGGAGGGCGCCGTGCGCCACGCACACACGGTCGGACAAGTACGTGCCGCGGAGGCCGAGCTGATGGCCCGGCTGCCCGGAGGCACCCTGATGCAGCGGGCCGCCGCCGGACTGGCCGCGACCTGCGCCCGGCTGCTCGGGCGGGTGTACGGCAGCCGGGTGCTGGTGCTCGCGGGCAGCGGGGACAACGGCGGTGACGCCCTGTACGCGGCCGCCCGGCTGGCCGGCCGCGGCGCGGCGGTCAGCGCGATCCTGCTCGCGCCCGAGAAGGCGCATGCGGGCGGCCTGGCCGCGCTGCGGGCGGCGGGCGGCCGCCTGACGTCCGACCTGAGCGCCTTCGAGCGGGCGGACCTGGTCCTCGACGGGATCGTCGGCATCGGCGCCCGGGGCGGGCTGCGGCCCGAGGCCCAGCGGTTCGCCCGGGCCGAGCGGCGCGGCGTGGTCGTCGCGGTGGACGTACCGAGCGGGGTCGACCCGGACAGCGGCGAGGTCGCCGGCGTCGCGCTGCGGGCGGACGTGACGGTCTGCTTCGGCACGTACAAGCCCGGGCTGCTGATCGACCCCGGCGCCTCGTACGCCGGCGCGCTCCAGCTGGTGGACATCGGCCTGGAGCCGCCCCGGCCCGCGGTGACGGTGCTGCAGCACCCGGATCTGGCAGCACTGCTCCCGGTGCCGTCGGCGGAGAGCGACAAGTACCGGCGGGGCGTGGTCGGGGTCGCGGCGGGGTCGGCGCGGTACCCGGGGGCGGCTCTGCTGGCGGTGGCGGGCGCGCTGCGGGGCGGGGCCGGGGCGGTGCGGTACGTGGGCACGGCGGCCGAGGAGGTGGTCCGGCGCTTCCCCGAGACCCTGGTCACCGAGGGTTCCCCGGCCGGGGCCGGCCGGGTGCAGGCCTGGGTGGTGGGGCCCGGCTCCGGGGACGGTGCCGCCCGCGCCCTGCAGGAGGCCCTGGCGGGCCAGGTCCCGGTGCTGGTCGACGCCGACGGCCTCACCGAACTGGCCCGCCTCGGCCCGACCGCGCTGGCCGGACGCACCGCGCCCACCGTGCTCACCCCGCACACCGGTGAGGCCGCCCGCCTCCTGGCCGGGCTGGGAGCCGGCGACGGCACCGGCGAGCCGGCCGGGACCGGTGCGGGGCAGCGGGACGGCGGCGGCTCGAGGGAGCCGGCCGAGGCCCGGCTGGCCACCGCGCGGCGGCTGGCCGAGGCGTACGGGGCGACGGTGCTGCTCAAGGGCTCCACGACGGTGATCGCCACGCCCGGGGGAGACGTCCGGGTGAACCCGACCGGCACCTCGTGGCTGGCCACGGCGGGCAGCGGCGACGTCCTCTCCGGTCTGGCCGGCTCGCTCCTCGCCGCCGGGCTCGGCCCGCTCGACGCCGCCTCGGCCGCCGCCTACCTGCACGGCCTGGCCGGTCGTGAGGCTGCCCGGGGCGGCGCCCCGGTCACCGCGCTGGACGTCGCCGCGGCGCTGCCGGCCGCCTGGCGGACCGTACGGTCCGTCCACTGACCGTTCCGGCGGCGCGGGGAGGCGCGAGGCGAGGGGGCGGCGGTGCCGTGCCGGAGGGGACCGCGTAAGGTGCGCCGTCCGGGGGCGCTGCCCCGAAGGACGCCCGTACGGTCCCTGGGAGGGAACCTCCAAGCGTCCCCGAGGCGTCTTGAGTGGTTCCTGCCGCCGCGTCGATCCAGGGGATGGCCGGGGGCGCCGAGCGGGTCTGGGAGACTGTTGCGCGATGACAACTGCGAACACGACCGGTCCGGCCCTTCTCACCGACGGGTTCCGGGCCGAGGCGACCATCGATCTGGCCGCCCTGCGCGGGAACCTGGCCTCGCTGCGGGAGCGCACCGGTGGGCCTGCGCTGATGGCGGTGGTCAAGGCGGATGCCTACGGCCACGGCGCGGTTCAGTGCGCCCGCGAGGCGGTCGCCGCAGGAGTGACCTGGCTGGGCACCGCCACGCCCGAGGAGGCGCTGGCGCTGCGCGCGGCCGGGATCGGCCCGGACCAGGCCCGGGTGCTGTGCTGGCTGTGGACGCCGGGCGGCCCCTGGGAGCAGGCGCTCCGCGCCGAGCTGGACGTCTCGGTGAGCGGCCAGTGGGCGATGGACGAGCTGCTGGCGGCGGTCCGGGCGACCGGCATCAGCGCCAGGGTGCACCTGAAGGCCGACACCGGCCTGGGCCGCAACGGCTGCCAGCCGCACGACTGGCCGGAGCTGGTCGCCCGGGCGCGGCGCGCCGAGACCGAGGGCCTGCTGAAGGTGGTCGGCATCTGGTCGCACTTCGCGGCGGCGGACGAGCCGGGCCACCCGTCCGTCCAGGCACAGCTGGACAGCTTCGCCGCCGCCCTGGCACAGGCGGAGGGCGGCGGGCTGCGCCCGGAGGTACGGCACATCGCCAACTCCCCGGCGACCCTGCTGCTCCCGCAGTCGCACTACGACCTGGTCCGTACGGGCCTGGCCATGTACGGCGTCTCGCCGGTCCCCGAGGTCGGCTCGCCCGCCGATTTCGGGCTGCGTCCGGTGATGGCGCTGACCACCCGGCTGGCGCTGGTGAAGTCGGTGCCCGGCGGCCACGGGGTCAGTTACGGGCACCACTACACGACCCCCGGTGAGACCACCCTGGGCCTGGTCCCGGTCGGGTACGCGGACGGGATCCCGCGCCACGCGAGCAGCGCCGGACCGGTGCTGGTGGGCGGCAAGTGGCGGACCGTCGCCGGCCGGGTCGCGATGGACCAGTTCGTCGTCGACCTGGGCGGTGACACGCCCGAGGCCGGCGAGGAGGTGCTGCTGTTCGGGAACGGCGAGCGCGGCGAGCCGACCGCCGAGGACTGGGCGCTGGCCGCCGGCACCATCGCGTACGAGATCGTCACCCGGATCGGTTCCCGGGTACCCCGCCGCTACCTGGGCGCCTCGTGGGGGCAGCGGCCGTGAGCGAGCCGACCGGCAGCAGCCCGGTGGCCGCCGTGGCGAAGGTCGCGAAGGCTGCCGAGTCGGCCTCGGCCGGGGTGAGCCGGGCCGGGCTGATCGGCATCTCGGTAGGTGTGGTCGCCGCCGGTGCCGCCGCCGGAGTGGCGATAGAGCGGCTGACGGTCGGCCGCACCATGCGCCGCCGGGCGCGCCAGGAGCTGGACGCCGCCGCGCCGTACGGTTCGCTGCGCGGCCGCCCGCGCACGGTGCCCGCCCCGGACGGCACCGAGCTGTACGTGGAGCTGGACGGCACCGGCTGGCCGGCCCCCGTCCAGGTGCACCCCGAGGACGGCCGGACCGGGCGCGGCTGGTTCACCCGCAGGCGCGGCGACGGCCAGGTCGACCGGACGGGCCTGCCCGGCGTGCTGGCGGGGTCGGGCACGCTGGCCGGGGCGGCGGGCCGCCGCAGCTTCGGGGCCACCCATGAGCCCCGGCCGCCGCTGACCGTGGTCTTCTGCCACGGCTACTGCCTCGCCCAGGACAGCTGGCACTTCCAGCGCGCCGCGCTGCGCGAGGGCATGCGGCTGGTCTTCTGGGACCAGCGCAGCCACGGCCGCTCCGAGCGCTCCCGGTCCTACCTGGCCGGGGAGAACGCCTCGATCGACCAGCTGGGCGGCGACCTCAAGGCCGTCATCGACGCGGTCGCCCCGGAGGGCCCGATCGTCCTGGTCGGCCACTCGATGGGCGGCATGACCGTGATGGCCCTCGCCGACCAGCACCCCGAACTGTTCCGCGAGCGGGTGGCCGCGGTCGCCCTGATCGGTACCCTGGCCGGCGACTGGGACTCCGTCACGCTCGGTCTGCCCGCGGCCGGGGCCAAGCTGCTGCGCCGCCTGGCCCCCGGAGTGGTGCGCCTGCTCGGCCGACAGGTCGAACTGGTGGAGGCCACCCGCCGCCTCGGCGCGGACCTGACCAGCGTGGTGTACCGCAGGTTCTCCTTCGGGACCAAGGATGTGGACCCGGCCGTGGTCCGGTTCTCCGAGCAGCTGCTGGACGCCACCCCGATCGACGTGGTCGCCGAGTTCTACCCGGCCTTCAGCGCCCACGAGAAGATTGCCGCGCTGGCCACCCTGCGCGGCATCCCGACCCTGGTGCTGGCCGGCACCAAGGACCTGCTCACGCCGCCCGAGCACAGCGAGGCGATCGCCCGCGAGCTGCCCGAGGCGGAGTTGGTGCTGGTCCAGGACGCCGGTCACCTGGTGATGCTGGAACGGCCCGAGCTGGTCTGCCGGCGGCTCGCCGCGCTGCTCGGGCAGGCCGTCGAGCACGTCGGCGCGGCGGCACTGCCGCAGTCCGTCCACGACCTCGCCGCGCCGGACGGCAGCCCCGAAGCCTGACCGCGGCCGGAGCCGACGGAGCCGGCCGGCCCCTACCCGGCTCGATCCCGTCCGGCCGGCCCCTACCCGGCCGGCCGAACGCGGCCGGCTTGACGCCCCACTCCCCGGAAGGAAACCGTGACCTTGATGGGCCCGCAGACCGCCATCACCGTTGCCTCGCCCGAGCGGATGAACCGGCTCGGCCGGGACCTCGCCGCCCTGCTGAGGGCGGGTGACCTGGTGCTGCTCTCCGGCGAGTTGGGTGCCGGGAAGACCACCCTGACCCGAGGGCTCGGCGAGGGCCTGGGGGTGCGGGGGGCGGTCACCTCGCCGACCTTCGTGATCGCCCGGGTGCACCCCTCGCTGACCGGTGGCCCCGCGCTGGTGCACGTGGACGCCTACCGGCTGGGCGGTGGTCTGGAGGAGATGGAGGACCTCGACCTGGACGTCTCGCTGCCCGCGTCGGTGGTCGTGGTCGAGTGGGGCGAGGGCAAGGTCGAGCAGCTGACGGAGGACCGGCTCGAAGTCCGGATCGAACGGGCGATCGGCGGCGCGGCCGCGGCCGAGGACGACACGGACCCGCGCCAGGTGACGCTCACCGGCATCGGTGCGCGCTGGGCCGAGGTCGACCTCTCGGCGCTGGTGGCCTGAGGGCGCTCGCGGTCCGACCTGCCGGCCGCTGCTCCGGCGGCGGCCGGGCGGTCCGCGTCGAATCGGCCTGGGCCGTTCGGCGTAATCCGCCCGGGTCAACCACCGGAACGAGTGAAGCCCGTCGCACGTCCGGGGGAGCTTTCCGACAAGGTGTCGGCAAACTGTTGCGGCCGGGTGGCCCGGCATGGTGGGATGGTCTCGCGGTTAGGTCTGCCTAACTAGGGAGGCGCCATGCAGAGCACCACCCCCGCCGCCAAGCCCGCCCCGCGCCCGCGGGACGAGGCGCCCCGACCCGCCGAGGGAGAGCGGGCGGTTCCGATGCGTGCCCTGCTCGCCGCCTGCGCGGCCGCCGCCGCCGTGTCGACCCCGCCGGAGCCCGGCGCCCGGCCGCCCGCCGCGCCACCGCGGGCCGCCTGACCTGCGGCTTCTTCACCTGCTTCGCCATGCCGGGGGTGGTGTCACTCCCGGCCCACTGCTGCCGTTGCCCGGAAGACGACCGCGGCCCGGAAGTCCGGGTCCCGCTAACCCGGGGGTTACGGGACGACGACGACCCGGGTGCCGCTCGGGGCGAAGTCCCACAGGGTCTGCCCGTCGGCCCGGGTGGAGCGGATGCCGCCGGTCCTGGGCCTGGCCGGGTCGGCCTCGGAGGGCGTCGGGACCGGGGACGCGCTCGGGGTGTCGACGAGGGCGCTGAAGCCGAAGACCGTCCCGTTCTGCTGGGCGAACCGGACCACGTGCTCGACGCGGCGCCCGTCGGTGCCGGTGGTGGCTACCGTGCGGCTGTAGACGATGTAGTTGCCGATGGTCGGGGCGGCGCTGCCCGGGGTGACGTTGAAGGCGGCCTGTACCGGCGGGGTCTTCTTCGGGTCCACCAGCCAGACCGCGCGGCTGCCGAGCGAGTAGACCACCCGCCGGCCGGTTCCGGAGGCGACGGGCAGCAGGGGCGGGGCCTGGCTCTCGCCGGGGGAGGGGGCGGCCGTGGTGGCGGTGGGGGTGCCGGCGCTCGTCGAGGGCTTCGCCGCGAGCGCCCGGCTCTGGGCGCCGTCCGCCTGGAAGGCCAGCAGTCCGACCACCGCCAGGGCACCGACGGTCAGGCCGGTGACCACCACTCCAGGACGCGTGCTCGCCACGTGCGCTCCGATCGCCGCCTTGTGCTGTCCGGGCCCATCGTGCCAGGTCCGCCGGGCGGGGCAGGCTTGATCCGGACGTGTGTTCCGAACCAGTACGAAATGTCGACCCTGGCGACCCTCTAACCTTGACTCGTGCTGCTGCTCGCGTTCGACACCGCAACCCCCGCCGTCACCGCCGCCGTCCACGACGGCACGGCCGTCCTCGCCGAGACCTTCCAGGTCGATGCCAGACGGCACGGTGAGCTGCTGCTTCCCGCCGTGGACGAGGTGCTGGGCGCCGCAGGCGTCGACAAGCACCAGCTGACCGCCATCGCGGTGGGCGTCGGCCCGGGCCCGTACACCGGCCTGCGGGTCGGCCTGGTCACCGCCGCCGCGCTGGGCCACGCGCTCGGTCTGCCCGTGTACGGCGTCTGCACCCTGGACGCCGTCGCCCACCAGGCCCGTACCGAGGGGCTGACCGGGCCGTTCACGGTCGCCACGGACGCGCGGCGCAAGGAGGTCTACTGGGCCTCCTACGACACCTCCGGCGCCCGGACCCGGGGCCCGGCCGTTGACCGCCCGGCCGAGCTGACCCCCGAGGCCCGTTCGGTCGGCGCCGGTGCGCTGCTCTACCCCGAGGCATTCCCCGGCGCGCACGGACCCGAGCACGTTTCGGCCGGTGCGCTCGCCGACTTCGCCGTCACCGAGCTGGCCGCCGGACGCGAGCTGCTGCCGAACGCCCCGCTCTACCTGCGTCGCCCGGACGCCCAGGTGCCCGCGGGCTACAAGGCGGTGCTCCCCGCGTGACGAGCGAGCGCACCGAGCTCGCGGCGGGACATCGCGGAGCGGTGGCCCTGAGGCCGATGCGCTGGTGGGACATCGGGCCGGTGATGGAGCTCGAACTCCGGCTCTTCCCCGACGACGCCTGGTCGCACGGCATGTTCTGGTCCGAGCTGGCCGAGGCCCGCCCCGGCGGCAGCCGCCACTACACCGTCGCCACCACCCCGGACGGCGCGGTGGTCGGCTACGCGGGGCTGATGACGGTGGCCGGCGAGGGCGACGTCCAGACCATCGCGGTCGAGCCGGGTCACCAGGGCGCGGGCCTCGGCGCCGCTCTGCTGACCGACCTGGTCGCCGAGGCCGCCCGGCGCGGCTGCGCCGAGCTGCTCCTGGAGGTGCGGGTGGACAACCTGCGCGCCCAGCACCTCTACGAGCGCTTCGGTTTCGAACCGGTCGGCGTCCGGCGCGGCTACTACCAGCCCGCCAACGTGGACGCGCTGGTCATGCGGCTCGACCACCCGAGGGAGGACGCCCCGCAGCGGGACGTCCCCCGGTACGACATGAAGCCCAGTACGACGTGAAGCAGTACGACGTGAAGGAACCCGATCATGGCTGACGAACCGCTCGTCCTCGGTATCGAGACCTCCTGCGACGAGACCGGCGTCGGCATCGTCCGGGGCACCACCCTGCTGGCCGACGCGGTCGCCTCCAGCGTCAACGACCACGCCCGGTTCGGCGGTGTGGTGCCCGAGATCGCCAGCCGCGCGCACCTGGAGGCGATGATCCCGACCATCCAGCGCGCCCTGGACACCGCCGGGATCAAGGCGTCCGACCTGGACGGCATCGCCGTCACCGCGGGTCCCGGCCTGGCCGGCGCGCTGCTGGTCGGGGTGAGCGCCGCGAAGGCGTACGCCTGGGCGCTGGACAAGCCGCTGTACGGGGTCAACCACCTCGCCTCGCACATCTGCGTGGACCAGCTGGAGCACGGGCGGCTGCCGCAGCCCACGATGGCGCTGCTGGTCTCCGGCGGGCACTCCTCGCTGCTGCTCAGCGAGGACATCACCACCGATGTCCGCCCGCTCGGCGCGACCATCGACGACGCGGCGGGCGAGGCCTTCGACAAGGTCGCACGGGTGCTGGGCCTGGGCTTCCCCGGCGGCCCGGTGGTGGACCGCAGGGCCCGCGAGGGTGACCCGAAGGCGATCGCCTTCCCGCGCGGCCTCAGCGGCGCCAAGGACCCGGAGTACGACTTCTCCTTCTCCGGCCTGAAGACCGCCGTGGCCCGCTGGGTGGAGGCCAAGCGCCGGGCGGGGGAGGAGGTGCCGGTCGCCGACGTCGCCGCGTCCTTCCAGGAGGCCGTCACGGATGTGCTCACCCGCAAGGCGGTCAAGGCGTGCAAGGCCAACGGCGTCGACCACCTGATGATCGGCGGCGGCGTGGCGGCCAACTCCCGGCTGCGCGAGATGGCCCAGCAGCGCTGCGACAAGGCGGGCATCGTGCTGCGGGTGCCGCGCCCGGGCCTGTGCACCGACAACGGCGCGATGGTCGCCGCGCTCGGCGCCGAGATGGTCTGGCGGAACCGGACGCCGTCCGCCTTCGACCTGTCGGCGGACTCCTCGCTGCCGGTCACCGAGGTCTCCGTACCGGCGGCGGTCGGGCACGGCGACCTGCACTCCGCCGCGCACGAGGCGCTGAAGGGATGACCCTCGCGCAGATGTGGGAGGCCCGTGCGGCCGAGGGCCGGGGCGGCGAACTGCACCGCTGGGTGCACGAGGCCGCCCTGCCCGCGCTGCGCGGCAGCGCCGGGCTCGCCCGTACCGAGGTGTTCACCGCCGCCGGGGACCGGGTGCTGCTGATCACCTGGTGGACGGCCGAACCCGTCCCGGTCCCCGACCCGCCGGCCGAGCTGTTGGCCCGTCCGGCCCACCGCTGGAGTTTCACCAGCAACCACGTGGAATAGCGTGGCGTCCCGTCAAGTGTTCGAAGAACGACGACGGGAAGCGCGGCGCGGTGAAGAACTACAGGATGTACGCGGCCGGGACGGCGGTGCTCATATCGACGCTGACCGCCTGCAGCAGCAGCGGGGGCGGCACGAGCGCCGCGTCCCAGGCCCCGGCGGCCCCCTCGGCGCAGGCCTCCGCCTCCCCGCAGGCCGCGGCCTCCTCGGCGGCGCCGCAGGCGGATGCCGCGGCCTGGGCGAAGTGGAAGCTCAAGCCGCTGCCCGAGGCGCCCGCCGCCCCGGCCGACAAGCCGATCAAGCTGACCGCCAAGGGTCAGGTCCCGGTCTTCAGCGAGGTCCCGACCAAGGACAAGATCGTCTTCGTCACCATCGACGACGGCGCCGAGAAGGACCCCAAGTTCGTCGAGATGCTGACCGACCTCAAGGTCCCGGTCACGATGTTCCTGACCAAGGACATCATCAAGAGCGACTACGGCTACTTCAAGCCGCTGCAGGCCCTCGGCAACCACATCCAGAACCACACCGTGGACCATCCGCAGATGAGCAAGATCTCGCCGGCCAAGCAGAAGTCCGAGGTCTGCGAGGACCAGGCGACGCTCACCGAGCAGTACGGCAAAGCACCGCTGCTCTTCCGCCCGCCGTTCGGGGACGGCGCGCACACCGCGGCGCTGAACACAGCGGTCCAGGAGTGCGGCCCGCGCGCGGTGGTGCTCTGGCAGGAGTCGATGCAGGTCCACGACATGCAGTACCAGACCGGCGACAAGAAGCTGAAGCCCGGCGACATCATCCTGGCGCACTTCCGCGGCCCCTCCGAGCTGCACGGCGAGACCATGACCGAGATGTTCGGCGAGCTGCTCAGTCGGATCCAGGAGCAGGGCTTCGCCGTCGCCCGGCTGGAGGACTACATCCAGGCGCCCGCCGGCTGAGTTCAGGCACCCACCGGCTGGGCCGCCGTCACCGGCCTGGCCAGCATCATCAGCGGACCGTGGTCGGTGCGGCTGAGGATCACCGTCAGCTCGTTCGGGCCACTGGGCTTGAGCTGGCGGCGCAACTCCTCCGGGGTGATGCCGATGCCGCGCTTCTTGATCACCACGGTGCCGACCCCACGCTCGCGCAGCAGTGCCTTGAGCTTCTTCACGTTGAACGGCAACACGTCGCTGATCTCGTAGGCGTGCGCGTAGGGGGTCGGAGCCAGCCGGTCCGAGGTCACGTACGCGATCATCGGGTCGATCAGCCGCCCGTCCACCTGCCCGGCCACCTCGGCGACCAGGTGGGCCCGGATCACCGCGCCGTCCGGCTCGTACAGGTAGCGGCCCACCGGACCCGCCTCGGGGTCGGGCAGGCGGCCGCCGGTCAGGGTGTGGGGGCCGGGCAGCAGGGTCGCGCGGTGCGGCTGGGCGGCCCGGGTGCCGAACCAGAGCGCGGCCTCCTTCACCTCGCCGTGGTCGGAGACCCACTCGGCCTCGGCGTCCTCGGGGACCAGCTCGTGCGGGATGCCCGGCGCGACCTTGAGCGCTCCGAACGGCGTACGGCGGGCGGCCCCGATCGCCCAGGAGAGCGGCGGTGAGTACGCCTCGGGGTCGAACACCCGGCCGCGCGAGGTGCGCCGCGCCGGATCGGTGAAGAGCGCGTCGTACCCGGTCACGTCCACCTCGGTGACGTCCGCGCAGCGCACCTCGATCAGCTCGGCCAGGCCCAGTGCGGCGGCGTTCGCCCCGGCGACCGCGCAGGTCAGCGGGTCGCGGTCGACCGCCAGTACGGAGATCCCCAGCCGGGCCAGTGCGATGGCGTCGCCGCCGATCCCGCAGCACAGGTCGGCCAGCCGGCGCACCCCCAGCTCGGCGAAGCGCCGCGCGCGCCACTCGGCCACGCTGCGGCGGGTCGCCTGCTCGACCCCGTTGGGTGTGAAGTACAGCCGGTCCGCCAGATCGCCGAACTTCGCCCTGGCCCGCTGCCGCAGCTGCGCCTGGGCGAGCGCGGCCGACACCAGCTCGGCCGGGTGCCCGCGGCGCAGCCGGGTGGCCACCGCGAGTTCCTCGCCGGCCTTGAAGTCACGCAGCTCGGCCAGCAGCGTCTGGCCCTCGTCGGTCAGCAGGGCCCGGAACGATTCGATCTCCACGGGGCCATTCTCCCCGTTCGGCACGGACCGGCCGGTCGTCCCGCCGACCCGGGGTGGGGCTGCGCCGCTCCCCGGCGGGGCGGATCGCGTCTGGCGCCGGCGCGCTCACGGTGCTCCGGCGGCCGGTGATTCGAGCACGAGTGCGGTTGATTGGCCGCTTCGAGCGGGTTCCGCGGAACACCGAGCCACGCCGTTGGCACTCTGGTTGACTGAGTGCTAACGGCCCCCTATGGTCGTTCCTGGCACTCTCCACCGGGAGAGTGCTAACGCGATCGAGCGTGTCTGACCCCCGCGACGGCAGGCCCGCAGGCATCGCCACCAACCTGTAGGACTACCCCGTAATCTCCGAAGGGGAGCTCGGACGTGACCACCGTCAGCAGCAAGGTTGCCATCAAGCCGCTCGAGGACCGCATCGTGGTCCAGCCGCTCGAGGCCGAGACCACCACGGCCTCCGGCCTGGTTATCCCGGACACTGCCAAGGAGAAGCCCCAGGAGGGCGTCGTCCTGGCCGTCGGCCCGGGCCGCTTCGAGGACGGCCAGCGTCTCCCGCTCGACGTGAAGGTCGGTGACGTCGTCCTGTACTCGAAGTACGGCGGCACCGAGGTCAAGTACAACAACGAGGAGTACCTCGTCCTGTCGGCCCGCGACGTCCTCGCGATCGTCGAGAAGTAAGTCGTAGCGACCCGCCCCGGATCCGTGTCGGACCAGACACAGGAGCCCGGGGCGCGGTTGTTGGCTCACGTACGCAGAAACCCCGAGGGAACGGAACCATGGCGAAGATCCTGCAGTTCGACGAGGACGCCCGCCGCTCGCTGGAGCGCGGTGTCAACAAGCTGGCCGACACCGTCAAGGTGACCATCGGCCCCAAGGGCCGCAACGTCGTCATCGACAAGAAGTTCGGCGCTCCGACCATCACCAACGACGGTGTGACCATCGCCCGCGAGGTCGAGCTGGACGACCCGTACGAGAACCTCGGCGCCCAGCTGGTCAAGGAGGTCGCCACCAAGACCAACGACGTCGCCGGTGACGGCACCACCACTGCCACCGTGCTGGCCCAGGCCCTGGTCAACGAGGGTCTGCGCAACGTCGCCGCCGGTGCCGGCCCGGCCGCCCTGAAGAAGGGCATCGACAAGGCCGTCGCCGCCGTTTCCGAGCACCTGCTCTCCGTCGCCCGCGAGATCGAGGGCAAGGACGACGTCGCCGCCGTCGCCTCGCTCTCCGCGCAGGACACCCAGGTCGGCGAGCTGATCGCCGAGGCGATCGACAAGGTCGGCAAGGACGGTGTCATCACCGTCGAGGAGTCGAACACCTTCGGCGTGGAGCTGGACTTCACCGAGGGCATGCAGTTCGACAAGGGTTACCTCTCGCCGTACTTCGTCACCGACGCCGAGCGTCAGGAGGCGGTCCTGGAGGACCCGTACATCCTGATCAACCAGAGCAAGATCTCCTCCATCCAGGAGCTGCTCCCGCTGCTCGAGAAGATCCTGCAGAGCGGCGCCTCCAAGCCGCTGCTGATCATCGCCGAGGACGTGGACGGCGAGGCGCTCTCCACCCTCGTGGTGAACAAGATCCGTGGCACCTTCAACGCCGTGGCCGTCAAGGCCCCGGGCTTCGGTGACCGCCGCAAGGCCATCCTCGGCGACCTGGCCGTCCTGACCGGCGCCACCGTCATCTCCGAGGAGGTCGGCCTCAAGCTCGAGCAGGCCGGTCTGGACGTGCTGGGCACCGCCCGCCGCGTGACCATCACCAAGGACGAGACCACCGTCGTCGACGGTGCCGGCGACGCCGAGGCCGTCGCGGGCCGGGTCGCCCAGATCAAGGCCGAGATCGCCGTCACCGACTCGGACTGGGACCGCGAGAAGCTGCAGGAGCGCCTGGCCAAGCTGGCCGGCGGCGTCTGCGTCATCAAGGTCGGTGCCGCCACCGAGGTGGAGCTCAAGGAGCGCAAGCACCGTCTGGAGGACGCCATCTCGGCGACCCGCGCCGCGGTCGAGGAGGGCATCGTCGCCGGTGGTGGCGCCTCCCTGGTCCACGCCGCCAAGGTGCTCGAGGACGGCCTGGGCCTGACCGGCGACGAGGCGACCGGTGTCGCCGTCGTCCGCCGCGCGCTGGTCGAGCCGCTGCGCTGGATCGCCCAGAACGCCGGCCTGGAGGGCTACGTCATCACCTCCAAGGTCTCCGAGCTGGAGGCCGGCCAGGGCTACAACGCCGCCACCGGTGAGTACGGCGACCTGGTCAAGGCCGGCGTCATCGACCCGGTCAAGGTCACCCGCTCCGCCCTGGAGAACGCCGCCTCCATCGCTTCCCTGCTGCTCACCACCGAGACCCTCGTGGTGGAGAAGAAGGTCGAGGAGGAGGCCGCCGGTCACTCGCACGGCGGCCACGGCCACGCCCACTGACACTCGCTGCCGGTGACCGGAGGTCCGGCCCGTACCCTGTGGGGTGCGAGCCGGGCCTCCGGCGTTTTCCCGGCTGTTGGGGGGCGGCCTTCCGGCCTGCGCGAGCGGCGCTTCGCCGGCCGGGCCCGTCGTACCGCGGATGCCGGTGCACTACGCCGGCCGGGGTGCGCCGCGCATGCCCGCACGCTGAGGGCCTGAGCGCGCCGAAACCCGCTGGATATCAGCAAAATTTTGAAATAGCCAAAGTCTGCCTTATAACTGAGGCATGATCGAGGCCCGCCATCTGCGTGTCCTGCGCGCTGTCGCCAAGACCGGCTCCTTCTCCGCAGCCGCCCGTGAGCTCGGCTGCACCCAGCCCGCCGTGAGCCAGCAGATGAAGGCGCTGGAGAAGTCCGTCGCCACCCCGCTGGTGGTCCGCTCGGGCCGGGGCATGCAGCTGAGCGAGGCGGGTCAGGTGCTGCTCAAGCACGCCGCCGGCATCCTGGCCGGCCTCTGCGCGGCCGAGGAGGAAGTGGCGGCGATCGCCGGCCTGCGGGCCGGCCGGGTGCGGCTGGTCTCCTTCCCGACGGCCTCCTCCGCCCTGGTCCCGCCGGCGGTGGCCCGGCTGCGGGGCGCGCACCCGGGGGTGCGGGTGTCCCTGGTCGAGGCCGAGCCGCCGGAGTCGCTGGCGATGCTTCGCGGCGGCGAGTGCGAGATCGCGCTGGCCTTCCGCTACCCGGAGTCCCAGGGCGGGATCTTCCCGGCCGGTGCGCACGCCACGCCGCGCGAGGCCCGCGCCGAGGCGACCCTGGAGGCGGCCGCCGCGCTGGCCGCCAACGACTGGTCCGACCTGGTGGTCCGGCAACTGCTGGACGATCCGCTGGTCGGGCTGCTTCCGGCGGGGCACCCACTGGCCGGACGGGACGAGGACAACCCGGTGGACCTGGTCGAACTGGCGGCCGAGCAGTGGATCGCGGGCTGCCCGCAGTGCCGGGGGCATCTGGTGGAGCTCTGCGCCGCCGCAGGTTTTGAGCCCCGGATCGACTTCGCCACCGACGACTACCCGGCGGTGGTCGGCCTGGTCGCGGCCGGTCTCGGGGTGGCGGTACTGCCGGGCCTCGCGCTGCGCTCGGTGCGGCAGGCGGGCGTCGCGGCGGTGCCGGTACGGGCGGCGGGCGGCGAGGCGGCGGCCCGTCAGGTGGTGGCGCTGACCCTGCCGGACCTCGCCGAGGTGCCGGCCGTCGCGCTGATGCTGGACCAGCTCTCGGCCTCCCTGGACCAGCTCTCGGGTGCCGGGCTCGCCGGCTGACCATTACTCCGTACGGGTGAGTAGGGCGGGCCCGTGGCACACGGAAGCCTCGTGAAGAAACGTTTCTTCACGAGGTATCGGAATGTCAGTGACCTGCCGCCGTGGGCATGCTGAGCGGCACCTGGACCTCGGTCAACCGGTTGCGGGAGCGGCCCATCAGCTCCTCGCGCTCGTCTTCGGTCAGGCCGCCCCAGACGCCGTAGGGCTCGCGCACGGCCAGTGCGTGTGCCGCGCACTCTGCCCTCACCGGGCACCGCATGCAGACCTCCTTGGCGCTGGCCTCGCGTGAGCTTCGCGCGGCCCCGCGCTCACCCTCCGGGTGGAAGAAGAGCGAACTGTCCACGCCGCGGCAGGCGGCGGAGAGTTGCCAGTCCCAGAGGTCTGCGTTGGGGCCGGGGAGGCGGGAGAAATCTGCCATGGCTCATTCCCTTCGAGGGTTCGACGCCGGGAGACTCGTCGGCTCGGCGAGGTCGCGACAGGACCGGTATGGACACCTGGAAATATGACTTACGGCAGCTACTGGGACAAGTCACCCACAGAGTTACGCAACAGTCAATGACCGTACGGAAGCTATAAAAACGGACAAATTCGGGCATGGTGTTTGGCGGTGCCGCTGTGGCAACCGGGTGGCACCTGGGGGCGTGGGCGGGCCGCACGGTGCGCGCATGGCGCACGGACCGCGCGCGAGCAGCACAAAAGTGCGGCGTGTGCACCGCGAGGTGGCCGATCCGTAATGGGTTGGCCACGTACAGTGGTGGAGAAGGCTCCGAAGGCCGTAACTCATTCGAGTGACGGTCGTTGGTTGTGCGGAGGCGGTTAGCGGGCGCCGGGCGTCGGGAACGGTCGCGGGACATCCACGATCCAGACGAAGTCCGTCGCCGATCGGCCGTGTCGGAGAGAGTTCGAACCAGCCAGGAGGCTCAACGTGACGCGGATCAGCTGCGGAGGACGGTCATGACATCCGTACTCGTCTGCGACGATTCCCCCCTCGCCCGGGAGGCGCTTCGCCGCGCGGTGGCGACGGTGCCCGGCGTCGACCGGGTGACCACTGCGACCAACGGTGAGGAGGTACTCCGCCGCTGGGTGGCCGATCGCTCCGATCTCGTTCTGATGGACGTCCGGATGCCGGGCCTGGGCGGTGTGGAGACCGTCCGGCGGCTGCTGTCGGCGGACCCGGGCGCCCGCATCATCATGCTCACCGTCGCCGAGGACCTGGACGGGGTCGCCCTCGCGGTGGCTGCCGGCGCCCGGGGCTATCTGCACAAGGACGCCTCGCGCGCCGAACTGCGGGCCACCGTCACCCAGGCGCTGGCCGACCCGACCTGGCGGCTCGCCCCGCGCCGGCTGCGCAGTCCCGACATGGGTGCGGCGCCCACGCTGACGGCGCGTGAGATCCAGGTGCTCGAAGGCATGAGCCACGGGCGCAGCAACGCGGAGATCGGCCGGGAGCTGTTCCTGTCCGAGGACACCGTCAAAACCCATGCCAGGCGCCTGTTCAAGAAACTGGGCGCGTCGGACCGCGCGCACGCGGTGGCCCTCGGTTTCCGCTGGGGTCTGGTCCGCTGAGAGAGGCCGCCCGGCCGTTTCGATCGCTCAGACGTATGACGTTGTGGTCCCGAGGCTGCACCATGGAGTTGTGGAGCACCTCGGGGACCGGCGGACAGAAACTGCGGCGAAGAGTGCGGCCGCAGGAGGCTCGGCGATCGGAACGGAACAAGGCATCTCCGGGCCGGCAGTGGCTTCGGAGGGCGGGGCGGGAGGCGGCGCGGTGCGCACGGCGGCGACGCACGGTGGTGCGGTGCATAACGTTCCGATGCACAACTCCGGACGCGGTGCCGCGTTTTCCGGTTCGACCAGGCACCATGGACCGATGTACGACGACGAGGCTCGGTCCGACGAGCACCCGCCCGGTGCTCCCATCGCGGATCAGGCGGATCGGTCGTACCCGGAGGAGGACGAGGTGCGTCCCCCGGTGCTCGGTGCCGGCGGCTCGGCACAGCTCGCCGGGCTGGTCGCGGCCGCCGTGCGCGGCGAGGGTCCCGCGATCGACGCGCTGCTCGCCTACGTCCATCCGCTCGCCCTGCGTTACTGCCGGGGCCGGCTGGTCCGGCTGCCCGGCGGTGCCCGGCACCACGTGGACGACGTGGCCCAGGAGGTCTGCGTCGCGGTGCTCTGCGCGCTGCCGCGCTACAAGGACGAGGGCCGTCCCTTCGAGGCGTTCGTGTACGGGATCGCCGCGCACAAGATCGCGGACCTGCAGCGGGCCGCGATGCGCGGCCCCGGCTCCACCGTGATCCCGCCCGACGACCTGCCCGAGCTGCCGGACGAGGCGCTCGGCCCGGAGGAACGGGCGCTGCTCAGCAGCGACGCCGCCTGGGCCAAGGAACTGCTCTCCAACCTGCCCGCCAGGCAGCGCGAACTCGTGCTGCTGCGGGTGGCCGCCGGGTTGTCGGCGGAGGAGACCGGCGAGGTGCTCGGGATGTCCCCGGGGGCCGTCCGGGTCGCTCAGCACCGGGCGTTGAGCCGGCTGCGGGCGCTGGCGGAAGAGTCCTCGTAGTTCGGGTGTTGTCAAGGAGCGCGTTCCATTACCCCGGACACCAGTACCATGGGGTATCGGCGCCTGGTCGGGTTGCCCAAAGTTTCGTGGGTGTGCGCGGGGTCCTCCCGGAGGATCCTCCAAACGCCGAAGCGTTCTGGTGGCCTGGGCCCTGCGCTGGTGCGCGCGCGGGTGGATGGGGCCGGTTGTCCCGGCCGCTCCTCCGCCCTGCTGAGAGCGACGCGCCCGGAACCCCTCACCGGACGTGATTCAGATCGACGGCCCCGCCACGGAAGGTCCCCCTCACATGTCTTACAACGCCGCAGGCGTACCCGAGAAGTTCGCCATGCTCGGGCTCACGTACGACGACGTCCTGCTGCTGCCCGGGGCCTCCGAGGTGCTGCCGAACCAGGTCGACACCTCCTCGCGGGTCTCCCGCAACGTCAGGCTGAACATCCCGCTGCTCTCGGCGGCCATGGACAAGGTCACCGAGTCCCGGATGGCCATCGCGATGGCCCGCCAGGGTGGCGTCGGTGTGCTGCACCGCAACCTGTCCATCGAGGACCAGGTCAACCAGGTCGACCTGGTGAAGCGTTCCGAGTCCGGCATGGTCGCCGACCCGATCACGGTCGGCCCGGAGGCCACCCTGGCCGAGGCGGACGCGCTCTGCGCCAAGTTCCGGATCAGCGGTGTGCCGGTCGCCGACCCCGAGGGCAAGCTGCTCGGCATCGTCACCAACCGCGACATGGCCTTCGAGACGGACCGCAGCCGGCAGGTCCGCGAGATCATGACCCCGATGCCGCTGATCACCGGCAAGGTCGGCATCTCCGGCGAGGAGGCCATCGGCCTGCTCCGCCGCCACAAGATCGAGAAGCTGCCGCTGGTCGACGACGAGGGCCGGATCAAGGGCCTGATCACCGTCAAGGACTTCGTCAAGGCCGAGCAGTACCCCAACGCCGCCAAGGACGCCGAGGGCCGGCTGCTGGTCGGTGCCGCCGTCGGCGCCTCCGCAGAGGCGTTCGACCGCGCCCAGGCCCTGGTCGGCGCCGGTGTCGACTTCCTGGTCGTGGACACCTCGCACGGCCACAGCCACAACGCGCTGGCCTGGATCGCCAAGATCAAGGCGGCCGTGAACGTGGACGTCATCGGCGGCAACGTCGCCACCCGGGACGGCGCCCAGGCGCTGATCGACGCCGGCGTGGACGGTGTGAAGGTCGGTGTGGGCCCGGGCTCGATCTGCACCACCCGGGTGGTGGCCGGCGTCGGCGTGCCGCAGGTGACCGCGATCTACGAGGCCGCGCTGGCCTGCCATGACGCCGGCGTGCCGATCATCGGCGACGGTGGCCTGCAGTACTCCGGTGACATCGGCAAGGCGCTCTGCGCCGGTGCCGACACCGTGATGCTCGGCTCCCTGCTGGCCGGCTGCGAGGAGTCGCCGGGTGAGCTGATGTTCATCAACGGCAAGCAGTTCAAGTCGTACCGAGGCATGGGCTCGCTGGGCGCGATGCAGACCCGCGGCCAGGCGAAGTCCTTCTCCAAGGACCGCTACTTCCAGGCCGAGGTCAGCTCCGACGAGAAGCTGATCGCCGAGGGCATCGAGGGCCAGGTGCCCTACCGCGGTCCGCTCGCCGCGGTGCTGTTCCAGCTGGTCGGCGGTCTGCGCCAGACCATGGGCTACGTGGGTGCGGCCACCATCCAGGAGATGCAGACCAAGGGACGCTTCGTCCGGATCACCTCGGCGGGCCTCAAGGAGAGCCACCCGCACGACATCCAGATGACCGTCGAGGCGCCGAACTACACCAGCCGCTGAGCGGTCGCCGAGCGCTGAGCTGACGCCGAGGCCCGCTGCCGTCCATCGGGGACGGTGGCGGGCCTTCGGTTTGGGTGCGGGCGGTCGGGAAGTCGGGTCGGGAGACGGGCCCCTGCCCGGCCGTGCGTGAGAAGGCGGAAGGCCGTGGTCGGCCGGTCGCACCCCGAGTGCCCCGGAGCGGCGGTGCGCCTCCCGCCTGCGGGTCCCCGCAGGCCCGGCCTTCCGCCGCGCACAGTTGATCAAGCGGAGCCTCGCACCCCTGACCGGCGGCCCCCGTCCGCGGGCCGGCGCCGAGCGCTCAGGGGCGCCGGTGCGGGATACTGGGGTGCGGTCGGGGTGACCCGGCGCGAGTTAAGCAAGCAGCAGAAGGGCTCGAAGTGACTGAGATCGAGATCGGGCGAGGCAAGCGCGGCCGCCGGGCGTACTCCTTCGACGACATCGCCGTCGTCCCCAGCCGTCGCACCCGGGACCCGAAGGAGGTCTCGATCGCCTGGCAGATCGACGCCTACCGCTTCGAGCTGCCGTTCCTGGCGGCCCCGATGGACAGCGTGGTCTCGCCCGCGCAGGCCATCGCGATCGGCCAGCTCGGCGGCCTCGGGGTGCTGAACCTCGAGGGCCTGTGGACCCGGTACGAGGACCCGCAGCCGCTGCTGGACGAGATCGCCGCTATCGAGGACGAGGCCGCCGCGACCCGGCGCCTGCAGGAGGTCTACGCGGCCCCGATCCAGGCCGACCTGATCGGCAAGCGGATCAAGGAGGTGCGCGAGTCCGGTGTGGTCACCGCCGCCGCGCTCTCGCCGCAGCGCACCGCCGAGTTCTCCAAGGCCGTCGTGGACGCCGGTGTGGACGTCTTCGTGATCCGCGGCACCACGGTCTCCGCCGAGCACGTCTCGGGTGCCGCCGAGCCGCTGAACCTGAAGCAGTTCATCTACGAGCTGGACGTCCCGGTGATCGTCGGCGGCTGCGCCACCTACACCGCCGCGCTGCACCTGATGCGGACCGGCGCGGCCGGTGTGCTGGTCGGCTTCGGCGGCGGTGCCGCGCACACCACCCGGGGCGTCCTGGGCATCCAGGTCCCGATGGCGACCGCCGTGGCCGACGTGGCCGCCGCCCGCCGCGACTACATGGACGAGTCCGGCGGCCGCTACGTGCACGTCATCGCGGACGGCGGCGTCGGCTACAGCGGCGACATCGCCAAGGCCGTCGCCTGCGGCGCGGACGCGGTGATGATCGGTGCCGCGCTGGCCCGCGCCACCGACGCCCCGGGCAAGGGATTCCACTGGGGCATGGAGGCCGTCCACGCCGAGCTGCCGCGCGGCAAGCGGGTGGACCTGGGCACGGTCGGCACCACCCAGGAGATCCTCACCGGCCCGTCGCACACCTCCGACGGCACCATGAACCTCTTCGGCGCGCTGCGCCGTGCGATGGCCACCACCGGCTACTCGGAGCTCAAGGAGTTCCAGCGGGTCGAGGTCACCGTCAACCCGGCGCTCAACCACCGGTAGGCGCCGGCGCCGCGGCGCTGACGGACCGTAGGAACGCGGCAGGGCCCCCGCTTCGGCGGGGGCCCTGCCGCGTTCCGGTGTGGTGATCTCGGTGTACTCGCCGGGAGATTCGGTGAACGGCTGCGGCCGGCGGCGAAAGCAATGGGCGGGTCCGCGGCCATTTCTGATGGCCGGTCGGGCACGTAGCATCGTCCTACCGGCCGGAACCCGACGATCAGACCCGGGGCGGGTGGTGGGGCGCGCCCGGGACAGGGGATGATGGAGGCTTGGCGTTCGGAGCCCCACCGCCGGGCGCAGTCCACGGCCCCGGCCGGTCTGCTCACGGCTCCTGCCGACGCGCCGTCATCCCGAACGCCGCCGCACAAGGGGGAAGAGGCACCAATGACCCAGCCGCAGGGTTCCACCGGGCGTCTCCTCGCCGGCCGCTACCGGCTGAACGAGGTGCTCGGCCGGGGCGGGATGGGCACCGTGTGGCGGGCCGAGGACGAACTGCTCGGCCGGATCGTCGCCGTCAAGGAACTGCGCATGCAGGGCGGTACGGACGAGGAGGAGAAGCACCGTCTGATCGTCCGTACGCTGCGCGAGGCCAAGGCGACCGCGCGGATCAGGCACACCGCCGCAGTCACCGTCTTCGACGTGGTCGAGGAGGACGAGCGGCCGTGGATCGTGATGGAACTGGTCGAGTCGCGCTCGCTGGCCGAGGTCATCAAGGAGGACGGCACGCTGAGCCCGGCCCGCGCAGCCGAGATCGCGCTCGAGGTGCTGGGCGTGCTCGGTGCGGCGCACAGCCAGGGCATCCTGCACCGTGACGTCAAGCCGTCGAACGTCCTGATCGGCGAGGACGGCCGGGTCGTGCTCACCGACTTCGGCATAGCCAGCGTCGAGGGCGACGCCTCGATCACCTCCACCGGCATGCTGGTGGGTGCGCCCTCGTACATCTCGCCCGAGCGGGCGCGCGGGCAGAAGCCCGGACCGCCCGCCGACCTCTGGTCGCTCGGCGGCACGCTGTACGCGATGATCGAGGGCAAGCCGCCGTACGACCGGGGGGCGGCACTGGCCACCCTCACCGCGGTGATGACCGAGTCCCTGCCGAAGTCGGAGAAGGCCGGGCCGCTGCAGCCCGTCATCGAGGGCCTGCTGGAGAAGGATCCGGCCAAGCGGCTGGACGCCTCCACCACCCGCTCGATGCTCAAGCGGATCGTCGCCGACGCGACCGCCGAGGCGGAGTCCACCACCCAACAGGCCGTGCCCGCCCCCGCCGCCGACGTGCCGGCGGCCGCGCCGAGGAAGTCGGCCAAGGCCGCCGCGAAGGCGGAGCAGGCCGCGGCCAGGGCGGAGCAGGCCGTCTCGAAGTCCGAGCAGGCCGCCAAGGCGGAGCAGCCGGAGGAGCCCGAGGCCCCCAGGCGCGGCGTGAGCGGGCTGCTGGGGACGGTCCGGGTCGGCAGCCGGGCGGCGGAGCAGCCCGCGGCGGCGCCCATACCCGCGCCCGCGCCCGCGCCGGTCAGCGGATTCGAGACCACGATGGTGCCCTCGGGGACGAGGCCGACGGCCGGGGTGCCCGGGCTGCTCCGCCGCCCGGCGGTGCTCGCGGGGGCCGCGCTGGTGGTCATCCTGGTGGTGGTCGCGGTGCTGTTCGTGGTGCTGCGGGAGAAGGGCCACGGCAGCGCGAGCGCGAGCTCCGGGAACGCCGGTATCCAGCGCGCGTCCGCGTCCGCCGTGCCGACCGCCACCGGGGCCGCCGCCCCGGCACCCGCCGCCAGCCCCAGCGGCTCCGCCACTGCCTCCGCCAGTGCCTCGGACTCGCCCGGCAGCGCACCCGCGTCGTCCTCGCCCGGCCCGTCCACCGGCGGCTCCCAGGTGCCGGAGGGGTTCTACCGGTACCAGGACGGCTCGGGCTTCTCGATCGTCCTGCCGGACTGGCTGAAGGACCAGGGGCCCGACTACCACGACACCAGCCGCAAGTTCA
This sequence comes from Kitasatospora cystarginea, assembly GCF_039533515.1. NCBI lineage: Bacteria > Bacillati > Actinomycetota > Actinomycetes > Kitasatosporales > Streptomycetaceae > Kitasatospora > Kitasatospora cystarginea. The sequence goes on along the minus strand of NZ_BAAATR010000003.1, from coordinate 23,905 downwards.
CCGGCAACGGCGTGAAGCTGGTGGTGGACTGGAAGACCCCGCCCGGCAAGAGCGCGCTCGCGGACTGGCAGGACGGCGACAAGACCAGCACCATGAGCAACTACCACCGCATCCGGGTCGAGCAGATCACCTACCGGCAGTGGACCAACGCCGCGGACTGGGAGTGGACCAGCAGCAGCAACCCCGTGCTGCACTCGCTCAACCGGGGTCTCGTCACCGGCAAGTACGGCTACGCGCTCTACTGGATCACCCCGGACGCCGACTGGAACTCGAGCGCCAACGCGCAGGCCAGGCAGGTCGGTTTCGACACGTTCCAGCCCGCGTCCTGAGGCGTTCTGCAACCGGTGGCGGCGGCCGGCCGTCCTTGACGGCGACGGGAGACGAGCGGCCCGACCTGATTCCCAGTCCAGCGAGGAAGGCCCATGCGAGCGGCTCCAGGCCAAGTGGTGGCCGGACGGTACCGGTTGACGGACCATCCGGACGGCCGCGGCATGCTCGCGCAGGACCAGCAGACCGGTGACCAGGTGCTGCTGTACGCGCTCGACCTGCCCGGGCTGCTGGTGCCCGGGCGGGCGGCAGCCGGTCCGGACCCCGCGCACGGCGAGTGGATCGCCCGGCGGGCGGCGGCCGCGGCCGAGTGCGCGCCGGAGCACCCGAGGCTGCTGCGGCCCGTCGAGGCCGTGGCGGAGGAGGACCTGCTCTGGGTGGCCGAGGAGCGTCCGCCGGGTTGCTCGCTGGCCGCTCTCGCCGGTGCGGGGCCGCTCCCGCCGTACCGGGCCGCGGAGATCGCCGCCGACCTGGCGGCCGGGCTGCATGAGCTGCACCGGGCCGGGCTGGCACACGGAAACGTTGCGCCGGAGAGCGTGGTGGTCTGCGAGGACGGTGCCGCGCTGCTCGGCGGCCTGCTGCTCGGGGCGGCCGAGGAGGAGCTGTGCGCGGCCCTGGGAGGCCCTGGTGACGCCGCGCCGACCCCGCTGCAGGCCAGACGGATCCTCGACGCCAGATCCCTACTGCTGGGCCCCAGGGCCGAGCGCTGGGCGCTGGAGACCGGTCCCGCCGCGGACTGCTGGGCGCTGGGCGTCCTGCTGTACCGGCTGCTGACCGGCCGTGCCCCGTACCCGGAGGACGACCTGCCCACCCTGCTGGCCGCGATCCGGGCCGGGCACCCGGGGCCGATGGACGGCTGCGGGCCGCTGGCGCCGCTGGTCGAAAGGCTGCTGCGGTCCGAGGTGGCCGCCCGGCCCGGGATCGCCGAGGTCCGGCGGGAGCTGGCCACGCTGATCGGCGCGGCTCCGGAGCCGTACGGGCCGCGGCCGCAGGGTGTGCAGGAGTTGCCGGTGCGCCGTCCGCGCGGGCCGCTGGTGCGCCACCCGAACGGTCCGGCCATCCGGCGGAGCAGACCGGAGCGGGTGGTGGCACACCGGCCGTCGGCCCTGCCGCCCGCGCTGCTGGGGCCGCTACTGGTGGCCGGGGTGCTGGTGTTGCTGGTGGTGGCACTGGTGCTGGTGGTTTCGCTGGCGGGCTGAGCGGCTCGTGGGCATGCGTACCGCCCGACTGGACGGTCCGAGACGAGGTGAGGTCTAGGTCACACCCGGGTCAGCCGGCCGGGTCGGAATTCCGGGCGTGGAGTCGGGCGCCTAACCTGTGCATGGAAGTTGTCCTATCGGTGAGTCAACGGTGCACCGGAACCACCTCCGTCAAGGTGACGGTGGGCTGATGAGGGGGAACGGTCGCCATGGGCGTGCAGGACCAGTCGGCGCAGGCCAGAGAAGCGCAGCGAGTGCTGGTCGGGCGCTACACGCTGGGCGAGCGGCTGGGCCGCGGCGGCATGGGAACGGTCTGGCGGGCGCGGGACGAGATGCTGGACCGCGAGGTGGCGGTCAAGGAGCTCACCGTCAACCACCTCCCCGAGGAGGAGCTGGAGATCCTCCAGTCCCGGATGAAGCGCGAGGCCAGGGCCGCCGGGCGGATCAAGCACCCGGGTGTGATCACCATCCATGACGTGGTGGAGCAGGACGGCCGGCCGTGGATCGTGATGGAGCTGATCGACGGCCGCTCGCTGGCCGACGTGATCAGCCAGGACGGCACCCTGCAGCCCAGGGAGGCCGCCGAGGTCGGCCTGCAGGTGCTGGCCGCGCTGCACAGGGGCCACCAGCTGGGTGTGCTGCACCGCGACGTGAAGCCCGCCAACGTGCTGCTGGAGCACAACACCGGCCGGGTGGTGCTGCTGGACTTCGGCATCGCCACCTTCGAGGGCTCCACCGAGCTGACCCGGCCCGGCGACCTGGTCGGCTCGCCCGACTACCTCGCGCCCGAGCGGGCCCAGGGTGAGCGCCCTGGCCCGGCCTCCGACCTGTGGGGCCTCGGAGCGACGCTGTACGCCGCAGTGGAGGGCCAGTCGCCGTTCCGCCGCACCTCGCCGATCACCACCCTGGCGGCGGTGGTCGGCGACCCACTGCCGGAGCCGCGCCGGGCCGGGGCGCTCGGTCCGGTGCTGGCCGCGCTGATGGCCAAGGACCCGGCGGACCGGCCGAGCGCGGACGAGGCCACCCGGATGCTCGCCGAGGTGACCGCCGGGCACACCATCGGCATCAGGGCGGTGTCGAAGGGCGAGCCGCGGATGCCGACCCAGGCCGTCCCGGTGGTGGACCGGGCCGAGCCGGCCGTCGAGGAGGCGGACCGGCCGGCCGACCCGGCCGTCCCCGCCGCCGCCCCCGCTGTCGAGTCGGCGCCCACCCAGACGGCGATGCCCGCGTCCGCGGACACCGAGCCGCCCGCCGCGGCCCGGCCCAGGCGCCGCAGGGGCCTGTGGATCGCGGTGGCGTTGGCCGTCGCCGCCGCGCTGGCCGCCGGTGCCGCGTTCGCGGTACCCGAGCTGCTGCGCGACGACCACCCCACGCCCCCGCCCACGCCCACGCCCACGGCGCCGGACCCGGGCCCCACCGTGACCATCTCCGCGGCGCCCGCCACCGGCCCGGCCCCCACCGGCTATACCTGGGTGGACGATCCGGCGGGTTTCCGCTTCCCGGTTCCGAGTGACGGCGCGCCCTGGGTGCGCTCGACGCAGGGTGTCGAACAGATCATCTACAGCCCCGACGGCGGGCTGCACTTCGTGCAGTTCTCGAAGACGGTCGCCCAGTCGCTCGGGCCGCGCGAGCACTTCCTCGAGATGGAGCGCGACCTGATCAAGAAGCTGAAGGACTACCACCGGGGCAGCCTGGTCGACGCCAAGGTGAACGGGCACGAGGCCGCGTCCTGGGACTTCACCTTCGTCGGCAGCAAGGACGGGATCCGGCGCCACGCCAAGGAGGTGGAGTACCTGGACGACAAGGGCACCTCGTACGGCATCTACGTGTGCACCCCGGAGAAGGACTGGCTCACCGGGCAGCGGCGGTTCACCACGGTGCTCAACAACTTCAGCACGCGCTGAAACCGCCCACCGCGACTGGACGTTCGGTCGCGATCGCCTGTTACCGACGGGTACCGCAGTGGCCGCCGAGCGCCTAGGCTGCGCTCATGACGGACATCACGGCAGATGGTCAGGCCCCCGGCCGGGGCGAGCGGCGCAACCCGGCGGCCGGCGGCGGCGCGCGTACGGTCGCCGCGGCCGTACCGGCCTCGCTGGTGGCCCGGCTGGCCCGGAGCATCACCGCGGCCGGTGAACCGGAGCTGGTGCACACCACCACCCCGCTCACCGGGGAGCGGCTCGCCGCGCTGCCGCAGTCCACCCCGGCCGACGTCGAGGTGGCCTACCAGCTGGCGCGGCGGGCGCAGCGCAGCTGGGCCGCGCTGCCCGTCCGCCGCCGTGCCGCGGTGCTGCTGCGCTTCCACGACCTGCTGCTCAAGCGGCAGGACGAGGTGCTCGACCTGATCCAGGCCGAGACCGGCAAGGCCAGGCTGCACGCCTTCGAGGAGGTGCTGGCGGTGGCGATGGCCGCCCGGCACTACGGCCGCCGGGCGGAGGGCTATCTGCGCGACCGGCGCCGCTCCGGGGCGATCCCGGTGCTCACCCACGCCGTGGAGTCCCGCCGCGCCAAGGGGGTGATCGGCCAGATCTCCCCGTGGAACTACCCGCTGGAACTCTCCGTCGGCGACGCCCTGCCCGCCTTCGCGGCCGGCAACGCCGTGGTCAACAAGCCCGACACGCAGACCGCGCTGACCGCCCTGTGGGCCCGCGAGCTGCTGGTGGAGGCCGGACTGCCCGCCGACCTGTGGCAGATCGTGATCGGCGACGGACCGGTGATCGGCCCCGCCGTGATCGAGCACGCCGACTACGTCTCCTTCACCGGCTCCACCCGCACCGGCCGCCAGGTCGCCCAGCAGGCCGCCGCCCGGCTGGTCGGTGCCTCGCTCGAACTCGGCGGCAAGAACGCCATGCTGGTGCTCGCCGACGCCGATCTGGACCGTGCCGCCGAGGGGGCCGTCCGCGCTTGCTTCTCCTCGGCCGGCCAGCTGTGCATCTCGATCGAGCGGCTCTTCGTGCACCGCTCGGTGGCCGACGACTTCCTGGCCCGCTTCGTCGCCCGGACCGCCGCGCTGCGGCTCGGCGGCGGCCTGGCGTACGGGGCGGACATGGGTTCGCTGGTCTCCGAGCGGCAGTTGGAGACCGTCACCCGGCACGTCGAGGAGGCCGTCAAGGCCGGGGCCACCGTGCTCACCGGAGGGCGGGCCCGCCCCGACCTCGGCCCGCTGTTCTACGAGCCGACCGTCCTGGACGGGGTCACCCCCGAGATGGCGGTCTGCGCCGAGGAGACCTTCGGCCCGGTGGTGTCGATCTACCGCTTCGACACCGAGGAGGAGGCCGTCGCCGCCGCCAACGCCACCCCCTACGGCCTCAACTCCAGTGTCTGGACGAGGGATTCGCGCCGCGGCAGGGCCGTTGCCGCCCGGCTGCGCACCGGCACGGTCAATGTCAACGAGGCGTACGCGGCGGCGTACGGCTCGGTCGCCTCGCCGATGGGCGGCATGGGGGACTCCGGGCTCGGCCGCCGGCACGGCGCCGAGGGCATCCTGCGCTACACCGAGGCGCAGACCGTCGCCACCCAGCGGCTGGTGCCGCTCGCGCCGTCCTTCGGACTGGACGACGAGCGCTTCGCCGCGCTCTTCACCACCGGGCTGAAGGCCATGAAGGCCTTCCGGCTGAAGTAGCCGAACCCGGTTCTCCGGTACGTCACTTCGAAGGGAAAGCGGTATGGCGGTCGAGGGTGTGCACGACTACGACGTGGTGGTGATCGGTTCGGGGTTCGGCGGCTCGGTCGCGGCCCTGCGGCTGACCGAGAAGGGTTACAAGGTCGCCGTCCTGGAGGCCGGGCGCAGGTTCGGACCGGACGAACTGCCCAAGAACTCCTGGGACATCAGGAACTACCTGTGGGCACCCTCGCTCGGCCTGTACGGCATCCAGCGGATCCACCTGCTCGCCAACGTCCTGGTGCTCGGCGGCGCGGGCGTCGGCGGCGGTTCGCTGAACTACGCCAACACCCTGTACGTTCCGCCGAAGCAGTTCTTCGATGACCGCCAGTGGCGGCACATCACCGACTGGCAGGAGGAGCTCAGCCCCTTCTACGACCAGGCGCAGCGGATGCTCGGGGTGCGCACCAACCCGACCGTGACCCCGTCCGACGTCCATCTCAAGGACGCCGCGGAGAAGATGGGCGTCGGGCACACCTTCCACCTCGCCCCGGTCGGGGTCTTCTTCGGAGACGGCAAGGACTCGGACGGTCGCGCGAAGGCCGCGCCCGGCGAGGAGGTCGAGGACCCGTACTTCGGGGGCGCGGGCCCGCGCCGGAAGGCGTGCGTCGAGTGCGGCGAGTGCATGACCGGCTGCCGGCACGGCGCCAAGAACACGCTCACCGAGAACTACCTGTTCCTCGCCGAACGGAACGGCGCCGAGATCCACCCGCTCACCACGGTGGAGCGGATCCGACCGCTGGCGGCGGGCGGCTTCGCGGTGGACGTACGGCGCACCAACTCGGGCATGCCCGCTCGTTCCAGGGGGCGGGCCAAGGACCGGGCCAGGGCCGGGGCGCGGACGGTCACCGCCGCGCAGGTGGTGGTCGCCGCCGGGACGTACGGGACGCAGACGCTGCTGCACCGGATGCGCGACCGGGGCCACCTGCCCGCGCTCTCCGCCCGCCTCGGTGAGCTCACCCGCACCAACTCCGAGGCTCTGGTGGGTGCTTCGACCACCGACCGGCGCTACGGCTCGCGCGTCGACTTCACCAAGGGGGTGGCCATCACCTCCTCGATCCACCCGAACGAGAACACCCACATCGAGCCGGTGCGGTACGGCAAGGGGTCGAACGCGATGGGGGCGCTGAGCGTCCAGCAGGTGCCCGGGGCCGGGCGCGGGCCGCGCTGGCTGCGGTTCGCCGTCACGGCGCTCAGGCATCCGGTGATCTTCGCGCAGTCGCGGAACCAGCACCGCTGGTCGGAGAAGACCATCATCGGCCTGGTGATGCAGTCGCTGGACAACTCGCTGACGGTGTCGTTGAAGAAGACCGGCCCGGGGAAGGGCAGGCTCACCTCCCGCCAGGGGCACGGCGCGCCGAACCCGACCTGGATCCCGGCGGCGGAGGAGGGCGCCAAGGCACTGGCCGAATCGATCAACGGTTTCGCCGGCAGCACCGTCGGAGAGATCTTCGACATCCCGATGACCGCCCACTTCATCGGCGGCTGCCCGATCTCCGACCGACCGGAGAAGGGGGTCATCGACCCGTACCACCGCGTTCACGGCTACCCCGGGATCAGCGTGGTGGACGGCTCCGCGATCTCCGCCAACCTCGGGGTCAACCCCTCGCTGACCATCACGGCCCAGGCCGAGCGGGCCATGTCGATGTGGCCGAACCGGGGTGAGGCCGACCCGAGGCCCGTCCAGGGCGAGGAGTACCGGCGGGTGGCACCGGTGGTGCCGGTGCGGCCGGCGGTGCCGGCGGGGGCCTTCGGCGCGCTGCGGCTGCTGCCGCTGGTGCGGCGCGGCTAGGCCGGGTTGCTGGAAGCCGTGCGTCCGGTTGCCGCGCGGCGTGGAGAGCGCAGGGCAAAGGGCCCCGCGGGGGAACGGGGCCCTTTGTCGCTCAGCACACGGTGTCAGGGCAGCACCGGTGCTGGGGTGACGGCGCCGGGGGAGGAGCGCCGTCCGGACGGTTGGTCGTGGGTCGAGCCGGACGCCCGGCAGGGGTGGGCCGAGGCGCGGCACGGGGGAACGGGTCAGCTCATCCCTCACGGAGCGTGAGGTGACAACCGTTTTCGTTCGGCGCTCAGGGCGGCCGCCCGGCGCCGGGAAGGTGTGCGGTACGAGGGCCCGGTCGACCCCCGCTCCAGCATCGTGGTGGACGGAGCCCTTACTGTGCAACCGATTCGACGCAGTTCGGCACAGTCCAATTTTCCGGGCCCGGCCTGCCGTACCCTGCCCGCCGCACGACAGGCCGTGCCGGACGGCAGGCGGAGGCCGACTACGTTCCGTAGTAGCCGGTGGGGCGGCGGCGTACGGGAGTGTGCCGGGGGCGGTCGGCGCGGGCGGTGCCGACCCTGGATGGTGCGGCGGACGGAACCGGGCGTCCCCGGCACCGGCCGCCGCACCTCCCTTGGTCAGTCGTGACCGGAGGCTGTCCCCTGCCACCCGGCCACTGCACCCGTGCACGGTCCCACGGCGGGCCGCGCCCGGTCTGGCCCGAGGACGGCAGCGCCACGCGCACGGGTGGACTGAGGTGAGATCCACGCGTGGTTCGGTGCCCGTACCGGGCGGCCCGAACCTGGGGGGTGCGAGCGCTCGTACGGTCGTGGGGTGCAACGAATCGCCGCACCCCGGGGTCACGGTGCGAAGCCTTGGCAACTGGGTGAAGCCACAGTCTTCCGGCCGCCCGGTAGACTCAAGGGCAGACACCCCCACAGTCGCCCGCCACCCTGCCAGGGGCGTGCCGCGTGCGACACCTCTTGATACCGCTGCCGGAAGGCCGTCTGTGTCCTCTGCTATTCCCGACCAGTCCGCACACGAGCTCGACACCGTCCTGGTCGTCGACTTCGGTGCCCAGTACGCCCAGCTCATCGCCCGTCGGGTGCGTGAGGCCCGGGTCTACAGCGAGATCGTGCCGAGCACCATGCCGGTTGCCGAGATGCTCGCCAAGAACCCCAAGGCGATCATCCTCTCCGGCGGCCCGTCCTCGGTCTACGAGGAGGGCGCGCCGCGCCTGGACCGCGCCATCTTCGAGGCCGGCATCCCGGTCTTCGGCATGTGCTACGGCTTCCAGCTGATGGCCATCACCCTCGGCGGCACCGTGGACAACACCGGTGCGCGCGAGTACGGCCGTACCCCGCTGACCGTCGTCAAGCCCGGCTCCACCCTGTTCGAGGGCACCCCCGAGCAGCAGTCGGTCTGGATGTCGCACGGCGACGCCTGCTCCGCCGCCCCCGAGGGCTTCGCCGTCTCCGCGTCCACCGACCTGGTGCCGGTCGCCGCCTTCGAGAACGACGAGAAGAAGCTCTACGGCGTCCAGTACCACCCCGAGGTGCTGCACTCCGACTACGGCCAGCAGGTGCTGGAGCACTTCCTGTACCGCGGCGCCGGGATCGCCCCGACCTGGACCACGAGCAACGTGGTGGACGAGCAGGTCGCGCTGATCCGCGAGCAGGTCGGCACCAAGCGCGCCATCTGCGGCCTGTCCGGCGGTGTGGACTCCGCCGTCGCGGCCGCGCTGGTGCAGAAGGCCATCGGCGACCAGCTCACCTGCGTCTACGTCGACCACGGTCTGATGCGCAAGGGCGAGACCGAGCAGGTCGAGAAGGACTTCGTCGCCGCGACCGGCGTCCAGCTGAAGGTCGTGGACGCGCAGGAGCGCTTCCTGACCGCGCTCGCCGGGGTCAGCGACCCCGAGGAGAAGCGCAAGATCATCGGCCGGGAGTTCATCCGGGTCTTCGAGCAGGCCCAGGCGGAGATCATCGCCGAGGCCGGCGCCTCGGGCCAGCCGGTCGAGTTCCTGGTGCAGGGCACCCTCTACCCGGACGTGGTGGAGTCCGGCGGCGGTACCGGCACCGCGAACATCAAGTCGCACCACAACGTCGGCGGCCTGCCCGAGGACCTCGAGTTCAAGTTGGTCGAGCCGCTGCGCAAGCTGTTCAAGGACGAAGTCCGGATGGTCGGCCAGGAGCTCGGCCTGCCGGAGGAGATCGTCCACCGCCAGCCGTTCCCGGGCCCGGGCCTGGGCATCCGGATCGTCGGCGAGGTCACCAAGGAGCGCCTGGACCTGCTCCGCGAGGCCGACGCCATCGCCCGCGAGGAACTGACCGCGGCCGGTCTGGACCGCGAGATCTGGCAGTGCCCGGTGGTGCTGCTCGCGGACGTCCGCAGCGTCGGCGTCCAGGGCGACGGCCGCACCTACGGCCACCCGATCGTGCTGCGCCCGGTCTCCTCCGAGGACGCCATGACCGCCGACTGGTCGCGCCTGCCTTACGAGGTGCTGGCCCGCATCTCCACCCGGATCACCAACGAGGTCCGCGACGTGAACCGGGTCGTGCTGGATTGCACCAGCAAGCCGCCGGGCACCATCGAGTGGGAGTGATCTCCCCCGGCTTCGAACGGCCGCGCCGCCGCTCCCGTGGGTTCGGGAGCGGCGGCGCGGCCGTCTGCTGTGCAGACGGTACCCGGGAAAGCCGTGCGAAACAGGGCAGAATCGGACCGGACCTGTCAGCAGTTGACAGGCGGTGAACAAAGGGGTCGGCATGACGGCGGCGAACGACGGAGCAGAAAGGCCGGGCAGAGCCGAGCTGGTGGCCAGGCTGCGAGCAGAGGCCGCCGGGTACGCCCTGCTGCCGTTGCGGATCTTCCTCGGGGCCACCTTCGTCTACGCGTCCATCGACAAGCTCTCCGACCCGCACTACCTGGCGGGCTCCGGCGACCCGGCCTCCTTCTACTCCCAGACCCAGGTGGTGAAGGCGTCCAGCCCGATCGGTTTCCTGCTCGGCCCCGCCCTGCACGCGCCGGCCTTCTTCTCGCTGCTCGTCGCCTTCGGCGAACTGGCGGTCGGGCTCGGCACGCTCTTCGGGCTCTGGGGCCGGCTGGCCGCGCTCGGCGGCGCGGCGATCAGCTTCGTCCTCTGTCTGACCGTCAGCTGGAACGTCACTCCGTACTACCTCGGCAACGACCTCGCCTACCTGGCGGCCTGGACCCCGCTGCTGCTGGCCGGCACGCCGTACCTCTCGATCGACGGCTATCTGCAGCGGCGGGCCGAACGGGACCGGCAGCGCGGGCTGGTCGAGGGGCAGGTCAACCGGCGTTCGCTGATGGACGGCGGGATCGCCGCCGTCGCGCTCGGCGGGGCCGGGCTGCTCGCCGGGTCGCTGACGGCCACCTTCGGGCGACCGAAGAAGGCGGCCACCGGGCCCTCGACGGCGCCGTCCGGGTCCGCCGCCCCGTCCCGGGGGGCCACCGCGGCAGGCGGCCAGAAGCCCTCGGTGGCCGTCTCGGCCGTGCCGGTCGGGGGCTCTGCGCAGGTCGCGGACCCCGCCAGCGGTGACGCCGTCTACATCGTGCAGCCCAAGACCGGGCAGTACTGCGGCCTCTCCGCGATCTGCACCCACTCCGGCTGCACGGTGAACGCCCCGAAGGGCGGGCAGCTGTACTGCCCCTGCCACGGCTCGCGTTTCGACGCGGCGACCGGCGCGGTGGTCAACGGGCCGGCGACCAAGCCACTGCCCAGGTACACCGTCACCAGGAACGGCGACCGGCTCGACCTCGGCCCCCTGCAGAGCTGAGCCGTACGGGCGTCCCGCTCCCCACCGGCCGCCGGGCCGTAGCGAAGCCGATGGAACGGCTCGGCGCGCGGCCGCTTCCAGGCCGGCCCGTCAGCGGTTGCGGCGGGACATCGCGGTGACCGCACTGGCCAGGCCGGCCACACCGAGGACGATGAAGGTCACCGGGATGACGATCCGTCCGTTGACCGAGCGGTCGCCGAGCGAGGCCACCAGGTAGAGCACCGCGATCACGGTGAAGAGTGCGCCCGCGATCAGCGAGAACGGGTCGAGTCGGTGCTTCCTCATGCCTGCTCCACCTGGATGTCGCCGATTCCGAGCTTCACGGTCAGATCCACCGTCCCCCTGGACTTCTGGCCGTTGGTCGGGTGGATCACGAAGTCGCGGTTGTTGCCGATCCCGGAGTCGGCCTCGCTGTTCGGGGTCTGGATGTTGCCGATGCCGTTGCGCACCGTCAGGTGCACCTCCACGTCGGACGGCACGGTCACCTCGAGGTCGCCCCCGCCCATCCGGATCGTGGTGCTGAGCGTGCCGCCCGCCGGGTCGACCCCGCTCAGGTCGAGCTGGGCGTTGCCGGCGGCGAGCGCGTAGCCGCTCTGCAGCTCGGACGCCGAGGCCGGCGCCCAGACCCGGTCGCCGAAGGACGATTCGAGGGTGGCCCTGGAGCCGGAGAGCCCGGTCAGCAGGACGGTGAGCGCCAGCGCCGGGACGAGCAGCCCGCGGGCCCGGCCGAACTTCGCCGCGACCAGCATCGACACCCCGAGGCCCAGCAGCGCCGCCGCCAGCACGGTGGAGACCCGCGCCCGGCTGCCGTCGGCGTACGGGATCGCCCAGACCAGCGCACCCGCGCCGATCGCGAGCAGCAGCCCCAGCGGGCCGGCGAAGGAGCGGTGCCGCCGCGGCCTGGCCACCGCGGCCGCGCCGCCCGCCGGACCGGCCGCCGTGCCGGACTTGCGCAGCGGATCGCCCTCCGGCAGATCGGTGCGCTGCCACCAGGCCTGCGCCGGCGCGCCGAGCGGCCGGGCCGCCCCCGGCGGGAGCGTGTGCGCCAGGTACGGGTTGCGCTCCGGGTGGCGCGGGTCCCACAGGTAGCCGGACGGGCCGTGCGGCGGGGTGTCCGCGGGCTTCGTGTCCGCGGCGCGCGCCTGGGCGGGCTGCTCCTGCGCCGGCCGGCCGCTCTCGTCCGCGGCTGCGTCCTTCGCCCCCGCGGCTGCGTCCTTCGCCTCCCCGGCCGGTCCGCTCTCCTTGGAGAGGTCGACCCGCGCCCGGCCGTCCCAGTCGTCCATGCGCCTGTCGAACTCCGCCTTGCGCGCGTCCCAGGTCGCCCGGTAGCCGTCCCAGGTCGCCCGGTAGGCGTCCCAGTCGCCCTTGTGCTGGTCCCACCCGGCCTTGACGTCCTGGGCGACCCGCTGCCCCCACCGGGACCAGTCGAGCGGCCCGTCCTGGTCCACCAGCCGGTCGTACGGGCCGCCGGGGCGGTCGGCGCCCTGGCCCCTGGCACGCCGGCGGCGCTCCGGGTCGTGGCGGACCGCCAGGAAGATCAGGCCGGCCAGCAGCAGGAACGGGAACATCTGCCCGGAGTCGTCCATGGAGGAGAAGAACACCCCGGTGCCGATCACCGTCAGCAGCACCGCGCCGACCGACTGCCCGTCCACCCGTCCGGTCAGGACCCGCTGCAGCTCGGTCTGGCCCGCCTTGCCGTCGACCGGCTCCTTCGGGACGACCAGCCAGGCCAGCCCGTACAGGAAGAGCCCGAGCCCGCCGGAGAGGCAGAGCACCGCGATGACCACTCGGAAGACCACCGGGTCGATGTCCAGGTGCCGACCGAGACCACCGCACACGCCGGCCACCACGCGGTGGCTGTCGCTGCGGGTCAGCGGAGGCCGCTGATCCGGTCGGGGGGCGGCGGGGTCCTCCGCCGCTGTGGTCTGCTCGTCCGTCATGGACACCATCCTCCCGTCCGAAGCGGCCGGGCCCAACCGCCGGCGGCCCGGGACCGACCCTGATCTCCCCCTGAGAAGCAGCTCAGGGGCGTACCCTGATGCGCTCGGACGTGCAAACGTGTGACCATCGGTGACGTGGCAGCACCCGGCACCGACCCCAAGCCCCTCGTTCCTGACAGCCCGTCGGCGACGGGGCCCGACCCGACCGCGCACGACCCGCGGCGCCCGCCCTTCCGCAAGCTGTACCGCAGCCCGAACGGGCGGATGCTCGGCGGCGTCGCCCACGGGCTCGCGGTGCACCTCGGAGTGCCGGTCACCTGGGTCAGGGCCGCGTTCATCCTGCTCTTCTTCACCGAGGGCATAGGCGGGCTGCTGTACGCGGCGTTCTGGTTCGTGGTGCCGATCGGCATCGGCGAGCCCGCGCGCGGCGGCACCCAGTGGGTCTACCTGGGCGGCACCTTCGTCCCCGCCGACGGCGGCTACGGCGAACTGCGCAAGGGCGGGGAGGGCCGGCTCGGCCGGCTGCGCGAGCTGCTCCAGCGCACCTTCCACGGCGAGCCCGCCGGAGACGACGGCGCACCGCCCGAGGCGGCCACGCTCTCCCCGGGGAGCACCAGGGGCGGCCTCGGGCAGCTGTTCGCCCTGCTGCTGCTGGTGGTCGGCATCATGGCGCTGCTCAGCGCCCTGCACATCCAGACCGCCAAGCCGTACGTCTGGCCGCTGCTCACCGTCGGCGTCGGCGTCGCGCTGGTCTGGCGGCAGGCCGACGACTCGCGCTGGCAGCGCTGGTTCGGCCTGGAGGGCACCAAGCGCCGCGCCGCGTACACCCGGGTCGGCACGGGTGTGCTGCTGGTGGTGGCCGGCATCGTCGGCTTCCTGGTCCTGCAGAACAGCAGCTCCACCCTGGCCGCGGTGATCGAGGCTTCGGTCGCCGTGCTGGCCGGTGTGTTGGTGCTGGTCGGCCCGTACGTGCTGCGGATGTGGCAGGACCTCGGCGCCGAGCGGACCGCGCGCATCCGGGCCCAGGAGCGCGCCGAGATCGCCGCCCACATCCATGACTCCGTGCTGCACGCCCTCACCCTCATCCAGCGCCGCGCGGAGGACCCCAAGGAGGTGCTGCGCCTCGCCCGGGCCCAGGAGCGCGAGCTGCGGCTGTGGCTATACCGCCCGGAGGCCGCCGCCGAGGCCGCGCCCGACACCCTGGCCGAGCGGATCCGCGAGGTGGTCGCCGAGGTCGAGGACCGGCACGGTGTCGCGGTGGAGCTGGTCTGCGTCGGCGACTGCCCGATGGACGAGCGGATCGCGGCGCAGATGCAGGCCGCGAGGGAGGCGATGGTCAACGCGGCCAAGTACGGTGGCGGGGGACCGGTCCAGGTGTACGCAGAGGTGGAGGGGAGGACGGTGTCGGTGTTCGTCCGCGACCACGGCCCCGGCTTCGACCCGGACACCGTGCCCGAGGACCGGATGGGCGTACGGGAGTCGATCATCGGCCGGATGAAGCGCAACGGGGGCACCGCTCGGGTGCGGCCGGCGCCGGACGGCGGTACCGAGGTCGAGCTGGAGATGGAGAGGGTTCATGACTGACGCTGCACCGGAGCGGGTGGCGAGGGTCGTCCTGGTGGACGACCACCGGATGTTCCGCACGGGGGTCCGGGCGGAGATCGGCCGGACCGAGCTGACCGGCATCGACGTGGTCGGCGAGGCCGACGACGTGGAGTCGGCGGTCCAGGTCGTCGCCGAGCAGCGGCCGGACGTGGTGCTGCTGGACGTCCACCTGCCCGGCGGCGGCGGGGTGGAGGTGCTGCGGCGCTCGGCCCCGCTGATGGGGGAGTCGGGTGGAGTGCGCTTCCTGGCGCTGTCGGTCTCGGACGCCGCCGAGGACGTGATCGGCGTGATCCGCGGCGGTGCGCGCGGGTACGTCACCAAGACCATCACCGGCACCGACCTGGTGAACGCGATCTTCCGGATCGCCGACGGCGACGCGGTGTTCTCGCCGCGCCTGGCCGGCTTCGTGCTGGACGCCTTCGCAGCCACCGACACCCCGCCGGTGGACGAGGACCTCGACCGGCTCACCCAGCGCGAGCGCGAGGTGCTGCGGCTGATCGCGCGCGGCTACGCGTACAAGGAGATCGCCAAGCAGCTGTTCATCTCGGTCAAGACGGTGGAGAGCCATGTCTCGGCGGTGCTGCGCAAGCTCCAGCTGAGCAACCGTCACGAGTTGACCCGCTGGGCCACCGCCCGCCGCCTGGTCTGACCACCGCGAGCAGCGGCGGAGCCCGGACGCGCGGGTGCGCGTCCGGGCACCGGCCGGTCCCGGCCCCGGTGGTCAGGTCCCGGACCGGGCCGAGGGGGCGTTCAGGGACTTCAACAGGCGGCGGCCCAGGTTCTGGCCGGGGAGCTCGACCAGGCGGTACGTCAGGTGGCTGAGCGCCAGGACGGCCGCCAGGAAGACCAGCGCGGGGCCGAACCTGCCCGGGCCGTGGTGCGGGAAGGCGTCATCGGGCAACAGCCAGTGGACCGCCTGCAGGACCGGGAGGTGGACCACGTACACCGAGTAGCTGATCGCGCCGAGCCAGGTCAGTACCCGGGGGAAGCTGCGGTTCCGCAGCAGCATGCCGAGGCCGAAGGTGGCCCAGGCGGCGGCGTAGGGGAGCGAGAACCCCACCCAACTGGTGGTCCAGGTCCGGTAGACGGCGTCGCCGTGGTTGTACAGGTAGCCGACCAGGACGCCGCAGAGCAGGACGGAGCCGCAGCACGCCAGACCCCACCGGCGGGATATCCGGCCGCGTTCGATGCGGTGGATCACGGTGCCGGCGAACATCGTCGCCAGGATCGTCATCGACTCGAAGAACGTCGACCTGGCGTTGAGGAACAGCAGCACCGCGCCGAGTGCGCCCAGTACCAGCGACCCGATCCGGACCAGGGTGTCCCGCCCGGTGAGGACGCAGACCAGGCCCGCCACCATGACCACGGCGGTGGCGGCGACCGTGTTCCGGGTCGAGCCGTCGTCGGTCGTGATCATCGCGGGTGAGACCGTGCCGCCCAGCAGCAGGGCGAGCGCGGCGAAGCCCACGGCGATCGGGGCGCTGAGCCGGTGCCGGTTCTGGACGAAGAGCGCGCCGACGAAGAAGTAGAAGACCATCTCGTAGCAGAGCGTCCACATCGCGCCCAGCGCGCTCGGCACGTTCAGCATCTCGTGCAGCAGCAGGCCGTTGGCGACGGCGAAGCGGACCGGGGTCTGGTGGGCGGCGTCGGGCACGGCGGAGTGGGCACGCGGCAGGATCAGCAGTGCGGCCGTGACGACCACGACGAGCAGCGGGTAGATCCGGAAGATCCGGCCGATCCAGAAGCCCCGGACATCGCCCCGCCGTTCCAGAGAAGCGGGAACAATGTATCCGCTGACCAGGAAGAACAACATGACGGCGTATATACCGAGATCGAACTCCCGGTTAATTGTTCCCCCGTACGGGATCAGGTGGATCAGCCCGAAATGGTGGATGGCGACCAGCAGCGCCGCCACTCCTCTGAGCGCATCCAACCAGCCCATGCGCAGGGCGGGTTGGGCCGGAGGGGGCCTGCCGGTGCCGTCAGCCGCGCTGGCATGCTGCTGTTCGATTACAGTCACGACTCGCAGGCTAGTCCATGCATACCGCGTAGGTGCACCATTGCCCGTACCCACACCGCCGGGCATAATCCTGCACCGCCGGGGGGTGAAGGGCTGATTTCTCCCAGGGTCATAATGGGTGCGCGCGGCCGTGTATACGGGCCGATTCGGAGTGCGCCGCGCACCGGCACGACCGCCGCCCGCCCGTATCGGCCCGAACGACGGAGCATGATGTCAGACACCTCGGTCGACGGCGGGACGCGCGCCCCGGCGGCGGTGCCCGCGCCACGTGCGCGGCGCCCGGCGGCGCGGAGCCCCCGCCGCCGTGGACCGCTGAACCGGCTGCTCGCTTCGGCGCGTTACGCGGCACCCGCCCTGCTCGGCTATGCGGCGGTGCGTGCGGTGGGGCTGGTGCTGCTGGCGCTGTGGGACCTCAAGCACGGCACCCACAGCCTGCACCGGCTGAGCACGATGTGGGACGCGTACTGGTACCAGGACATCGCGGTGCACGGCTACGCGGGCTCCAAGCCGGTGCCCGGGCCGAACGGCCCGTACCAGGCGTACGCGTTCTTCCCGGTCTACCCGGCGCTGATCAAGCTGGTCTGGTCGCTGCTGCCGCTGCCGGTCAACTACGCGGCGCTGCTGGTGGCCTGGGTCGGGGCACTGGCCGCGGCCTGGGGGATCTTCGCGGTGGCGGCCCGGTTGTACGGGCGGCGGACGGGCGTGATCGCCGCGGCCCTGTGGGGGGTGACCCCGTACGCCGTGGTGGAGAGCATGGCGTACTCCGAGCTGGTGTTCACCGCCTTCGCCGCCTGGGCCATGTACGCGGCGGTGACGCACCGCTGGATCTGGGCCGGGACGCTGAGCACCCTGGCAGGGCTGTCCAGGCCGACCGGTGTGGCGGTGGCGGTGGCGGTCGGCCTAGGGGCGTTCGGCGCCCTGGTGGTGCGCTGGTGGCGCCGCCGCGACCGGAAGACCAAGGCCCCCGCATGGTGGCGGCCGGTGCTCGGGGCCGCGATCGCACCGCTCGGCTTCGCGGGCTACATCGGCTGGGTCGGTCTGCAGAAGGGCAGCTGGGACGGGTACTTCAAGGTCCAGGAGGCCTGGGAGTCCCAGTTCGACTTCGGCCGCTCCACCTACAAGGTGCTGCGGGCCATGCTGATGAACGCCGAGCCGGTCTGGCTGACGGACGCGATGGTGGCGGGGACGCTGGCGGCGTCGGTGCTGCTCTTCGCGGTCTGCGTGCTGCAGCGCCAGCCGCTGACCCTGCTGGTGTTCAGCGGGATGATGCTGCTGCTGGCGCTCGGTGACGCGGCGTACTTCAACTCCCGCGCCCGCTTTCTGATCCCGGCCTTCGCCCTGCTGCTGCCGCTGGCCGCGGGGCTGGCCAGGCTTCGGACGAAGGGGGCGGCGGCGGCCGTGCTCGCCTTCGCCGCGCTCTGCTCCGCCTCGTACGGCGGTTATGTCGTCTTCGTGTACACCAACTCGCCCTGATGCTGGGCGATTGCCGGTTCTTGAGGTCACGTTGAAGGGGAGTCTGTGATGACCGCGAGCGCTACGGCCGCCGTACCGATAGCCCGGCGGGCGTCCGACCAGACGTCGGACGCCCGCACTGCGTCCATCGGACGCCTCCGGTGGCTCTGGCCGGCCCTGCTGATGCTGGCGATCGGGGGCTACGGCAGCTGGCGCCCGGTGCTGTGGCGCGACGAACTGGTCAGCTGGAACGCCGCCCATCGGACCGGCGGCGAGCTGTTCGACCTGCTCAGACACGTCGACGCGGTCACCGGCCTCTACTACCTGATGATGCACTACTGGGTGGCCCTGTTCGGCGACTCGCTGGTGGTGCTGCGGCTGCCCACGGTGCTGGCGATGTCCGGCGCGGCGGCGTTCGTCACGTTGACCGGCGAGCGGCTGTTCGGACGACGGGCCGGGCTGGCGGCCGGGTGCCTGTTCGCGCTGGTGCCGTCCATCTCCCGGTACGCCCAGGAGATGCGCGGCTACGCCTTCGTGGTGCTCGCGGTGGCGGCAGCGACCTGGCTGCTGCTGCGCGCGCTGGAGCAGTCCCGGCCGCTGCGCTGGGCGGCGTACGGCTGTGCGGTGACGGCCGCCGGGTTCTTCCACATGATCTCGCTGGTCTTCCTGGCCGCGCACGGGATCGTGGTGCTCGGCCGCTGGTGGCAGCAGCGGCGCCACCCCTTGCTGGTCGGCTTCGCGCTCTCGGCGGGGGTCGCGCTGCTGCCGGTGGTCCCGCTCGCGCTGCTCGGCCACCGGCAGGTGGGACGCCAGCTGAACTGGCTGACCGCGCCGACCCTCCAGTACGTCTTCGACACCTTCTGGCACATGCTGTTCGGCTCGGCCGCGGTGAGCCTGGTGGTGCTGGTGCTCGCGGTGCTGCCGCTGGCCTGGCCCGCCGGGCGGCGGTTCGCCGTCGAGATCGGGCTGATGGCGGCGCTGCCGATCGTGTTGGTCTGGTTGATGTCGCAGGGACCGACCGCGTACTTCCTGGACCGCTACCTGCTCTTCACCGTGCCCGCCTGGTGCGTCCTGGCCGGGGCCGGGCTGACCGCGCTGCGGCCGCGCTGGCTGCCGCCGCTGGGGCTGGTGCTGGTGCTGCTCCTCGGAGCGTACGACCAGCGCGCCATCCGCCGGGAGTTCGCGCATGACGGCCTGGACACCAAGGCGGCCGCCGCCGTGATCGCCAAGGGCTACCGGCCCGGGGACGGCATCGTGGCGCTGCGCGGCAGCCAGGCCGCGTACCTCAACCTGGACAGCGCGATGAGCTACTACCTGCCGCACTCGGTGCAGTTGAAGGACGTGCTGGTGGAGCGCAGCGCGCAGGCCATCGGCGACATCTACCCGCAGCTGTGCGCGGATCCCGTCGCCTGCATCGGCGACACGCGCCGGGTGTGGGTGCTGACCCCCGGCTCCTCGGTGGACAAGCCGCTGGACCAGTACGAGAAGCCGCAGGCCACGGCGCTGGACCGGCTGTTCCCGAAGCGGACCTCGACGCAGGTGCGGGGACTGGTCGTCACGCTCTTCGAGCGGTGAACCCCCGGGCCGGTGGCTCTCCAGGCGTAGGGCTTGCCGAGCTGGGTCCGGGCGAAGGCGATCGCGGCGGCGGCCCGCCCGGAGGCAGGCAGCGGCGCGCCGCCGGGCCCCGGGCCGTCGCCGGCCCGTTCCGCGGGTGAATGCCGAACGGAGCGGGCGTGGCAACCGTCGCGAACCGGCCGGGCGGTGGAGCTATGGGATCGCCCCCGGGGTTGTCGGCGCCGGGCCATAGACTCGAAGGGCCATGACTAGCCTCTTTGACGACCTCCCGCTCCCCGGTTTCGAGGCTCCTGCCGCCGGGTCGAAGCCGACCGCCGCCGATGAGCCGCCGTACGGCACCGACGAGCCGTACGAGCCCTACGAGCCGTCCGACGGGGCTCCGTACGAGGAGGTCCCCTACGAGGAGGCCCCCTACGAGGAGGAGCTTCCGGACGGGCTGTTCCAGACCGACTACGCCGCCGCCACCGAGCGCGACGCCTGGCACCGCAACGGCGCCGCCCGCACCGTGGTCGACCCGGCGCAGCTGCTGGAGGGCATGAACGACCCGCAGCGCGAGGCCGTGCTGCACGCCGGTTCCCCGCTGCTGATCGTGGCCGGTGCGGGCTCGGGCAAGACCCGGGTGCTGACCCACCGGATCGCGCACCTGCTGGCCGCGCGCGGGGCGCAGCCGGGCGAGATCCTGGCGATCACCTTCACCAACAAGGCGGCCGGCGAGATGCGCGAGCGCGTCGAGGCACTGGTCGGCCCGCGCGCCCGGGCGATGTGGGTCTCCACCTTCCACAGCGCCTGTGTACGGATCCTGCGCCGTGAGTCCAAGCTGCTCGGCTTCACCTCCAGCTTCTCCATCTACGACTCGGCGGACTCGCAGCGGCTGATGTCGCTGGTCTGCCGCGACCTGGACCTGGACCCGAAGCAGTTCCCGCCGAAGTCCTTCACCGCGAAGATCAGCAATCTCAAGAACGAGCTGATCGACGAGGAGGCCTACGCCGGGCAGGCCGCCAACCCGATGGAGCGGAAGCTGGCCGAGGCATACACCCTCTACCAGCGGCGCCTGCGCGAGGCCAATGCGCTGGACTTCGACGACATCATCATGACCACGGTGAACCTGCTCCAGGCGTTCCCCGACGTCGCCGAGCACTACCGGCGCCGGTTCCGACACATCCTGGTCGACGAGTACCAGGACACCAACCACGCCCAGTACATGCTGGTGCGCGAGCTCAGCGGCGGCTCGGTGGCGGCCGCCCCCAAGCGCACCGTGGACGGCGACTGGGTCAACGAGGCCGCCGGACGCCTCGCCGAGGTGCCGCCCGCCGAGCTCTGCGTGGTCGGTGACGCGGACCAGTCGATCTACGCCTTCCGCGGCGCGACGATCCGCAACATCCTCCAGTTCGAGGAGGACTACCCCAACGCCACCACCATCCTGCTGGAGCAGAACTACCGCTCCACCCAGACCATCCTCACCGCCGCCAACGCCGTCATCGAGCGCAACACCAACCGCCGCAAGAAGAACCTGTGGACGGCCGGCGAGAACGGCGAGAAGGTGGTCGGCTACGTCGCCGACGACGAGCACGGCGAGGCCCAGTTCATCGCCGACGAGATCGACCGGCTCACCGACGCCGGGGACGCCAGGCCGGGCGACGTGGCGATCTTCTACCGCACCAACGCGCAGTCCCGTGTCTTCGAAGAGGTGTTCATCCGGGTCGGCCTGCCGTACAAGGTGGTCGGCGGCGTGCGCTTCTACGAGCGCAAGGAGGTCCGGGACGTCCTTGCCTACCTGCGGGTGCTGGCCAACCCCGAGGACACCGTGCCGCTGCGCCGGATCCTCAACGTGCCCAAGCGCGGCATCGGCGAGCGCGCCGAGGCCATGATCGACGCGCTTGCCGCACGCGAGCGGATCAGCTTCGCCCAGGCGCTGCTGCGGGTGGACGAGGCGTACGGGATGGCCGCGCGCTCGGCCAACGCGGTGAAGAAGTTCAACGCGCTGATGGCCGGGCTGCGCCAGGTCGTCGAGTCGGGCGCCGGTCCGGCCGCCGTGCTGGAGGCGGTCCTGGAGGAGACGGGCTACCTGGCCGAACTCCAGTCCTCCACCGACCCGCAGGACGAAACCCGGGTGGAGAACCTCCAGGAGCTCGCCTCGGTCGCGCTGGAGTACGAGCAGGACCCGGGCGAGCGGCCCGACGCCGAGGAGGAGGGCACACCGCCGGTCGGCTCGCTCGCCGACTTCCTGGAGCGGGTGGCACTGGTCGCCGACTCCGATCAGATCCCGGACGAGGACGTGGAGGGCACGGGCGTCATCACGATGATGACCCTGCACACCGCCAAGGGCCTGGAGTTCCCGGTGGTCTTCCTGACCGGCATGGAGGACGGGATCTTCCCGCACATGCGTGCGCTCAACCAGGTCAAGGAGCTGGAGGAGGAGCGCCGCCTGGCGTACGTCGGACTGACCCGCGCCCGCCAGCGCCTCTACCTCACACGGTCGGTGCTGCGCAGTGCCTGGGGCCAGCCCTCGTACAACCCGGCCTCCCGCTTCCTGGAGGAGATCCCGGAGACGCTGGTGGAGTGGAAGCGTACGGGTGCGGCGTCGGCCTCGCGCGGCTTCTCGTCCTCCTCCGCGCGCTCGTCCTCCTCCTCGCGCCCGGCCTCCTCCTCGCGGTCCTCGTACGGTTCCTCGTCGTACGGGTCCTCCTCTTCGTCGTCGTCCTCGGCCCCGCGTACGGCGGCCGGACCGAAGGCGGGCTGGGGGCAGTCGGCCCGGCGGGTGGTCGAGCGCGAGGTGGTCTCGCTGGCGGTCGGCGACCGGGTCACCCACGACAGCTTCGGCCTGGGCACCGTGGTGGCCACCCAGGGCGTGGGCGACAAGGCGCAGGCGACGATCGACTTCGGTGCCTCCGGGCGGAAGCAACTGCTGCTCCGGTACGCGCCGGTGGACAAGCTCTGACTGCCGCCCCGGGAGCAGCGGTGATCCGTTGGCCGGCGGCCTGCTGTCGGCCGTCGGCTTGGTGTGGTGGGACGTGCGGCCGGGCGGCGTGAGTAGTCGGGCGGAGCGCGCGGTTCACGAGGCGCGCCGCTCGGCCCTCGGCTCCGCCGCTTCCGCCCGCCTTCGCTCCGCCGCCTCCAGCGCGCGCCGCACCGACTCGACCGTGCGGGGGTGCGAGGGCAGGCCGATGTGCCCGGCGCCTGCGACGAGTTGGTTGTCGGCGGTCAGGTCCGGGTGGTGCAGCCAGGCGTGCGGGCCGGGCAGGACCAGTTCGTCGAACTCGCCCCGGACGGCGGTGAAGTGGGTACGGCACCCGGGCGCGGGCAGCCGCAGCTCGGCCATCAGGGGGCTGTTCGGGCGCAGTTGGCGGGTGATCGGGAACGGGGTCGGGAGGAGCGCGGCGGTGGTTCCCTCGTGCGGGGTGGCCAGGGTGACCAGGGTGTCCACCAGCTCGTCCCCGCCCAAGCGTTGGACGTAGTAGCGGGCGATCACCCCGCCCAGGCTGTGCCCGATCAGCGCGACCGGAGCGCCACCGTGCGCCTGGCTGGCCCACTCCACGTGACGGGCCAGGAGGATGGCGGCAGCCCGTACGTCCCTGGTCAGCGGGCTGTGGTTGAGGGCGTGCAGATGCGTCCAGCCGTGACCGCCCAGCGTGCGGCGGAGCGGGGCGAAGACCGCGCGGTTGTCGATGAAGCCGTGCAGCAGCAGGACCGGACCGTGGTGCGCGGGAGCCGCCGCGTACCGGGCCGGGCACGGGCGCGGCTGGTGCTCGGGCGGGACGCCGGTCGGATAGCGCAGCAGGTGGCCGGCGAGGGCGGCGGCCTCCGCGCCCGCGCCACGGACGGTGACGGCGGTCCGCTGGAACGGAATGCTCATTCGGCCCTCCCCGGCAGGGCGGCGCGGGTTTCCCCGGGCCGGTCGGCGCCGGGGCAGGCGGTGCTCACATGCTGCTCGCCCGCAGGGGCGCTGCCCGCACACTCGGTGCTAGGCAGTGTCCTGGCGATCAGTTGAGTCGTTGATACGACTATGGGGTGTAGGAGTGATCTGACGGATGCCCAGTGGGAGCGCCTGGCGCCGCTTCTACCGGTGAGCAATGGGCGTTGTGGCAGGTGGCGGGATCATCGCCAGGTCGTGAACGGGGTGCTGTACCGGATACGCACGGGCGTGCAGTGGCGTGATCTGCCGGAGCGGTACGGGCCGTGGAAGACCGTGCATGAACGGCATCGTCGCTGGTCGGCGGACGGGACGTGGGAGATGCTCCTGCGGCGGATCCAGGCCGAGGCGGACGCGGCCGGCGAGATCGACTGGGACGTCTCGGTCGACTCGACGTCCGTGCGCGCGCACCACCACGCCGCCGGCGCCCGGCAGGCTCCGCCGCCCGCCTTTAAAGGGGGCTCTGCCCAGGCGGTCAAAGTCGCTCGGGTTCGGGCGGAACTGATCGACCGGCTGGCGGAGGTGGTGCGGGAGGTGAGGCGCTCGGCCGCTCGCGGGGCGGGTTCACTACCAAGATCCATCTGAGTGCGGACGGCCGCTGCCGGGTGCTCTCGCTGGTCATCACGCCCGGGCAGTGCGCCGACTGCACCCAGTTCGAGC